>JBKPCD010000027.1:0-45134 GCA_046727175.1 Acidobacteriota bacterium | reverse complement strand
GTCCCCCGGAGGATGAAGAAGCAGGCCGGCGTGGAGAAAGTCGGGTCCATGTCGCAGCCCCGGAAAATGTGAGCGCGCCAGCGGCGCGCCCGCCGGAGCGGAGCGGGGCGAAGGGGCCCGCGACCGGCCGAACTTTTCTAGAGTCGAGAGTCGAGAGCCAAAGCATGCGGGAGGCGGTCAGCGACATTCTGGATCTCCGCTCGCGGCAGGCTGAAGGCCTGAGCCGCATGGTGATCGTGTCGCTCGTCGCGCATGGTGTCTTGATCACGGCGCTCGTGCTGGCACCGCGGTCGTGGATGGGCTTCGAACCGAAGGTGCCTCCCAACGTCATGACGATCTCACTCGGTGGAGCGCCTGGTGAGGACGCGGGAGGGATGACACAGCTGTCGGCGCGGCCGGTGCAGACGGTCGCTCCGCCTGAGCCGAAGGCGCGCGTGGAAACTCGGCCCGCAACGAAACAACCCGAGATGATTGCGCCGGATCTTTCGGCCAAGACGAAAGCGAAGCCGCCGACCACGCTCGATAAGTCGGTCGAGAAATCAGCCAGCCGGAAGCCCACGACTGGCGAGGCCGTGAAGCCTGGAGATGCCCTGGCGAACACCAGAGGCCAACAGATCCCGTTCGGGGGACTCTCGACGAGCGGCGGCGGCGGCACCGGCGCAACGTTGGATGTGAAGGACTTCTGCTGCCCGGAGTACATAGTTACGATGCTTCAGAAAATCCGCGCGAACTGGTCGCAACAACAGGGCGTGGAGGGACACACGATCGTCAAGTTCACGATCCGGCGGGATGGGATGTTGACGAACGTCGAGGTCGAGAGAGGCAGCGGCAATGCCGTGCTCGATCTCGAGTCGAGGCGAGCTGTCCTGTACACGCGGCAGCTTCCGCCGCTTCCGCCACAGTTTCCGGAACCGTACTTGACCGTCCACCTGGATTTTGGGTATCAGCGCTGATGAGACCTGTGCGTTTTCTCACATTCGCTCTTGCGGGTTGCGCGGCGGTTGTTCTCGCAGGCCAGGTGCAACAGCCTCCGTCCGGGGCCCAACAGCAGCCGCCGCCGAGTCAACAGCCGACCGAATTGGCCGTGTCGATCAGCGGAGCGCCAGGACTGCCACCAAAGCTCGCCGTCCCAGACTTCATCCCGCTCTCGAACGAGGCGGAAACGGTCGCGGCAGCGAAGGCGATTGGACAGGTGCTGTGGGATGATCTGAGTTTCGAGCGGGAGTTCTACATGATCCCGCGCGACACCTATCGAAGCATTCCGGCGGCGACATCCGTCGAATCGGTGCCGCTCGATCGCTGGAAGGAGCTCGGCGCGGATGGTATCGTCATCGGAACGATCCGCAAGGGCGCCACGGGAATGATCGCAGAAGTGCGGCTGCTCCAAGTCTCGACGGGCCGAACCGCGCTCGGCAAACAATACAGCGGATCGTTCGAGTCTGTCAGGGACGGCGGACGCATTTACGCGCACACGGCGTCCGACGACATCCACCAGCAGCAGCGCGGCCTTCGCGGCGTCGCGCGCACGAAGCTCGTCTTCTCTTCTGATCGCGACGGAAGCAGGATGAAAGGGCCCGTGGGCGAACGTGACATCTCGAATATCTACACCTCCGACTACGACGGCGCGAACCAGCGGCGCGCGACCATCACGGCGTCGCTCGACATTGCGCCGGTCTGGGCGCCCGACGGGAACTCGATCGCGTACATGTCATATCGCACCGGTTATCCGGACATCTTCGTGCAATCGATCCGGGTATTAGGAACTCCGCAGAGGCCGGCGCGCGGCGGAACGCCAGAGGTCCAGAATTATCTGCCGGCGTGGTCGCTCGATGGAACGAAGCTCGCATTCGCAACGAACCGCGACGGCAACATGGAGATCTACGTCGTCAATCGGGACGGGAGCAACCTCCGTCGCGTGACGAATCATCCCTCGGCCGACGTGACGCCCACGTGGTCGCCGACCGGCAATCAGATCGCGTTTGTTTCCGACCGGACGGGTTCTCCCCAAATCTACGTCGTGAACGACGACGGCACCGACTTGCGTCTGATCACGCACGAGCAACATTGCGACAGGCCGACCTGGTCGCCGCCCCCGTTCAACAAGATTGCGTACACCTCGCAGCGGGGCGGCGGGAATCAAATCAACGTGTACGATCTGAAGACCGGTGAAACGGTGACGATCACTGATGGGATCGGCAGCAATGAGAGTGCGGCGTTCTCGCCGAACGGCCGACATCTGGCGTTCGTGTCGGATCGTCTGGGTGGGAAAGAGCAGATCTTCACGATCGATTACGATGGCAAGAACCTCCGGCAGGTCACGAAAACCGGCCGCAATCGATATCCGAACTGGTCGCAGTAGAACCTTGGAAGCAAAACCACGACGTACGAGGTCCCACAAGTCAGGCGCTTCGAGCGCGGAAGAGTTGAAAGCATGAACAGTCGACGAGTGTCAGCGCTGCTGTTCTCGGTGATCATCCTCGTGACCGGCGCCAGCGCATGTGCGAAGAAGAAGCCGCCGGTGGCGAGGCCAATTCCCCCGCCGCCCCCTACGGAAACGACAGGCGTCAAGCCACCTGCCCCGCCTGAGCCCGTTCGCGAAGCTGCGCCGGTCCCGCCGGAGCCGCTGGCCAGCGACCCGCTGGGCGATATCGACATCATCAACAAGAACTCACCGTTCCAGCCCGTTTTCTTCGCGTTCGACAGCGCTGAGATCGAAGGCTCGGCTCAGCAGGCGCTCAATGCGAACGCCGAGATCCTGACGAAATACCAGACGTGGGTCATCACCATCGAAGGGCACGCAGACGAGCGCGGAACTGCAGAATACAATCTCGCGCTCGGCGAACGGCGCGCCGCCGCCGCCCGCACGTACCTGGTCTCGCTTGGTATTCCAGCCGACCGGCTGAAGACCGTCAGCTATGGCAAGGAGTTTCCGTTCGATCCCGGCCATGACGAGGCGGCCTGGGCGAAGAACCGGCGGGCACAGTTCGTGGTTACGAGTAAATGACCTTTCGCGTCAAGTCAGAAGCTAGAGAAGCTAGAAGTTAGAAGCTGGAGTGAATGTGAATCACGATCGCTCTCGATTCTAGCTGCTGAATTCTTTGTATTCTGCACCTTGGGAGTTCGAGGCAATGATGAACATGACACGCTCGCTTGCGGCACTCGTCACGATCGGCCTACTCGCGCCCAACGCGGCGTTCGCTGCGAACAAAGAGCATCAGCAGCTCATGGCGGAGATTCGGATGCTGCAGGAACAGCAGCAGCAGCTGCAGCAGATGCTCGGCGGACTGGCGGACACGCTGAAGACGATGTCGTCGAAGATGGACTCGCAAACCAACATGATGCAGAAGGCGTTTGCGGACCAGAACCTCGTCATCAACAACATCGGCGAGACGGTGCGGACACTGCGCGAGAAGGCGGACGAGACGAACGTGCGCATCTCGACGATGACCCAGGAGATCCAGGCACTCCGTCAAACCGTAGCCTCGATCCCGCCGTCGATCGGCTCCTCGCCAGCGCCGGCCCCCGTCGATCCCGCGACAGGGCAGCCGACGACGGCGCCGCCGACGAACCCCCCGCCCGCCAACATCTCCCCGACGCGGATGTTCGATCAGGCCTATGCGGACTACACCGCGGGACAATTCGATCTGGCCGTGGAAGGATTCCAGGCCTTCATCCGAACGTTCCCGACTTCACCGAATGCTGATGACGCCCAGTTCTATATCGGGCAGTCGCTGTACCAGGCGGGGAAGTACAACGACGCGCTGGCGGCGCTGCAGAAGGTCACCACCGACTATCCGCAGACCGACAGCGTCCCCAAGGCGTGGTACAAGATTGGCCAGACCTATGAAGCGCTGAAGCAGTCCGACCTCGCACGGAAGGCGTACGAAACCGTGCTGAAGAATTACGACAAGTCGTTCGAAGCCATCATGGCCAAACAACGACTCGACATTCTCAACAAGGGAAAGGGTTAGAACGGGATATCGTCGTCGGTCAACTCTGTGACCGGCTCGCCCATCTGCTCCTCGGGACCAGCCGGCCGCGGCTGTTGCGGGCGCGCGCCACCGCCGCCCCCGAGCAGCACGACGCGATCGCCGCGCACCTCGGTCGTATACCGCTTGTTACCGTCCTTGTCGTCCCACTGCCGCGTCTGCAGCCGGCCCTCGACATAGATCTGCTTGCCTTTCACCAGATACTCCGAGAGCGATTCTGCTGACTTGCCCCACAGGACGACGCGGTGCCACTCGGTTTTCTCCTGCTTCTGGCCGGTTGCCTTGTCGTTCCAGGTTTCCGTCGTCGCGAGGTTGAGCGTCGCGACGGGCGCGCCGCCGGGCGTGTAGCGCAGCTCTGCATCGCGACCCAGATTCCCCACGAGGATAACTTTGTTCACACTGCCCATTCCACGAGTCCTTTCTCAACGCTCGCAGGGCCCCACCCCCGCTCGCTGCGGCTCGACGCGCTTCGCTCCTTCGCCGCGGCCGCAGGCGCTTCCGTTCGCGTCAGCGTCCGGCCAAATTGGTCTTCAAGAGTTCAGCCATTCTGAACTCGCCGATTCTTCGCGTCAATCGCGATGTCCGGATAAGAGTACGCGGAGAGCGCGTACCTAATCAGCGATCGGGTACGAAGATTCCGCGTGTCGTCTTTTCTCAACGCTCGCAGGCGCTTTCACGTCCGTCCATAGCGATCCTCGAGCCGGACGACATCGTGCAGTTCGGGCGTCGAGACCTCGAAGATGTCGCAGTCCTCGATGGCCGTCATGCGATGGACCGTTTTGGGCGTGATGTGCACCGCCTCACCGACCGTCATCTCGCGTTTGACGAGCTCCTCCCCTTCCTTGATCTCGAACAGCATCCGGCCAGACCAGAGAAAAATGGTCTCGTCCTTCTGATTATGGTACTGGAGACTCAGCGCGTGGCCGGCCTTGACGTGAATCAGCTTCCCGACGTATCGGTCGGTCTTTGCCCAGTGCAGTTCGTATCCCCACGGCTTCTCGACTCGGGGCAGTTGCGACACATTCACTCCTTCGATGAGTAATTGTGAATGGTGAATCACGAGTTGAGATACGTTCGGCTCGAGTCGTCCGGCACGACTTCAACGAAGAGCCAGTTCATTCACCATTCTATAATTCGCAGTCTGTCGATCTCATTTCACTGTATTCGCGCCGACCAGCTCAATGATGCACTGATGGACTTCCGCCGCTGTTCGTCGTCTCAACGCGCGGCTGGCGACGCGCTGCGCATCGTCGGCTCGCATGCCGCGCAGAACTTGCTTTGCCATCGCCAGCGCCGTCGACGCCATGCTGAACTCGCGGAGCCCGAGGCCGACGAGGAGCATCAGCGAGGCCGGATCGGCGGCCATTTCTCCGCAGACCGCGACGGGAATCCGCGCACGGCGGCCGGCTCTCGCGATAAGGCGCAGCATCCGGAGGATGGCGGGATGCAGCGGCTCGTACAGCCGCGAGACGCGATCGTCGGTGCGATCAACGGCGAGGCAATACTGGATCAAATCGTTCGTGCCGATGCTGAAGAAGTCGGCCTCCGCGGCCAGCAGGTCCGCGGTGAGCGCGGCCGACGGCACTTCGATCATGACGCCGATCGAGACCGGCGGCGCCGGCAGGCCACGCGCGCGCAGCGCCTCGGCCGCGCGCTGGACCGCCGCGCGCGCCCCGCGCAGCTCCTCGAGGCCGGAAACGAAAGGGAACATGATGCGCAGCGGGCCGTGCACCGCGGCGCGTAGGAGCGCCCGAAGCTGCGCCTGGAAGATTTCGTCGAGGGACAGGCTCAAACGGATTCCGCGCAGCCCAAGCGGCGCACGTGTCCCTTCGACGGCGGCGTCGTCAATTCGCAGCTGTGTCTCGCTGAGGTCGAACGTCCGAACCGTGACGCGGCCCGGGCTGGCGCTCTCGACGAGGCGTCGATACGCGGCGTACTGCGCGTCTTCAGTCAACGCGGCTTGCCCGCCGCCGGCAAGCAGGAACTCCGAGCGAAAGAGCCCGACGCCGGCGGCGCCGCGTTCACACGCGCGCGCGGCATCCTCGGGCGTTTCGATGTTGGCTTCGAGACGCAGCTCGACCCCGTCGGCCGTAATCGGTGGCAGCGTGCGAAATTCCTCGAGCGACTCTTGGTACGCCTGCTGCCGCTGCTGGCGCGCGCGGACGTGCGCAAGCGATTCGGCATCGGGATCCACGATGACTTCGCCGCTCGTGCCATCGACGGCGACCAGGGCCCCCGGCGAAACGAGAGCGCTCGCGTTACGCAGGCCGGCCACTGCCGGTACGTGAATCGAGCGTGCGAGGATCGCCGTGTGATAGGTCCAGCTCCCGGCGTCCGTGACGAGCGCCGCGAGACGCTGCCCGTGCAGCTGCGCGATCACTGATGGCGTGATTTCGTCTGCCACGAGGACGAGCGGGCCCTCGAGGTGTTTGAACAGGTCGCCTGCCTCTCCGGCGCGGAGGTTCATGCACAGGCGTCCGACGACGTCAGCGACGTCCCCCTTGCGCTCGCGGAGATAGGTGTCGTGTGCCTGGTCGAAGAGCGCCGAGATCTCTTCGAGCGCACGCTCGAGTGCCGATTCGGCATTCAGTTGTTCGTCCCGGATGATCGATGCCGCTCGATCGATCAACATCGCGTCGTCCAGCATCAGCAGCTGTGCGTCGAACAGGTATGCGTGCTCGGCTCCGGCGGTCAACGCAATCCGGGCCTTGATCTGTTCGATCTGCTGGCGTGAGCGCTCCCGGGCCTCGTCGAGACGCGCGAGCTCGTGGCCGACGAGCGGGGCGGGTACGCGGAACCGAAGCGCGGCGCCCCGCTTCAGGACGAGCGCCCTGCCGATTCCGACGCCGGGGGATACGCCGAGGCCGTTCAGGCGCATGGAACCTCTTCGAAGCCGCGCTCCACGAGGGCTCGCAGAGCGGCCAGGGCGGCTTCCTCGTCCGACCCGTCGGCGGTGATGGTAATCACGGTGCCGCGCGACGCCGCGAGCAGCAGCAGCCCCATGATGCTCTTGCCATCGATCTCGCGCTCGCCGCGAGCAACCCGGATTCGTGACTGGAAACCGCTCGCAGCATGCACGAACCGCGCCGCGGCCCGGGCGTGGAGGCCGAGCGAATTGCTGATCGTCAGAGCGCAGGTGGTCACGTCTTTTCTCCGCGCAGGAGATCCGAGGCAACCCAGATCGCATGTCGCCCGTGCTCGCGCATCTCGCGCGCGAGGGTTAGCAGGTCGGCGCTGCCCGACGGCCGGGCCAGCTTGATCAACATCGGCAGGTTCACCCCGGTGATGACCTCCACGTGCGGGTTGACGAATGTGACCCCCAGGTTGGCGGGCGTGCCGCCGAACAGATCCGTCAGCACGAGCACGTCCGCCGGCTCCTCCTCGGTGCCACCAGCGGACCGCTGCACACGCGCGATCGCCTGGCCGATCTCGTCGCGGGCGTGGTCGACGTCATCGTGCCAGCCAATCGACACCGCCGCAACGTGCGGCAGGTCGCCGACGATCATCTCGGCCGAGTTGACCAACTCCGTCGCAAGCTGGCCGTGCGTAACGACCACTACGCCAAGCTTCATGAGCGCCAAACCCCAAGCACGTCACCTAGGACCGAGCAGGTCGCACCTCATTCATTCGCAATATCACGATGCACCACTCGGATTCTGATCCCTTTGAGTCCCGAGATGCCCCTCCTCAACGCTTCGGCGATCGCGACCGAACGATGTCGACCGCCGGTGCAGCCGATGCCGATGGTCAGATATGACTTGCCTTCGTTCACGTATTGCGGAATCAGGAATCTCAGGAGATTGAGCGTGTGCTTCAGGAACTCGCGTGTCATCGGCGATCGGTCGAGATATCGCTTCACCTCTCGATCGCGTCCTGTCAGCCGCTTCAGCCCCGGCACGAAGTGCGGGTTTGGCAGGAACCGCACGTCGAAAACGAGATCTGCGTCGACGGGGATGCCTCGTTTGAACCCAAAGCTCAAAAGCGTCACGACGAGCTGCGTCCCCGGCACACGTCCGGTCGCCACGCCCGTGAACGCGTGCCGAAGGTCGTGAACCGTCATCTGCGACGTGTCCACGACGTAATCGGCTAGTCGGCGGATTGCACGCATGGCCGTACGCTCTTCTCGGATGCCCTCGATGGCGGAGCGATCCGGCGCGAGTGGATGCGGCCGGCGTGTTTCGCTGAAGCGACGCACGAGCGATCGCTCCGACGCCTCGAGAAAGATGAGCACGGGGCGGAGGTTCGGTATCTGCTTGAGGCGCCCATAGATCGTCGGGAAGTCCTTCAGGAGCCTTCCCTCGCGAACGTCGACAACCACCGCCGCCTTCTCGATCTCCGTGCCGGCGCGCATCGTGAGATCCGCCAGCGTCGGCAAGAGCGTCACCGGCAGGTTGTCGACACAGAAGTACCCGAGATCTTCGAGCGCACGAATTGCCTGCGACTTCCCAGATCCTGAGACGCCCGTCACCACGACGAACCGTGACCCGACCGCCATTCGCGCTGCGCGCCGCGCCGCGTGGCGCTTCTCGAGGGGCACTATTCGACAAAGCCTCGGATCTCTGTCGGTCGGCGTGAACCCGCGTTCAAAAGTCCTCTCCCTGATCGATGTCGGCGTCAGCGGCGCGTGTGTCCATGTCGAGCTGCTGATTGACGCGCTCCACGAGACGCCTCGCTGCATGATGACCGCGCGTGCGGAGCAACTGATTCCGCGCGGCGACTTCCACCAGGATGGCAACGTTTCGTCCCGGCGCAACGGGCATCCTGATCATCGGGATCCGGATCCCGAGCAGGTCATAGTAGCTGTCGTCGACACCGAGCCGATCGTACTCACGTCCGGGCTCCCAGCGTTCGAGTTGCACCACCAGTTCGACCCGCTTCGAGGTGCGCGTGGACGCGACGCCGAACAGATCCTGCACGTTGATCAACCCGAGCCCACGGATCTCCATGTGATGCCGCGTCAGCTCGGGGCAGCTCCCGAGGACGAACGACTGCGACCGGCATCGCAGCTCCACGGCATCGTCGGCCACGAGTCGATGGCCGCGGACGACGAGATCCAGAGCGCATTCGCTCTTCCCGATCCCGCTCTCCCCCACCACGAGTACGCCGAGACCCAGGATGTCCATCAGAACGCCGTGGATGATTCCGCGTGCCGCGAGGTACATGTCGAGCACCGCCGACAGCCGTGCCATCGCGTCGGGAGTCGGCGCCGACGTGCGCAGCAGCGGCATGCGTGCGATGTCGGCCTCTCTTGGAAACTCCACGGGCAGCGTGAAGCCGTCGGTGATCAGCACGCACGGAAGATCGTGGCCGAACACCCGGCGCGCCACGGCAGTCCGGTCGTCCGGCGACAGGCTTTCGAGATACCGCACTTCGCTTTCGCCGAACACCAGCACGCGTCCAGAGTGGAGATACGCGTCGAACCCCGACAGCGCGAGGCCTGTCTTCTGCGTGTGCGGGATGGTGATTCGGCGATCGAGCCCGGACGCGCCGGCGAGCAGTTCCAGCTCGATGCTGTGCGACTCTCCCAAATCGCGCAGCACCGTGGCGACGCTGACGCCTGGAAGCTGAGAGTCTGTCATTCTTTTATCGGAGCGCGTGTGTCGGGGAAAGCCTGCCGCGCCGAAGCCGTTAGTGCCTTCAGCCTTGGCGATGCTACCGCGCGACAAGGCGAAGGCGGACTTGTGCGCCAGAACCCGAAGCCCGCTTTCGCCCGGGCGACAGCGGGCAAGGGGGAAGGCGGATCAGTCAGGCTCGATCAGTCCCAGGTTGCCGTCCTTGCGTCGGTACAGGATGCTCACGGCATCCGTTTCGGCATTGCGGAACACGACGAACGTCTCGGTGCCTCCCTCTACGCGTAACGCGGCATCTTCGACCGACATCGGCTTCACGGGATACCGGGTCGCGCGAACGACCCGTGGTGCCGGAGTGTTGTCGACTTCCGCGGGCGGCGGAATGACCCGAGCGCCGGCGCCGCGACGCTTGCGCTCGCGCCACTTGCTTTTGAGCCGCTGCGCCTGTTGTTCCAGCTTCTCGGACGCCTGTCGCAAGGACAGCGGCCAGGCGTTCCCCTCGCCCTGGCCGCGCATCATGTTGTCGCCGCGCGCATGAAGGACGATTTCCGTTCGGTGCCGGTACTTCTCCTTGGTGAGGATCACTTGCGCGGAGATGACGCTGTCGTTGAGGAGCCGGCCGAGCCGTGCCAGCCGGCGATCGATGAGCTGCCGCAGCGGAGAGGTAATCTCCACGTGCCGCCCGGTGATGTCGAGACGCATGAGTAGGAGCTCTCAGGAATCTGCTCCGGCTGTCAGCGACCAGCTGCCAGCGTTCCGCTTTCCTGCACGCTGTTCGCGGACAGAAGAGAGCTAGAACAAGACCTTTCTCTGGTTCGATGTCGGGATCTTCAGCTCTTCGCGGTATTTCGCGATCGTGCGCCGCGCGAGCATCAGCCCCTCCTTCTGCAGGATGCTGACGATCTTCGAATCGCTGAGCGGCTTGCGCGGGTCTTCGTTCTCGATGATCTTCCTGATCCGCTGCTTGATCGTCACCGACGAGACGCTCTCGCCGTACGAGCTGCTGATGCCGCTGTGGAAGAAGTACTTCATCTCGAACACGCCCTGCGGCGTGTGCATGTACTTGTTGTTCACCACGCGGCTGACGGTGGACTCGTGCATGCCGATGTCGTTCGCGACGTCGCGCAGCACGAGCGGGCGCAGGTACTCGATGCCGTGATCCAGGAACTCTCGCTGAAAATTGATGATGCTGGTAGCGACCTTGTGGATCGTCTTCTGCCGCTGATCGACCGACTTGATCAACCACAGCGCCGAGCGAAACTTGTCCTTTACGTACGCGCGCGTTTCGTCGTTCGATTCTCCGCCGCTCTTGTCCAGCAGCCGGCGATAGACAGGGCTGATGCGAAGCTGCGGCAGCCCCTCCTCGTTCAGAGCGGCGACATATTGGTCCTCGACCTTGACGATATACACGTCGGGGATGACGTACTGCGACTGCGTCGGGTTGTATCGGCTGCCCGGCTTCGGATCGAGGCTCCGAATGACCTCGATGTGCTCCTTCAGATCGTCGATACTCATCCCGAGCTTGCGCGCAATCTCGGGCACCTGGTGGTTTTGCAGCAGGCGGAGGTGCTCGGTGACGATCTTCTCGGTCGGCGTCCCTTCCAGCCCGAGGTGCCGGATTTGCAGCCACAGGCACTCCTGCAGATCGCGGGCCGCGACGCCAATCGGATCGAACGTCTGCACGTGCTGCAACCCACGCTCGACATCGGCTACCGGCCACTCGCCCATGACGGCGATCTCTTCCACGGACGCGGCGAGATACCCGTCGTCGTCGAGGTTGCCGATGATAGCGCTTCCGATTTCCTTCAGCCGCTCGTCGTCGGTCTGCATCGAGAGCTGCCAGAGCAGATGATCGGACAGCGAGCCTGACGTGGAGAGCGTGTTCTCGATCGGCGGGAGCTCTTTGACTTCCGACGGCGTGCGGGACCGATACCCGTCGTCCAAGTAGTCGCCGAAGAAGTACTCGTAATCGGCATCGTCCCACGCATCGGACTTCTCGGCAGGGGTCTTCTCGGCATCCGGCTTTTCCGCCTGCTGTTGCTCCGCCGGTTGGAGCTCCTCGGTAGGCACTTCCTCGAGCAGCGGGTTCTCCACCATCTCCTGATTCAGCAGATCCGACAGCTCGAGTGTAGACATCGGCAGCAGCTTGATCGCCTGCTGCAGCGACGGCGTCAGAATGAGCTTCTGAACGAGTTTTGTGTGCAGTTTCTGCTGGATGGCCATGGGCTCGCTAACGGGTCCGTCCCTCTCAATCTTAGTCCAATCGGAAGTCAGCGCCGAGGTAAATCCGTTTGACCTCCTCGTCGGCGGCCAGGCTGTCGGGCGTGCCGCTCCTGAAAATCACGCCGTCATGGACGATGTATGCGCGGTCCGTGATCCTCAACGTTTCACGCACGTTGTGGTCGGTGATGAGGACGCCGATCCCGCGCGCCTTGAGATGAAAAATAATCTTCTGAATATCCGTGACGGCAATCGGGTCGATGCCCGCAAATGGCTCATCGAGCAGCATGAACAACGGCGACATCACCAAAGCGCGCGTAATCTCGACACGTCGTCGCTCGCCTCCGGATAGGGTATATGCCGGAGATTTTGCCAGCGGCGTCAGGCCGAGCTCGGCAAGCAGCTCCCGCAAGCGCGCGCGGCGGCCTGCGCCGTCGAGATTCAAGGTTTCGAGAATCGCGAGAATGTTCTGTTCGACGGTGAGCCCGCGGAAGATCGACGGTTCCTGAGGCAGATACCCAATCCCCTTTCGCGCACGGAGGTACATCGGGTGATCGGTCACGTCCGAACCGTCGAGCAGGACGCGACCCGAGTCCGGTGCCGTCAGTCCGACGACCATCGAGAACGTCGTCGTCTTGCCTGCGCCGTTCGGCCCCAGAAGGCCAACGACTTCCCCCGAGGCAATCGCCAGGTTGACGCCCCTGACGACCGTTCGCCCGCCGTAGGACTTGGTCAGCTCCTCGGTCCTGAGCGTCGCCATTCAGTGCATCCCAACGCGCATACCGCAGGCCCCGCCGCGCGTATTGGGTGCGGGGGGGCACGACGGACGCGCCGCGGGATTTCGCCTCATTTGCGCTGCTCCGGACAGTCGACCGATTGGCTTGAAACGCGAACACCCGGACCGCCGCTCGTTCCGATTCGATCGTCCGTCCGATTGAACGTCACTTTCGCGGCGAGCGTCCGCTTGCAGCCGGTATCCTGGTGCTCGAGCACGTCCACCGGCGTTCCTGTCATCACGTACCTGTCGTCTGCTGCCGTGTAGGTCAGGTGACTTCCCTTCGCTGTTCGCAGACTTTCAATGACAACGACGGGCTCGTTCCCGGCGAAAATTTCCGCACGCTCGAGCTCGTTGCCACCTTCCTTCAGGTACAGCTCGATTCGCTCTCCGGCGAGATCGCCTTGAGGTCCGACGATGTGTGCTTTTCCAGTCGGACCGGTGGTGTACACAGCGAGGCGCTTCGCGTCGTCGTAAACGAGCGCGTCCGCGGCGCCGTTCGTCGCCTTCGGCGATCGCACTTTCGTCTTCGGATCGACATCGTCGAACATCATCTTCGTTCGCACGTTGCCCTGGGCTCTGAGATTGCCCGTCTTTTCATCGAGATCGAGCGTGCCCTCTGCCCGCACTTCCGTGCCGCCGGCCTGCGACAACCGCGCGTTCCCTGAGTAGATGGCGCGAGACGTGGCACTATCATAGGTGAGCCGATTCGAGGTGACGGTCACCGGCTCGTTGTCCTTCAACATCGAGGGGAGATGTGATTGGTCGGATCCGCCGCCGGTCGGAGAAGCGTTTCGCTGCAGAATGCTTCGAACCGCGGTCTCGGCCGCGAGCGCGTGTGTGCTCATCGTGAGCTGAATCGTGCGCGCCTGGACGGTGATTTGCGGATCGCTGACCGTTGGCGGCAATCCAGCATCGCCGGCTTCCGATGGCGAGAGGTCCATGAGATCTTTCGCGACCTGGTACAGCGCACGGGGGGCCTCTGCAGTCGTCTGCCCGTCGATGATCTTGACGTTGCCGAGGAATTCAGCCTGCTGAAGATCGCCGAGACCTGGTTTCGTCTGCACGATCAACCGCGCGGATCGGGCCCTTCGATCGATAGCGGCGGTTTGAACGCTGGGCGGACGTGTCTCGTGATAATCGACGGGCCCTTCGAACGTTGCTGACTCGAGTCCGGCGCCGCTGGTGCTCGATCCGACTAGCGACCTCGCGCGGATTTGCTTTGCGGGCACATCGCCCTCGCCCGGAATGTCGAGGCTCACCCCTTCAACTGCATTCAGCTGGGTCACCGCCGCGCCATCCGGTGACATTCCCATGTCGATCGTGCGTGCGGCAATCTTACGACCCGCGGCACCGCCCGGCAGTTGAAGCACTGCCTGCTCCATGAGTCGCGCGTGCTGCATCGTTCGGCCGTCCTCGGCGAACGTGAGGTCGATGTCCTTCGCGGACATCCTCTGAGCCGCTGCTCCACTCCCGGCAATACGGCTGTTACCGCGCAACTGCATCGTCGTGATCTTCTGATCGTCTGGCGTAAGCTGCGCGGTGATATCGTCGGCATCGATCGTCCGATCGTCACTCACCACGTGAGCGGTTTTTGACAGTCTGAAGTAATGTTCCGCGCGCGCCAGACCGGCCGTCGCCGAAGTCGCTTCCAGCCTGCCGGTGCCAGTCTGGTCCGGCGCGACGGAGACTTGCGCCCGATCGAGGATCCAGAGCACGTCGCGATTGCGATCGTAGGTTGCTCCCACGCCCTTTCCACTCAGACGACCCCGCGTGAACGTCACGACGCCGGGCACCTTGACGACGCCTTCCTTGTCCGTGTACGTCGCCTCGTTCGTGAGCACGACGAGATCATCGCTGCTCTTGAGCCGGACGTTTTTCTTCAGATTGGCGGTCGAGAGTTGATTGGCCGAGTCTGGCGGAGCGATCAATTCCCCTTCATCAGCGACGACGGTGATCGTGCGGCCGTTCTTGTCCGGCAAGGTAAGCGTCACGTGCTCGAAAACACTTCGGCCGTCCGAGTAGGTTTTCTGAGCCATTGACTGCAGCGAAAACGAGAGCTTTCCATCCTTGTAATGGTCGTAATCAGCTTTCCCCGTGGTCTGCGCAATTGCATTGGCGTCAATCGGCGTCCTCTTCGGTGCGTACTTCGGCACGGATGTCCGCCGCATCGCGACGAACACCAATGCCGCGAAGGCAATGACGAACGCGGCTATTGCCAGTCGAGCAGTCTTCTGCCAACGCATGGAATCTTCATCCGGGGCTTCGTCCCCGGAACCCTATCGCCGTCGCTCGCGGGCTTTTTGCTTCTTCCTTTGGGACTTCTTACTTCGTACTTTCTTCTCTCATTCTAACGCCTTGATATCGGCGACGCTGAGCTCCAGGTAGGTCTCGCCCTGATATTCGTTTCGGTCGAGCGAGAAAGCGAGGTTGACGCCACTGCGGTTTTTTTCGAGGAATTCGGCCTGTTCCACGGCGCGCCAGGCGATCGCTCGAAAGCGCCGGCCGTCCTGATTGAACGTCATCTTGAGATGGCGGTCCTTCAGCGCCCGCGGACCATCCACGATCTCGACGACCCCCGCGTGAAAGACCGGTCGCGGATTGGCCAGACCGTACGGGCTCATCGAATCGAGTCCGCGCACGAGGTCGTGGGTGATGCCTTTGAGGTGAAGGGGACCGTCGATGCGGAGACGCGGACGGAGCTGATCGGGCTCGAGGATCTCATCGGCGTATGCGTTGATGCGAACGCGGAATTCGGCGACACGCGCGGCTTCCATCGTCAAGCCGGCAGCCTGGCGGTGCCCGCCGAAACGGACGAACAAGTCCGCGCATCGCTCGAGCGCCGTGAGTATGTCGAAATCAGGGATGCTTCTGCACGAGCCATGGGCGACGTGGCCATCGATCGACAGCACGATGGCTGGCTTGTGATAGGCGTCCACGAGCTTCGACGCGGCGATCCCGATCACTCCACGGTGCCAGCCGTCGCCCCCGACGACCAGGACGTTGTGCGCGCCAACAGCGGGATCCGTTTCGATGGCCTTCCGCGCCTGCGTAACGAGCTCGAACTCCTCCTGCTGTCGACGGACATTCTCTTCATCGAGCTGCTGCGCCAGCGCGCGCGCTTCATCGGCCATGCCCTCGTCGGTCGCCAGGAGGAGTCGCGTCGCGATGTCGGCAGTGCTCATGCGGCCGGCAGCGTTCACTCGCGGCGCCAGCATGAAGGCCACCTGATAACTGTCGATCGTCTTACCGCTCAGGCCGGTCACGTCGAGCAGCGCGCGGAGCCCGATCGTGTGAGGGCCCTTGCTGAGCGATGCCAGGCCAAGCCGCGAGATGACGCGGTTCTCGCCGACGAGCGGGACGACGTCGGCAAGCGTCCCGACGGCGGCGACCTTGACGAATCCTGGAAGCCACCGGCCCTTTCCCGCGCGTGTGCAGAGCGCCTGGACGACCTTGAGCGCGACGCCGACGCCTGCGAGGTATTTGTCCGGGTACGCGCAGTCGTGACGCTTGGGGTTGATTACGGCGAGCGCTGGTGGCAGCTGACCGTCGGGCTCATGATGATCGGTGATGATGAGATCCACGCCGAGATCTCGGGCCCTTCGTGCGGCCTCGGTTCCACGAATCCCGCAGTCGACCGATACGATGAGCGACACGCCGTCGGCGTGAAGCCGATCGATCGCCGGCGGCTGCAGCCCGTAGCCGTCACGTAACCGTTCAGGGATGAAGTGCACGACCGTGCCGCCGAGAAGCTCCAGCGCGCGGCGAAGGATCACCGTTGAGGTAATGCCATCGACGTCGTAGTCACCGTGGATCGCTATCCGTTCGCGCTGCGCGATCGCCCGCTCGAGCCGCGGGATCGCGCGATCCATGTCCGCAAGCTTGAATGGATCGTGGAGGTGATCGAGCGATGGATTCAGAAATCGCTGGGCGTCGGCTGGATCGCTCAACCCGCGCAGACACAGCAGCCGCGCGACGGTCGGATGAAGTCCGAGTGCCGCTGCCAGCGCCGACGACCGCGCGTCGTCACACGGGAGGTGCTGCCACACCAGCGACTTTGATGTCATTTCATTGATCCGTCCCTTCAGTGTTCGCCTGTTCTGTGTCGATGAAGGCTGTTCCCTCCTCGCCCATGCGACGGAACTTGTCGTAACGTGCGTTGAGGAGGTCTTCAACCGGAACGATCGCCAGCTCCGTCAATGCCTGACTGAGGGCCTGATCGACGAGCGCCGTCGCGCGGTCGTCATCGTTGTGCGCGCCGCCGACTGGTTCGGGAACGATGGCGTCGATCAATCCGAGCGCCAGCATGTCGGGGGCCGTAATCTTGAGCGCGGCAGCTGCTTCCACTTTGCGGTTGGCGTCGCGCCAGAGGATCGCCGCGCAGCCTTCCGGCGGGATGACGCTATAGACCGCGTATTCCTGCATCAGCACGCGATCGCCGACCGCGATGCCAAGCGCGCCACCGCTTCCCCCCTCGCCGCAGACGATCACCACGATCGGCACCTCCAGCATGATCATCTCGCGCAGGTTGTGCGCGATCGCCTCTGCGACGCCGCGCTCCTCGGACTCGATTCCCGGATAGGCCGCCGGGGTGTCGATGAAGACGACGATGGGACGACGGAACTTTTCGGCGAGCTGCATGACGCGCAGCGCCTTGCGGTACCCCTCGGGCCGCGCGTAACCGAAATTACGGAAGATCCTCTGTTTGGTGTCGCGGCCCTTCTGATGCCCGACGACGGCTACCGGCTGGCCTTTGTACTTTGCGAACCCGCAAACGATCGCCGGGTCGTCGGCGAACCGGCGATCACCGTGGAGCTCATCGAAGTCGACGAACAGCCGCTCGACATAATCGAGCGTGCTTGGCCGGTTGGGATGCCGTGCGACAAGGACGCGCTGCCATGGCGTCAGGTTCGCGTAGAGCTCCGCACGGATCTCTTCGGCGCGGTTGCGAAGGCTCTGGATCGATCGCTCGCGCTCCGGCGTACGCGGGAGCATGCTGAGCGCCTCGATCTCCTTCAGCAGGACGCCGATGGGTTCTTCGAATTCGAGAAGGTCAGTGGGCATGCCCTATCTCAATTCGACGGAGCCGGTCCCGCACAATTGCTCTACTTCCGCGACCAGGCGGTCCGACGGGTTCACGCGCTGGGCGACGTCGGCGCGCACACGGAGGGGGCGCTCTTCACGTCGAACGTCGAGCTCGAGGTAGACCCGCCGATCGCCCCGATGCCGCGCGAGCAGTTCCGCGAGGGCTTCGAACGTCGGCCGGCCGTGCGGCGGTACTGACAGGTGGATCGCCACCTCGCGCGTGATCCGTTCCTTCAGCGCAGTAATCGGCATCATCTCAGTCGTCACGAGTCGCGCCGTCTCCTCGTCCTTCTCGAATTTGCCGCGGACCATGAGCATCGCGTCGGATTCGATGAGCGAGGCGTGCTTCGCGAACGCCTCCGGGAACACGACAACCTCGATGCTTCCTGCGATGTCGTCCAGCATGAAGACGGCCATCCGCTCGCCTTTTCGGGTCTTGAGCGGCCTGAGGCCGGAAATGATGCCTCCGACCCAGATGTCGGCCTCGGAGGCGGTCAAATCGCCGATCCGGCGAGCACCGAACGTTTTCAGTGCGTCGGAGAAGCGCTCCAGCGGGTGGCCACTCATGTACAGGCCAATGGCTTCTTTCTCGAACGCGAGCTGTTGCGCTTCGGTCCATGCGGCTGCATCGCACAGCCGCACGAGCGGCGAGGCTTCGTCATCGGCTGGCCCAAACAGTTGGTGCTGTCCCTTGTCGCGGTCGCGCTGCTGACGGCCTCCATGATCGATCGCGCGGTCGACCGTCGCGAACAACCGCGCTCGCGCTGACGCTGCCGTCAGCCCACTGGCCTGGGCGACGGAATCGAGCGCGCCGGCCTTGATCAGGCTCTCGAGCACGCGCTTGTTGACGAGCCGCAAGTCCGAGTGCTCGCACAGCGTGTAGAGAGAATCGATTCGGCCAAGTTGTCGCCGCACGTCCAGGATCGACAGGATCGCGCCTTCCCCCACGTTCTTGACCGCGCACAACCCGAAGCGCACACCTTCGTCGACGACCGTGAACGCCAGCTCACTCGAGTTGACATCTGGCGGAAGGATGGGAACGCCGAGCTCGCGACATTCGCCGAGGTACATCGCGAGCTTCTCCGTGTTTGCCGCTTCGATCGTCAGGAGCGCCGCGAAAAAGTGCCACGAGTAGTTCGCTTTCAGGTACGCCGTCTGATACGCGAGAAGCGCGTAGGTCGTCGAGTGCGACTTGTTGAAGCCGTACCCGGCGAAGAACTCCATGAGGTCGAAGATCTTCGTCGCTTTCTTTTCGTTGATGCCTTTGGCCTTCGCGCCGGAAACGAACGCCTCGCGCTGCTTCGCCATGACCCTGGGGTCCTTCTTGCCCATGGCCTTGCGCAGCACGTCCGACTGCCCCATCGAGAAGCCGGCCAGTTCCGCGGCAATCCGCATGACCTGCTCCTGATAGGCGATGACGCCGTACGTGTCAGACAGGATCGGCGCGAGCTGTGGCAGCTCGTATTTGACTGGCGTTTTTCCCTGTTTCCGCGCGATGAAATCGTCGACCATGCCGCTCTTGAGCGGACCGGGCCGATACAGCGCGTTGAGCGCGATCAGATCATCCAGCCGCTCGGGCTTCGCCTTCCGCAGGAGCTCCCGCATCCCGGAGCTCTCGAACTGGAACACGCCATACGTCTGACCGTCCGAAAACAGCTTGTATGTCTTCACATCGTCCAGCGGGATTGCGTCGATGTCGAGATCGATGCCTCCCGTGCGGCGGATCTCGTTCAGCGCGTCCCTGATGAGCGTCAGCGTGCTGAGTCCCAGGAAGTCCATCTTCAGGAGACCGATGCGTTCGACCTCCTTCATCGCCCACTGCGTAACGATTTCATCCTTCGGACTCTTGTAGAGCGGCACGAACTCGGTGAGCGGCCTCGGTGCAATGACGACGCCCGCCGCGTGCACCGACGCGTGGCGCGTCATTCCCTCGAGCCGGCGGGCGATCGCGAGCAACTCGTTGACGCGCTCGTCCCTCTGCTGCATCTCCTTCAGCGCCGGGCTTTCCTCGAGCGCCTTGGCGAGCGTCATGTCGAGGGCCGGCGGAACTGCCTTCGCCACGCGATCGGCGTCCGCATACGGGATGTCCATCACGCGCGCGACGTCGCGCACGACCGCGCGCGCCTTCATCGTTCCAAACGTGATGATCTGCGCTACGTTCTCGCGCCCGTATTTGCGAGTGACGTAGTCGATGACCTCGCCGCGCCGCCGCTCGCAGAAGTCGATGTCGATGTCGGGCAGCGACACACGCTCGGGATTCAGAAACCGTTCGAAGATCAGGTCGTACTCGATCGGATCGACGTCCGTGATCCGCAAACAGTACGCGACGAAACTGCCGGCCGCCGATCCCCGGCCAGGGCCGACCGGGATCCCCTGCTCGCGCGCGTAACGGATGAAATCCCAGACGATCAGGAAGTACCCGGGGTACTTCATCTGTTTGATCATCTCGGTTTCATACGTGAGACGACGCTCGTACTCGTCGATCGTGCGCTTGAGCAGGCCGCGCGCCGCAAGTTCGCGCAACCGCGGCAACCGCTGCTGGAATCCCTCTCGCACGACGTGCTCGAAGTACTCGTCGAGCGTGAAGCCCTCAGGCACCTCGAACTTCGGCAGGTGATTCACCGTGCCGGAGAGGTCGACGTTGCACCGCTCGGCGATCCGCACCGTGTTCGCCAGCGCTTCGGGAACGTCCTTGAAGATGGCCGCCATCTCCTCGGCCGTTTTCAAATAGAACTGATCGCCGTGATACCGCAGGCGCTCGGCGTCGTTCACCGTCTTGCCGGTGCCGATGCACAGCAGGATGTCGTGCGGCTTGAAATCCGAGTTCTGCAGGTAGTGAACGTCGTTCGTGCAGACGAGCGGAAGCCCAAGGTCGCGCGCGATCGGCAGCAGCCCGCTGTTGACGATCTTCTGTTCCTCGATCCCCTGAAATTGCATTTCGAGGAAGAAGTTGGCAGGGCCGAGCATGTCCCGATACGTCGCTGCCGCGTGAAGCGCCTTCTGCTGCTGCTCCGTCCGAATGCCGGTCGCGACTTCTCCCTTGAGGCAGCTGCTCAGGCCGATCAGGCCTCGGGCGTGCTCTGACAGGAGCGCCTTGTCGATCCGCGGCTTGTAGTAGAAGCCTTCCGTGTAGCCGGCCGAGACGAGCTTGATCAGGTTGTGGTACCCCTCGGGCGTTTCCGCGAGCAGAACCAGATGATTCGCGGTCTCGCCCGGCGTCCCGCTCTTGTTCCGGCGATCGTCCGGGGCGACGTAGACCTCGCATCCTAGGATCGGATTGATCCCGCGCTTCCGAGCCTGATCGTGGAACGCGATCGACGAGAACATGTTCCCGTGCTCGGTGATGGCGAGCGCCGGCATCTTCAGCTCGGCGACGCGATCGAGCAGCTCCTCGATGCGGCACGCGCCGTCGAGCAGCGAAAACTCCGAATGCAAATGGAGGTGGACGAACTCTGTCATTGCAGATTGCAGACTGCAGATTGCAGATTGACGGATTGTAGATTGCGGGTTGCTGAATGTTCATTGAGGATTGTCGATTGCGGCTGCTCGACACGGCAATCCGCAATTTGCAATCGGCAATCCCAATCTGCGATCAACATTCTGCAATCCTCAATCAGATCATTCCCATTCGATCGTTGACGGAGGCTTCGAGCTGATGTCGTAGACGACGCGATTGATGCCTTTGACCTCGTTCACGATCCGCGATGAGATCGTCGCGAGGAGGTCGTGCGGCAGGCGCGCCCAATCGGCCGTCATCCCATCCTTGCTCTCGACTGCCCGTATCGCGATTGTGTACTCGTAGGTCCGCGCATCCCCCATGACGCCGACGCTCTGGACGGGCAGCAGCACCGCGAACGACTGCCACAGCCGTCGATACCATCCTGTGCGCTTTACCTCCTCGGCGACGATGTGGTCGGCGCGACGGAGGAGGCTCAGGCGCGAGTCGGTGACTTCGCCGATGATGCGCACGGCGAGCCCCGGACCCGGAAACGGCTGTCGCCAGACGAACTCGTCCTCGAGCCCGAGCTCCTTCCCCACCGCGCGAACTTCGTCCTTGAACAGCAGTCGCAGCGGTTCGACGAGCTTGAACCGCATCCGCTCGGGCAGACCGCCGACGTTGTGATGGCTTTTGATCACGTGCGACGGGCCAATCACCGATACGCTCTCGATGACATCCGGATACAGCGTGCCCTGCGCGAGAAAGTCGAAGCTGCCACGCTTGTTCGCCTCCGCCTCGAAGACGTCGATGAACGTCGCGCCGATGATCTTCCGCTTCTGCTCGGGATCGACAATGCCGGTAAGCCGATCCAGGAAAACGCGCGACGCGTCGATGAACACGAGCGGCAGCCGCAACCGCTCGAATCGCGCGCGCACCTGCTGCGCCTCGTCCTGACGCAGGACGCCGTTGTCGACGAACACGCAGGTCAGTCGATCGCCTATCGCGCGGTGCACGAGCAGTGCGGCGACCGTCGAATCCACGCCGCCGCTCAGGCCGCAGACGACCCGTCCATCGCCGACCTGCCGGCGAATTCTTTCGGTCGCCTCCTCGACGAACGACGACATCGTCCAGTCGCCCGCGCAGCCACACGCGCCGAACGCAAAGTTACGCAGGATGTCGAGCCCGCGATCCGTGTGCGCCACCTCGGGATGGAACAACAGGGCATAAAGGCCGCGCGCCGGGGCGGCCATCGCTGCAACCGGCGCGTTGGTGCTCCTGGCGGTGACCGCGAATCCTGCCGGTGCTGACGTGACGAAGTCGCCGTGACTCGCCCACACCCTGAGCTCCGCCGGAATATCGGCGAAGAGCGGAGCGTCGGTGTCGATGTTGATTGTGGCCAGCCCGAACTCCCGGTGCGGCGCGGCGGCGACTTCCCCGCCGAGCGCGTCGGTCATGAGCTGCATGCCGTAGCAGATTCCGAGCACCGGCGCGCCGGCGGAAAAGACATTCGGATCGCAACGTGGTGCGCCGGCTTCCCGGACGCTCTTGGGTCCGCCGGAGAGAATGATGCCGACGGGTTCGCGCCGCGCGATCTCGGCCATCGGCGTATCGAAGGGCAGGATCTCCGAGTACACCGACAGCTCGCGCAGCCGCCGCGCGATCAGTTGGGTGAACTGTGAGCCAAAATCCAGGACGATGATGGTCTGGTGGGGCACAAGAGAAAGGACGGTCCTTGCGAAGGCCGGGCCGTCTCGCCCCACTCCATCGGGCACGCCGGCGCGCCGGGAGTGAGAGTCGATGGCGCTATTATAAGGTGTGCTCGCGTCCGGCACCACAATATCTTGTAGGTTTATCGCCCGAACAGCTCTGCTGGCGACGTTGATTCTTGCCGGCCGCAGCGACGATCAACCCAAGCCGTCCCCGCCGTCGCAACCTTTTCCATCATCCATTCGGTGGTCTGTTGCAGTTTCGGCAGCACCGGTGGCTCCGCCGGTAGCGTCGGAAGACCGGATCTTTCTCGCGCTGCAGTCGGGCACACTTGCGGCCCACAGCATCACTGACGGCAAGCAGCTCTGGACGATCGAGATGAAGGTCGAACAGCCGATGACGTTTGCCGACGGCCGGTTGTTCGCTACGACGAGCGACACCATCGCTGCGATCAACGCCGACGATGGCAAGGACGTGTGGCGGGTGCCGGGTGAGGCGCTGACCGCGCCCGTGCTCGTTCGAAGCGGCTGGCTGATCGCGGCGACGAAGGGCAGACTGACCGCGCTGCACGCAGCCGACGGTGGCAAGGTGTGGTCGCGCGACATGGGGTCGGTGACTCACCGTCCAACGATCGACGGCGAGTTGCTCTTCGTGCCGGTCGAGGACGGACGCCTCGTGGCGCTCGCGCTCCAAACTGGCCAGACGCGCTGGGACGAACCCGTTGCCAGCTCACCAACCGAACCTCTCGCATACGGCGATCGGCTGTACTTCGGCAGCGATTCGAAGGAGTTCCACTGTTTCAAGTCGGCGCACGGCGAACACGACTGGTCCCGCGAGGTCGGAGCTCGCGTTATTGGTGAGGCGACTGCTGACGGCGAACATGTGTATTTCACGGCGATGAACAACATCGTGTACGCGCTCGACCGCGTGTCCGGCAACCAGCGGTGGAAAAAGGATCTCGCCTTTCGGCCGCTCAGCGGGCCGGTGCTCTTCGGGCAGCATCTCGCGCTTGGGGGACTTGCGACCGAAGTTCCGGGCTTTGATCACAAAACCGGTAAGCCGACCGGAAAACTCACGCTCGGAGAGCCGGTCGGGGCGGCGCCGGCCTTCATCCCGTCATTGAACGGCGCGCCGGCAATTGTCGTCCTCACGGTGAGTGCGAAACAGGAATGGAAGCTCTCGCTCGCCGGTCCGCCCCCGCCGAAGCCTGCGGGAGATGCAAAGGGCGCAGGCTCCTGAACCCAGAATTCACAACCTGGCAACCTCTTTGGAAGCCGCTCGCTGAGCGCTCATTGCGGCAGCCAGCCTCGACACACCGTCCCGGATTCGATCGGGCGTAGCCGCCGAAAACGCAAGGCGGATGAAGCTGCGGCCATCGCCGTTGACGAAGAACGCGTCACCGGCGACGTAGATCACGCCGTGCTCGACGGCCGTCGGGATCATCGCGTCGGCGTCGAGGTCCGGCGGGAGCGTCGCCCACAGGAAGAATCCGCCGCGCGGCTGCGGCCAGGTCAATTCGGATCCGAACGCTTCTCGCAGCGCATCGACCATGACGCGGCATTTGTGCCGGTAATACTCGCGCAGGCGCGGAACCTGGCGGTCGAGGACTCCACGACGGCATGCCTCGAAAATGATTCGCTGATCGAACACTCCCGTGCAGAGATCTGTCGCCTGCTTCGCCAGTTCGAGCTTGACGGCGATCGGTGCCGGGGCGTGAATCCACGCCACGCGATAGCCGGGTGCGAGCGTCTTCGAAAAGCTGCTCAAGTAAACCACCCGGCCATTCCGATCGTCGGCCTTGATGGGTCGAACTTCCGTCTCGCTCGCAATGCCTTCGAAGTAGAGATCTCGGTACGGATCGTCTTCGACGATCACTACGTCACGGCGCTCGGCCCATTCGAGCAGCGCTACCCGTTTTTCTCGGCCGATCAGCAGGCCGGTCGGGTTCTGGAAGTTCGGGACTACGTACAGAACGCGCACGCGTCGCTGCTCTCGCTGAAGCCGCGCGTACACGTCTTCGAGCGCATCGAGATCGACCCCGTCTTCCTCTTGAGCCACGCCTACCAGGTCGGCTTGGACGTTGTTGAAAGCCGTGATCGCGCCTGTATAAGTCGGCAGCTCCACGAGAATGACGTCGCCCGGATCGAGAAGGACACGCGCAACGAGGTCCAGACCCTGCTGCGATCCTGTCGTCACGAGCAGGTGCTCCATAGCCGTCGCGACTCCCCGCGCCTGCATGATGCCAGCGATTGCTTCGAGCAGCGGCCGATACCCGCGTGTCGGCCCGTATTGCAGCACGGAGCCGTCCTCGCCCGACAGGAGCTCGCGCGTGATGTCCTTGAATTCGGCCCAAGGGAACGTGTCTGGACCCGGATACCCTGGCGCGAAGGATACGATGTCGCGTCCCTGTGCGGCCACGCCACCCATTTTGCGGATCGCCGATCCTTTCATGTTCCCGGCGGACCGCGAGAAGAATGCATCGTAGTTGATCATGCGAGCCGTTTCCCCGGGACGGCAGCCAGCGGTGTGCCGCGAATGTAGTGACGGTACTGAGTCATGTACGCGCCGAGCGCCGACAAGGCGAGGTACTGGAACACGAGCCCTCGAATCAGCCAGCCTGCCGCGGTCAGCGGAAACACGACGAACCCGGCGAGCGGCACAAACGCGATCATCCCGAGCCCCGCGGTCGCCAGAATGGATGCCGCAGTCGCAAGGACGACGAGCACCAGCACGACGCCGAAGATTCCGGCGATCTCTCGAAGGCTCGCGCGGCCGAATCTCAGCACGCCTTTCAATCCCGCTCTAACCCCGACGTCGTCGACGGCCATCACCATCTGAATCAGAAGGTAGACGAGATTAATCAGCGTGATCCAGACCAAGAGCGCGCTGGACACCGCGGCGACGGCGATCGTCCAGCCGAGAACGACTGCGGAGTTTCCTGCCAGCGAATAGCCGACGACGATGAAGCCGAGGTATGCAGTTCCGGTGACGGCGTAAACGAGGAGCAGACATGCTCCGAGCTTGACGTAGCGGGCCCAGAGGCGACGGCACCCGTCGAGAAACGGCTCGATATTGGTTATGCCGGCGCGCCGCAACGCGTGGAGCCGCAGCGGAGGCCGCTCGATAGGTCCGGCAGCTGCATCCGCCTGCGCGAGCACCGCCACCGTACCTCCCTTGACGATGAACGTCAGCGCGGAGCCGCCGAGCAGCACGAGCCCGAAGGCAATGACGAACGCGACCAGCGCGATCGGGCTGGCGCGCATCGCGCTGAACACAGCTCCCACGATGTCGCGAACGTCTCCCTTGAGCAGCTCCTCGGCTTCCGCATCGAGCAGCAGGACGACGAGAAAGATTCCACCGATAACGGGAACGGCCAGCAGGAGCTTCAGCGTGTTCTCGGCGACGAATTGAACGGCGATGAGGGGCCAGTTCGCTGCCGTGACGAGCGCGCCACGCTTGAGAGCGACCTTGAGTCCGGGGGCCTGGGACATCGGTCTTTCAAGTTTACCCTCTCCGAGCGACGGCGAGACCTCGACGAGGCTCCAAGGACGAAGTCCGGGCGGAGGGCGCTCGCCGCGGCCGCAGGCGCTCCACGACCAACGGAAGCGCGGTATCCTGCTTGATAGGTGCCTCGATTTCTTCCCGCAGAACGGCACGTCAGCTCCCGCCGTCTCTCGATCGCCGGTGTGGCCGTTGCCGCCCTGATTGGCCTTGCCGGAGGACTGCTCGAATTCTGGAGACTTGGCGTCGACGATCGAGCCGCCGCTGCCCGAGTGGAGTCGCATGCCCGGCAGCGCTTCGACGAGATGACCACCGCGCTGGCTCGCGTCGCGTCGGCGCTTGCCTCGAATCCCGCAACCGTACGGGCGCTTGCCGCTGAACCTGAGGACGCGCGCGTCCTGTTCGATCAGGTTGCCGCGTCGCGATCGACGAGCTCGGCGAGGGACAACATCTCGATCACGATCTTCGACAGGTCCGGTGACGCAAGCGCGTGGGTGGGCCGCCCATCCGACAATTTTCCAAGAGATCGTGCCGACGGTCCGACGACGTTCTTTGCGCAGTCGCCGTTGGGTCTGCGGCTGGTGTTCATCCAGCCGATTGACAGCGCCGATCGGCGCCGTCTCGGCGCGGTTGCTGCGGAGTACGCCCTCTCGTCGGCGGCAACGTCGGGTGGCGGCTTCACGCTGTCCACGCCAATCGCGCCTGTTTCTCTTCGAATGCGATGGGAGGGCGCCGGAGAAGGATCGCCCCCCGGAAGTTTTCTGCTGCGCGCGCCGTCTGGTGATCCGCTTGCAGAGGCGGTCATCAGCCACGGCGAGCTGCGTCGCGCCCGTCTCGAGTGGCGCCGTGGGGTGCTCGGGACCGTCGTCTGCGTTCTCGCCGTCGTGGTTCTGCTCCTGATTGGTCCACGGCTCGATCGCAGGATGGTCTCGCAGCGCCGATTGGCATTGCGCGCGAGCGTGGAGGCATCCGTGTTGCTCGCTGCGGGCACGGGCACGCTGTGGGCTGGCACCACGCTGATCGCGGGTCGTGCGCCTTCGTCACCCGTGCCGCTGCTGCTCTTCGGGTTCAGCGCCGCTGCGCTGGTTGCGATCTGGGCGCCGCCAGCCGTACGCGTGCGGGTTCTTCTCAGGCGCCATCGCCGATTCACGAGCGCTGCCCGAGGTCGCTTCACCTCGATGCAACTGGTGGCCGGCGTGCTCGCCACTGTTCTTTTTGTCACGTTCGAACGGCTGCTGAGCAGCACGATCGATCCGAACACGGTCGACCTTCGACAATTCTCGTTGCACCCGTTCGTCGCAAATCGAATCGGGCTCCTCCTGGGGATCCTGGGCTTGCAGCTGGCAACGCTCTGGGCCGCGACGCTGCTGCTCATGCTCGCTTTGTCGGAGTGGCGGCTGCCACGCGCGTTCCCGCGCCGCATCCATGTCCTGCTGCTGTGGCTCGTACCGACGACGGCGGTCGCGCTCGTGGCACGCGCGCGCGGCTGGCCCTTGCCGGGGATGGGCCGCGTTGCTGCCGGGACGGCATCGGGTGTGGCGGCGCTGTTCGGCCCACGACTCGTGACGTGGTACAGGCATACGACCGTCGCCGCCCGAATCCTTGGGCTGTTCCTCACGTTTCTGATTCCGGCTCTGCTCCTCGATCCTTCGGTCGACTACTTCGCCGATCGTGCGAGTCATGAGCTCATCGAAAGGCGCTACGCGCCGGAGGCGCAGAACTATCCCGAAACGCTTCGAGCACGGATGGCCGAAGCGATGCAGCAAATCGACGCGTTGCCCACGCTGGCCGATCTGGTCTCGGGCGCGAATGACGAACAGCAATTGCAACCGCGCACGGAGAGTGCGTTCCTCGTCTGGAACCAGACGGTCCTCGCGCGCGAGCGGCTCACATCGGCCGTCGAGTTGTACGACCGAAGGGGTGCGCTCATCAGCCGGTTTGCACTGAATGTTCCCGAGTACTCGGGGACGCCTCAGGCGCCGCAAGGCGTCGCCGGCTGCGAGTGGGACCAATTCGTCGAAGTGCAGCGCTTCGGGTCCGAGGAACGGCGGATTCTCCACGCCCATCGACACATCTGCGTGCCGCAGCCCTCGGACGGTCAGACGATCGCGGGCACCATTGTCGTGCACGTGATGTTCGACTATCGCGCGCTGCCCTTCATCACATCGCGTAGCCCGTACTTCGAGCTGTTCCGGCCGACCGAGAGCGGAGCCTCGCGTGAGGGTATCGCCGGAGGAGAAGTGGACGTCGCGATCTATGGCTGGGGGCTGCGGCCGATCTACACGTCAGGGGGCGCGGCGTGGCCGATCACCGACGAGCTGTTCTCCCGCATCTACGACGCGTCCCGCGCGCCCTTCTGGGTGAAGATCGATCGCGGCGACAAGACGTACGAGGTTCACTTCTCGAATGATCGCGTGTTCATCTACGCGCTCGGCTATCCATCGATCTCAGTGTTCGATCGATTCGTGCACTTCGCGGAGCTCACCACGCTGGCTGGTGTCGCGTTCAGCGTCGTGCTGCTCGGCACGGCAGTGTTCACGAGGATCAGCCGTGAGCGCCCTCGCGTGGGGCGCGCCCTGCTGCGAGAGATTCGCGCGAGCTTCTATCGCAAGCTCTTTCTCGCCTTCGCCCTGGCATCCGTCATTCCGGTCGGAATTCTCGCGCTGGTGGTCCGCGTGTACTTCAACGAGCTGCTACTGGGCGATGTGCAGGCAGAAGCGGCACGGACCGTTGCCGTCGCGCAGCGCGTGATCGAGCAGTCCGATGCACTGCTTCGCGGGAGTCCCAACGGTGTCCCCACGCTGAGCGACAACGTCATGGTGTGGATCAGCCAGGTGATCGACCAGGACGTCAACATCTTTCATGGCCCGCGACTGCTTGCAACCAGCCAGGCCGACCTGTTCTCCTCAGGTCTTCTTCCAACGCGGACGCCCGACAGCGTCTATCGCGCGATTGCGTTGCAGGGTCTGCCCAGCTTCGTCGCGGAAGATCAGATCGGAAATGTTGGCTATCTGATTGCGGCGTCACCTGTGCGCGCCGGCGGCAAAGAGGACATCCTGACGGTTCCGCTCGTGAACCGACAGCGTGAAATCGAACGCGAGATCGACGATCTCGATCGCGGCGTTCACCTCGCCGCGCTGTTCTTCATCCTGCTCGGCGCCGGGATAGGGTTGTCGCTGGCGGAGCGCATCGCGGATCCGGTTCGCCGTCTGACGCGAGCGACGCGTCGCATCGCGAGTGGCGATTTCGACGCGCGGATTGCAGTGAAGTCGGCCGATGAGCTGAAGCGGCTGGTCGACGCCTTCAACAGCATGGCCGCCGAACTGAAGGCACAGCGCGCGCAGCTCGAACGAACGCACCGCATCGAAGCCTGGGCAGAAATGGCGCGTCAGGTCGCGCACGAGATCAAGAATCCGTTGACTCCGATTCAGCTTTCGGCCGAACACCTGCGGCGGGTGCACAAAGATCGTGGAGAGCCGATGGGTCCTGTGCTCGAGGGCTGCGTGACGTCGATCCTCAATCAGGTCCGGTTGCTCCGTCAGATCTCCGCCGAGTTCTCGAGCTTCGCGTCATCGCCCACCGCGCGGCCGGCACCGGTGGACGTGCCGTCTCTCGTTGCGGAAGTCGTCGATCCGTATCGCACGGGTCTGGAAGGGAGAATCGTCATCGAGAACCGCGCGATCGGTGCGCTGCCTCCAGCGCGTGTCGATCGTACCCTCATCGCTCGCGCCCTCGCGAACATCGTCGAGAACGCCCTTCACGCGATGCCTGGAACAGGCCGGCTGTCAATCGAGGGTTCGGCGGCGGACGGGTTTGTGACGCTCGAGATCCGCGACACCGGCGTCGGGATGGACGAGGAGGCGCTCGGGCGTGTCTTCGAACCCTACTTTTCGACCAAGACGACGGGCACAGGAATCGGGTTGCCAATCGCCCGCCGCAACATCGAGCTGAGCGGCGGGACGATTGAAGTGCAGAGCCAGAAGGGTGTCGGGACGACGGTCACTGTCAAGCTGCCGCTCGTATCATCGCAGGCCGGCTAAGATCGCGCCCATGAGCCTTCCAGCGTCGCACTCCTATCGGTGGACTGATGGCATCGCATGACAAAATTCGCGCAGCGGTGGTTGACGCAGCTCCTGTCTACGGACCCTGGCGATCGTCCTGCTGCAGACGCGGCGGTCAGGGATCTCTACGTCGCCGGAGGATTCACGCCTCCGGCGGGTTTTGTCTGGTTCGATTTGCGTCTGTTTTCGATTCGGAGGGTTCCCGGGATACGACGGCGCCGATGACCTGCCAAGGGAAATAGAAACATTACGAGAAGGATTGCTGGAGTTCTGACTCAGTAGCTCAGTGGACTTTCTCCGTTCCTCTGTTCCTCGCTGTGAGGTCTGTCGGTCATTTCTGTGCTCTCCGTATGTCTCCTCTTGAGCCGATTGTACCCCCAGCCGGCGAGGGCGAACACCGGGTACGCGTACGAGAGGACGACCAGCGCAATGCGCGGATGCGAGGCGACGAGCGCGATGCCGACGGCGGCCACAAAGAGCGCGAGGTACGACCGGCGCCATCCCATCTCGATGGCCTTGACGCTCCGAAACCGGATCGTGCTCACCATGAGGAACGCTGGCACGAGGACCATCGCAAGTGCGGGGAATGCGGCCTGCTGGTCCTGTAGACCAAATGGGTACAAGTACACGGTCGAGGCAATCACCGCAGCGGCTGCCGGACTGGGCATTCCGACGAAATAGCGCTTGTCGGATGCTGCAGTCGTCTGGATGTTGAAGCGCGCGAGGCGCATTGCCGCGGCGGTCACGTAGATGAAGCCGGCGGCCCAACCGAGTCGTTTCAGCGGCCAGAGGCCCCACGTGAACGCGAGGAATGCCGGCGCGAGGCCGAATGACACGACGTCGGCCAGCGAATCGAGCTGCACGCCGAAGTCCGTCGACGACTTCGTCAGCCGCGCGAAGAAGCCGTCCAGCGTGTCGAGCACCATCGCGACGCCGATGAAGAGTGCCGCGGTATCGAAGTCCCCCCAGTTGGCGTAGACGACGCATGCGTATCCGCAAAACATGTTTGCCACGGTGAAAAGCGACGGCAGGAGAAAGACACCGCGCTTGAAGCGCCTTGGCCGGTCTTCCCTGCGACGTCGCCGAGGCAGATTGTTCAGCACGCCGGTCCGATCCTCGCGAGCACTGTTTCACCGGCAACAACGTGCCGGCCGACACGAACCATGAGCTGCGCCGTGGGCGGCAGGAACACGTCCATGCGGGATCCGAACTTCATCAGGCCGATCCGTTGGCCGCGTGCGAGCTCGTCCCCCTCGCGGATACGGCACACGATCCGCCGCGCCAGAATGCCTACGACTTGGCGGAAAACGATCCGCTGCCCGCCGTGCTCGACCCACACTTCGTTCAGCTCGTTATCGTTGGCGGCCTCGCGGTAGGCGGGCAGGAAACGCCCGCGGCGATACTCGATTCTCGTCACTCGTCCTTCGACCGGCGATCGATTCACGTGCACGTCGAGGGGAGAGAGGAAGATCGTCACCTGCTTCCATGCTCCAGGCGGCGCCCAGCGGTTCTCGCTTTGGCCGGCGAACATCACATGGCCATCCGCGGGCGACACGACGAGACCCTCACCCGCTGGAACCCGGCGGTCGGGATCGCGGAAGAAATAGGCGAAGAACCCGCCAACGACGGCAAATGCCGCAGCCCACCGAGTCCGTCTCGCGGCGGCAAGCCCGATGGCAGGCAGCAGTGTCGCCGCGATGAAGGGGTACCCCGCGTGGTCGATTTTCATCGAAGATGCCGGGCGTCAAAAGAAACAGGGCCGGAACCGACACGAGGGTGCCTGCAGCGGCGCGCCGGTTCGTGGCCCTGAAGAAACGTTTCGAAACGCGCGATCAGCTACGCGCGGGCTGCGCAGCCTCGCCACGCATGCTGTATCGTCGAAGGATGCTCTCCATCTGATCCTTCAGCTGGAGCTTTCGCTTCTTCAGTCTGACTTCTTCGATCTGTTCGGGTTCGGAAAGGTAATGACGGCTTGAGAGATTGTGAATCTTCTGGTCGAGGTCGTGATGCTTACTGGCGAGCTGTCGGAACTCCTCGTCGGTCTGCAGCAGTTTACGCTTCAGCTCTTCGAAGTCTGTCGGCATCTCCGCCTCCTCTGAGAAGGGACTTCACGCGCATGATTTAGCGCTGGACACTCATGAAAGTACGGTAACACAAGAGTGACGTACCTTCAAGGTTGCGGTTCGCCAGGCAGGCTCGCAGATTCGAATGCAGAGACCACCATCTCTCGCCAGAGGATCAGCGCATCTTCTTCGGGCTGAGTGTAATACCGCGTTCTGACTGCCATTAGCGAGAACCCGAGACACTCGTATAAGCGCCGCGCCGCCACGTTCGACCGACGCACCTCCAGCGTCGCTCGTCGGATGCCCTCGCTCGAGGTGCTGCTCAAGACGTGCGCGAGGAGGGCTTTGGCGAGTCCCTGGCGGCGGAATGCCGGACTGACGGCGATCGTGTTGATGTGCAGTTCGTCCGCGACGACCCAACATGCGCAGAACGCGGCGACTCGTATGCCCGGCAGCCTGAGGACGTAGATCCGGGCCACGTCGGACTGCGCGAGCTCTCGCTCGAGCATTTCCCGGGTCCACGGGTTGGTGAACGATTCAGCCTCGAGCGCCGCAACGGCATCGAGGTCCTCACTTCCGGAGAGTCGCTCGATCTGCATGGTGTCTTCGAATCGCCAGGACGAATAGTAAATTGTGAGTTGTGAATTGAGCAGCAACTGGCTGAAGTTTTCAGTTCGGACGAGCTCCCTCGGTGAATCTGTTCAGAGCGCTGTGTTCAAGTCGTCTGACTGATGAACATCGGCACGACGCCCCGGAATTCACAATTCACTATCGCGATTTCTCTCTCACATTTCACCGACTCCGACGCTCCCGCGCCAATTCGGCATCCGGCCGGCGGACGTACACGGGAGCGACCGCGTGAGGGGCCACAGCCCGTTCGGGGGACTCACAGGCAATCTGTCCGATGATTGCTGCGAGCAGCGGCACATCGCGGACGACTTCCGCTCTGTCGCCCAGGTGCGCGGCAATCTGATCGGCATATCGCACAGCGCCATCGCCGATCACCCGAATTCGTCCTGCGGCGCGGCGCAGGGCATCGAGTGTCGGGCCGGGAGGCAGCGCCGTTGGTTCAGACAAGCGGGTTCGGCCGTCTGCGGCATATACCGCGGCAAACACCTCACCTCTTTGGGCATCCAGCCATGGCGCGATGATCCCAGCATCTCCCTCGCCGTCATTTGCGGCGCCGGCGCGCGCGAGCGCCTCGAGCGTCGATACCGGCACGACACGGCGACCCAGTGCCATCGCCAGGCCCTGGATTGCGGCGATTCCGACGCGAAGGCCGGTGAACGATCCCGGGCCCGCTGCGACCGCGAGCATGTCGAGCGACTGCGGCGTCAGACGGGCGTCGTCGACGACGCGCATCAGGCCGGTTGGAAGGCGCTCGCCGTGGGTCCGCGAACTGTCGTCGGTGCGCTGATAAATGATGACTGAGTCGCGGACGATTGCGACGCTGCCCGCGCGGGTGCTCGTGTCGAGAGCCAGGACGTTCACGGCCGTCAATCCTGTGAATGTTATACTCGCCAAACGGCTTTCCCGCACGAGCTTCACCACCGATCGATGTCCTCCCCCGTCACATCGGAGCCCAGCGGCGCAACGCCCGCGATGCGGCAGTACTTCGATGCGAAGCGTCAGCATCGCGACGCGATCCTCTTCTTTCGCATGGGCGATTTCTACGAGATGTTCTACGAAGACGCGCTTACCGCAGCGCGCGCACTGGAGCTGACGTTGACGTCGCGATCGAAAGATGCCAATGGCGGCGCGATTCCAATGTGTGGCGTCCCCCACCATGCTGCGGACACCTACGTTGCGCGGCTCGTCCGCAAGGGTTTCCGCGTTGCGATCTGCGAGCAGATGGAGGATCCGAGGAAGGCAAAGGGGCTCGTTCGTCGCGCCGTCGTCCGTGTGGTCTCTCCGGGAACGCTGACCGACTCGGGATATCTGGATGCTCGCGAGACATCCTTCTTGATGAGCGTCGTTCCCACGGAAACGGGTGGCTACGGCGTCGCGCTGCTCGACGTATCGACCGGCGAGTTCACGACGGCGGAGCTCGTTGGAGACGCGGCTCGACAGGCCCTCGGAGACGAGCTGACGGTGCTGCGCCCGCGCGAGGTTCTCGTTCCTGCAGAGCGTGACGATGTTGCCGCCATGGTCGAAGGCGCGCGCATCCCGGCGCGAGTGACGAGGCTGGACGGCTGGATGTTCCAGCATGACTCGGCACGTCGCATGCTGCTCGAACAACTGCAGACCCAGAGCCTACAGGGATTCGGGCTGGAGAGTCGCCCCGCCGCGACGGCTGCAGCAGGCGCGCTCGTCCACTACCTCCGCGACACGCAGCAAGGTGATCTCGCGCACGTTCGATCGGTCTCCTTCCGCACCGGCGCAGACTGCCTTCACATCGATCCCACGACCCTGAAGAACCTCGAGGTCGTGGAAGCGGCAGATGGCGGTCGCTCCGGATCGCTTTTGCACGTGATCGACAGAACCGTCACGTCCATGGGTGGGCGGCTGCTGCGCGCGTGGCTGCTGCGTCCTCTTCTGTCGCTCGAGCGAATCCAGGATCGACTCGACGCCGTCGAAGAGTTTGCGTTCCGCAACACCGAGCGCGCCAAGGTCCGCGATCTGTTCAAGAGCGTTCAGGACATCGAGCGACTCGTGGGGCGCGCCGCGCTGGGCATCGCGGGTCCGCGCGATCTGGTGTCTCTTCGCCAGTCCATCGCCGTCGTCCCTCGGCTTCGACTGCTGCTCGAGGACATGCAGGCGCCGCTCGTCCGAAGCCTTGTCGCAGAGTTGGACGATTTGACCGATGTCCGCGCGCTTCTCGACGAGACGCTCGTCGATGAGCCGCCCGCACTGGCGAGAGACGGAGGAGCGATCCGGGACGGCATCGACCCGGAGCTGGACGAGCTTCGCAGCATCAGCCGCTCGGGCAAGCAGCACATCGCTCAGTTGGAAGACGCAGAGCGCGCGCGGACGGGCATCACGTCACTGAAGATCAGATACAACCGTGTCTTCGGTTATTACATCGAGATCTCGAAGTCGAACCTGCCGAACGTTCCCTCCGATTACCATCGCAAGCAGACGATCGCCGGCGGCGAGCGTTTCATCACTCCCGCCCTGAAGGAGCACGAAGAGAAGGTGCTCGGCGCCGACGAGCGCATTTTCGAGCGCGAAATCGAGCTGTTCGATCGATTGCGGGGCCAGGTCGCCGCTGAAGCCCCCAGGATTCAGGACACGGCGCGCGGCCTGGCAACACTGGACGTCCTCGCGGCGCTCGCCGATGCCGCCGCAGCGCTGAGCTACACGAAGCCGCAGGTGCACGCGGGCGACGAGCTCGTCGCGATCGACGCACGGCATCCCGTGGTCGAGCGGCACGTCGCGGACGCGTTCGTGCCGAACGACGTGACGCTCGATTCGACGCGCCAACTGATCATCCTCACGGGCCCGAACATGGGGGGCAAGTCGACTTACCTTCGGCAGACAGCGCTGCTCTGTCTGCTGGCGCAGACGGGATCGTTCGTGCCCGCGCGGTCGGCGAAGCTCCCCGTCCTCGATCGCCTGTTCGCGCGAGTCGGCGCGTCCGACAACATCGCGCGCGGGCAATCGACGTTCATGGTCGAGATGCAGGAAACGGCCAACATCCTGCACAGCGCGACGGCACGAAGTCTGGTGATTCTCGACGAAATTGGTCGCGGCACGGCCACGTTCGACGGCCTGAGCCTCGCATGGGCCATCGCCGAGTATCTCGCATCGAATGCGCGCGCGCGGCCGAAGACGATCTTCGCGACCCACTACCACGAGCTCACGGACCTCGTCGACGCGCTGCCAAACGTCGCCAACTTCCACGTCGTCGTACGCGAATGGAAGGACGACATCGTGTTCCTGCGCAAAGTGGTGGCCGGCCGATCGGATCGCAGTTACGGAATTCAGGTCGGTCGGCTCGCCGGTCTGCCAGGCGCCGTCGTCAAACGCGCGCGCGCGATTCTCAATGGTCTCGAGCGCGATGAGTTGTCGCGCGGCGGACGTCCGTCGCTGAGCGGGGCCGGGGGCGATCGGCGCGAGCAACCGGGGCTGTTCCAGGCGCCGGCTGCCGGCGAGGATCCGATCCACGCCCACCTGCGCGAACTCGACATCGACAACCTCACACCGCTTCAGGCGCTGTCGATCCTCGCCGAGCTGAAGCGTCAGGTGGAATGATCCGTCGCGTCGCGATCAGTGTGCTGCTGCTCGCATCCGTGGCTTCGCCGCTCGTGGCCGCGAACCGCTACGACCCGTACCTCCGGTTCCGCAGGATTTCCACGCCTCGATTCGAGATCCTCTTTCATCAAGGAGAGGAACAGCTGGCGAGGCGGCTCGCTACCATCGCGGAGCAGGTGGCGGCGGATCTCGATCGAACGCTCGGTCCGGCGTCGGGTCGTGTGCGGCTGATTCTCGTCGATCAAAGCGATCTGCCGAACGGGTGGGCGACTCCAGTGCCCTACAACCTGATCGAGATCACGGCCGCGTCTCCGGGCGGAGAACGCAGCATCGGCAACACCGACGACTGGCTGCGACTCGTCTTCACTCACGAGTACACCCACGTGGTCCACCTGAGCCGCTCCACGGGTTGGATCGGTGGCCTGCGGCGTGTGTTCGGGCGGCTGCCGATCCTTTACCCGAACCTCTTCACTCCGATCTGGCAAATCGAGGGCATCGCCACCTTCGAAGAAAGCGCGCAGACGGGATACGGTCGCGTAGAAGCCGGTGACTTTCGCATGATTGTGGATGCCGCTGCGCTTGCGGACCGATTCGAACCGCTCGATCGGGTGAGCGGCGGGCTGGACGATTGGCCATCAGGAAACGCGCCGTACGTGTACGGTGCGTACTTCAACGCGTTTCTCGTCGAACGCTACGGACCGGAATCGATGCGGCGCCTCACCGACGCGATGGCCGGGCGATTCCCGTACTTCGGCACGACCGCCTACCGGAACGTCTTTGGTCGATCCCTCGGCGATCTCTGGAACGACTTCGCTGTAGATGTCCGTCGGCGTGCGACGGCTGCCCCTTCGGACGCCACCAGACTGACGCATCACGGGTTCAGCGTCAGCGGTCCCCGTTTCTCTTCGGACGGTCGACTGTTTTATTCGGTTGCGAATCCGCACGGCTTCCCCGCTCTCATGGCGTTAGACCACTCCCGCGACAATCCGCACGAAGTTGCCCGTCGATATCTCGGTTCGCGTGTCGCGTTCGCCGGCGACCTTCTCGTCTTCGACCAACTGGAGATGATTCGCAACGTCGGTTTGCAATCCGATCTTTATGCAGTGCGATCGACGGGGGGCGCAACGAGGCGACTGACGCGAAACGCCCGCGCCGCAGACCCGGACGTCGCGTCTGATGGCGGGACGATCGTCTGCACTGTCCAGCGACCGGATCGACGCGAACTCGCGACGCTCACGGTGCCCCAAGAAGGTCAGACAGCGGCTCCTGCCCCGCTCGTTTCGGTCGCCGAGATCGAATTCACGGCGCCGCGATGGTCTCCGGATGGCCGATGGATTGCGGCAGCGCGAAGACGACGCGGCGGACCATCGGAGATTGTGATCGTCGATTCGCAATCCGGCGACGCGCGTGCGGTGACCGCGACGAAATCGGGCAGAAACGTGGCGCCGATCTGGACGCCCGACGGCACGAGGTTGCTCTTTGCATCCGATCGCGACGGCGGTCCGTTCCAGATCTTCAGCGTGGACATCGAAGGACGCGATCTGCAGCGGCTCGAGGGCACAGGACCCAGTGCGGAGACGCCCGCGCTCTCGACCGACGGAGAGACGCTCGCGTTCGTCGGGTATTCCGTCGAGGGTTACGACCTGTTCTCGATATCGATGAAATCGGCTCGATGGACTCGAGTAGACATCGATGATCGGGGGCCGGGGACCGGGGGCCAGGGGTCGGAGAGCGGGAGCCAGACTCCGGGGACCGGGGGCCGGAGGCCGGAGACGCGAGGCGAGGCGCCCGGGGACCGGACAGGCTCGCTAGACGCCTCGCAGTCAACGAACCAGATTCGGGCGTACACGCCTTGGTCGACGCTTCTGCCCCGCTTCTGGACCCCGACGATCGCGTCCGACAACGACGAGCTCGCGATTGGCGCGGCGACGTGGTCCGCTGATGCGCTCGGTCGTCACGCGTACGCGGCGGACGTCGCGTGGACCTTCGCGCGTCGGCGTCCTGACTGGGATCTGGCGTATGCCTACGATCGCTGGTGGCCGACGTTCTTCGTGAATGCGTCCGACGATACGGATCCGTTTCGCAGCGGCGAGATTCGCACGACCGAATTGAATGCCGGAGTGCTCGTGCCGTTTCGGCGCGTACGTTGGACGCAGACCACACTTGGCTCGCTGCACTTTTCGCGCGACACGATCGAGTGCGGGAGCTGCGTCCCACCGTTGACGGCGCGCGCCGATCGAAACGCCGTCCGCGCGGGTTGGGCGTTCTCGTCCGCTCGCGCCTTCGACTATTCGGTCGGCCGCGAGGAGGGATGGACGGCTAATCTGACGACTGAATTGACCCGCCGTGCCGTTGGCGCCGATGGAGATGCCGGGGCCGCGACCCTCGACGTACGCGGCTATCGGCGCATCTGGCCGCGCCACGGCGTTCTCGCCGCGCGCCTCGCGGGAGCGACGGCCTGGGGCGACGAGCCCGCCCGCCGCGAATTCAGCGCGTCGGGTCCCGGCCCGCAGCCCGGAGGATTTCGCTTCGGCTTCGATGCGATTGGCCTGCTTCGCGGGTTTGAGACCGACGATCAGACGGGGCAGCATGCCGCGGTTGTGAACTTCGACTACCGCGTGCCGCTCGTGCGACTCGAACGGGGTGTGGGAACGTGGCCGGTCTTCGCTCGCCTGCTGCACGGCGCGGTCTTCCTGGACGCCGGCCATGTGTGGCAGTCAGCGTTCCGCGCCCCCGACGCGCGTGTGTCGATTGGCGGCGAGCTTTCACTCGACGCGGTGGTCGGATACTCGCTGCCGCTGACGTTTACCGTAGGGGCCGCGTGGCGTCACGATCCCGGAGGCCGGGAGGCGGGTGTCGCCACGTTCGGGCGAATTGGCCGAGCGTTTTAGCACGACCTTGTCACTTCGGTTGGGGAAACGGCCCACGGGGATCGCACCAATAGCATGAAGATACGAGGGCCACGATGAAGGCAATCCAAAGACCCTGAGAATCTGTTATCGCGACGAGCTGTCGAACGCCGGAGGTCTGAGCGGCCATCGGCGGATGCTCTGACAACATCCAGCCGTGAAATAGAATACACACCGCGACATGGCGAACAAGTCTCGGTTCCTGCGTGTGCCGGTCGAGCCGTTCGGGGTCCAGGCGGGCTTGCGAGCCGACGAAGTGTTGTCGCGAATGGAGCGGGTCTCGTTCCAGGGGCGGAATCTCGCGGCGGCGCGGCGGATCTGGGAGAAGATGCTCGGCGCAGACTGCACGATTTTCCTCGGTCTTGCTGGGGCGCTCAGTGCCGGCGGCATGCGCATGATTGTGGCCCATCTCATTGAGCGCCGATTCATCGACTGCCTCGTCTCGACAGGTGCGAATCTTTATCACGATCTGCACGAGGCGCGCGGCCGCCGACACTACGTCGGGTCGCCGCGCGAGAACGACGCGGCACTGCAGGCCGAGCACATCGATCGCGTCTACGACACCTACGCGAGCGAGGACGAGTTCGTGGACAATGACGAGTGGATTGCCGCGTTCGCGCTCACGCTCGAGCGCCGGCCTTACGGCTCTCGCGAGCTGCTCTATCGGCTGGGCGAGCACCTGTGGAACGAAACACGGCGTGACGGGATTCTCACGGCTGCATATCGATGCGGTGTGCCGATTTTCTGCCCCGCCATCGCTGATTCCTCCATCGGCATGGGCCTGTCGCAAGCGCGTCATCGGGATTCTGCGACGGGCCACGTCGACGTCATTGGCGACATCATCGAATCGACGAATCTCGTCATCCGTCGGCCGCGGACCGCATCGATCGTGTTCGGCGGGGGCACGCCGAAGAATTTCATCAACCAGGCGACCGTCCAGGCCGAGTTCTACGACAAACGCGTCGGCGGGCACCGCTACGCGGTTCAGGTCGTCACGGACGTTCCGCACTTCGGCGGCGCGTCGGGAGCAACGCTGGAGGAGGCGCAGAGCTGGGGGAAGCTTGCCGCGGATGCCGAGCAGGTCACGGTGCACGCCGATGTGACGCTCGCGCTGCCGCTGCTCGCGAGCGCGCTGGCCGACAGCGCTTCCTCGATCCTCGCGAACCGGAAGCCGCTCTGTTTCGATCTCGCCGGCCCTGTGATGGCCGTCGACGGTCAGCCCATTTCCAGCGCCCGGTTCGAGGCATGTGAATGAGCTTTCCATTCGAATACGACCACGGCGCGCCGCTCGCGTTCGGCGGCGCGATGCCGGTGATGCGATCGTTCGACGAGTCCCGGGTCGTGATCCTGCCGGTGCCTGTCGATCGCACGACGTCGTACGCACCCGGAACCCGCAACGGGCCGCGCGAGATTCTGCAGGCCTCATCGCACATGGAGCTCTGGGACGAGGAGATCGGTGGCGACGTGCACCCGATCGGCATCTTCACGCTGCCGGAAATGGAGTTGCCGTTCGGGGAGCTGGAGGCGCTGATGACGGAGATCGATCGCGTCGCGACGGAAATCCTGTCCCGCGACAAGTTCCTCGTCACGCTTGGCGGCGAGCACTCGATCACGCCGCCGCTGGTCGCGGCGGCGGCACGCCGCTATCCGGGTCTGTCGGTGCTTCAGATTGATGCGCACGCCGACTTGCGCGATTGCTACATGGGGACGCCGCACAATCACGCATGCGCGATGCGGCGGAGCCTGGCGCACGCGCGGCTCACGCAGGTCGGCATCCGAAGCATGTCCGCGGAGGAGGCACAGGTCGCCAGCTCGCTCGACACGACGATTTTCTACGACGCATTCATGCGCCGCGATCCGTCGTGGGTCGACCGCGTGGTCGACACACTCGCCGACCGGGTCTATCTGTCCATCGACGTCGACGGTCTCGATCCCGCAATCATGCCGGCGACCGGGACTCCCGAGCCAGGCGGCCTGTCGTGGTACGAGACGCTTGCGTTGCTTCGGGCTGCGGTGTCCCGCCGAACCGTCGTCGCCTGCGACGTGGTTGAGCTGAGCCCCATCCCAGGCCTGCTCGCGCCGAACTTCCTCTGCGCGAAGCTGATTTACAAAATCCTGGCATACCGTTTTGCTGCTGAACTCCCTCGCCTCCAAAGTTTCAATTGACGAGCTCTACACAAACAGGGAACTGCAGGATCGTAATTCGGCTGTATACGAGGTATACTGCCGCGCGTGTCCCCCACGGACGAGTACACCGAAGCCCTGCAGGCGCTTGATCGAGGGCATGGGGAAGAGGCCGCGGCCCTACTGACCCGACTGTTGAAACGTCCGTCGACTTCGCGCGACGAGCAGCTTCAAATCCGGTGTGCGCTCGCCGAAGCCTGGCTACTTCAGGACGACCTGCGGCAGGCGACAGAAGCCCTGGGGCGTCCGCCCGAGGCGCGCGAACGCCTCACTCCGGCCCGACTCTCACATCTCTGGCGGCTGCACGGACGACTGGCGTCGGCCAGAGGCGAGCCTTCCCGCAGCATTGCTTTTCTCACCAAGGCGCTGACGCAGGCTGAGCGTGCTCATGATTCGCGTGCGATCGGTCTGGCCCACTACGAGCTCGCCCTCTCGTACCGTCAGGTCGGGGACACCGCAATCGTGCGCGAGCACATTACCCAGGCCGCCTCCGCCCTCCACGCCGCCGGCGATCGTCGTCATCTGGCTATGGTTCACTCGCTGTCGGGTATCACTCTGGCGCAGGAAGGCCGGCTCGACGAAGCCATGACCGCGCTGCGGCAAGCCGAGCGCCTGGCCGTACTCGTGGACGCGAGAGATGTGCTGGCGACGGTTTGTGGCAACGAGGCGAACGTCGCGCTCATGCAGCACCGTCACGATCAGGCCTTGGCGCTTGCAGAGCGCAGCGTCGAGTTGCAGGAGCAGACTGGAACGCCTCATGGCCTGGGTGTGGCCCTGGCGTCGCTCGGGCAGATTTGTGTTCGTCTCGGCAGCCTCAAGCGCGCCGAGGCCGCCCTGAACCGGGCCCTGGACGTGCGGAGCCCGATGCAGTTCATGCGCGAGACGACCGGGGCCGTGTTCGATACGCTCGCGCAGATCCACCTGATCCGCGGCGAGCATGACGCAGCGAGCCGGTGCCTGCAGCGCGCACGCGAGGCCTACGGCGAGTACGGGACGCAGACCAGCCGCTGGTATCAGTGGTCGCTGAAGGTCCAAGAAGCCAGGCTTGCCCTTCGCCAGGGACAACACGTACCAGCCCTTGCGAAGGCAACGTCAATTGCCGAGTCCGTCGAGGCTCCGCCCGCTTATGCCCGTCAGGCCGAGTTGATCGCGGTCGAGGCCCTGTTGTTGTCTGGGCGCGTGAACAGCGCACAGGAGCGCCTCGATAAGATGGGGGCGCGAATCCAGCCGGGATCGATGAGCGGCACGTGGGGAGAGTTCCTGCGCCTCAGGGGCCGCTTGCAGGCTGCCGCAGCGCGTTCCACCGACGCGTATCACGACTTCGGCCAGAGTGTCAGCGTTTTCGACCTGCTGGGGGAGCGCCATCAAGCCGGGTTGAGCTATCTGGAACTTGGCCGGCTGGCGGCGGGCGCAGGCGCGCGCGCGCGTGCCAGGCGATACCTCAACGACGCAGCGGCAATCTTCGAGTCCCTGGGTGCTGAGCCGGATCTCGCCGCCGCCCGGGAGACGCTCGCTGCAATTCCTGATGACAGCACCGGCGAGCACGTTGGTCCCCGAGTGGACGGCGACGATGCGATCGTCAGGAGAATCGTCGACGCGGCAGTGGTGCCCGCGTTGCTCGCTCGCGAAGGAGCCACAGCGCTTTTCGAAGCATGCGATGCGCAGGCGGCGGTTCTCTACGTGCAGGAATCGTCTACTGAGGCTCGCGTGCTTGGCGCAGCGGGCTGCGACGCCGAAGGCGCGCGGCGGCTTGCCGTGACGGCGATCCGATCCACGTCGCGTCCACCCTCCGCCGTTCTCGTCGTCGAGCCCCTCGGAAAGGATACCGAAGGGTCGCGATTCGCGGCCGTTTCGAGCGCCCAACCGATCGTTGCGCCAACGTTGCAGCGGTTTCGCACACTCTGTGCGGTGCTCCGTCAGGGATTCGAGTTGTGCAGCGCGCGTGAGAGGCCGGTCGAGGCGGTGGGCGGTTCGATCGAGCGCACTTTGGAGCCGCTCCTGCCCGGGTTTGTCTGCGCGAGTACCCCCATGCAGCGCGTCGCAGACCAGATCCAGCGGATGCAGGGGAACGACTTGACGGTTCTCATCACCGGCGAGAGCGGGACGGGCAAAGATCTCGTCGCACGGGCGATCCACGCGGGGTCACCTCGCCGGAGCCACATGTTCCTGCCGTACAACTGCACCAGCGCGACCCGCGAGCTGGCCGACAGTCAGTTGTTCGGTCATCGGCGAGGCAGCTTTACGGGCGCGGTTGCCGATCAACCCGGCGTGCTGCGGACGGCGGTCGGCGGGACGTTGTTCCTCGACGAGGTTGGCGATCTCCCGCTCGACGTTCAGCCCAAATTGCTTCGGTTCTTGGAGCAGGGAGAGGTATTACCGGTCGGCGACACGCGTCCGCAGCGTGTCGACGTCAGGGTGGTTGCGGCAACGAATGCCGATCTCGAGCAGCGCGTTGCCGACGGCAAATTTCGCGAAGACCTGTTCTATCGATTGAGCGTCATCAGGATCCACGTTCCGCCGCTGCGCGAACGACGCGAGGAGATCCCTCACCTGAGCACATTTTTTCTGCGGGAAGCGTCTGAACGCCTGGGAAAGCCCGGTGTGAGACTGAGTCCGGAGACGCTGGACCTCTTCGATGCCTTCCCCTGGCCCGGAAACGTCCGCCAGCTTCGGAACGAAGTGCAGCGCGCGGTCGCGATGACATCAGCCGGTGGCCTGGTGACGCCGGATCTGCTGTCGCCAGTATTCGGGACGGGGTTGGAACGAAGCGACTTGGGTGGCAATTCGCGAATCAGAGACGCGACACTGGCCGGCGCCGTCGAGAAGCTCGAACGCGAGATGATCGAGCGCGCGCTCGAACGATCCGCTGGGAACATCTCCGAAACAGCCAGGACGCTGGGTCTGACCCGCCGGGGTCTTTACCTGAAGATGGAGCGGCTGGGTGTCGTCGGACGGTCGGCGACCAACTAGCAGGAAGCGCCGCAAAGCGCATCCTGCGTGAGGTTCTCGAGTTCTCGGCTCCGGGTTCACGGTTCTTCGTTCTTTCGTTCGCATGACATCGAAAGAACAGGCAATCCACGTAGCGCGAACCCAGAACCGGGAATCGGGAACTGTGAACCTTGCCCGCTTGCAGTTTTGGCCGGCCGGGTAGATACCAGGTATCCACTGAACGGGGGTACTGACTACTCAGTATCCAGACCGCTGATTATCGACCGATCCGCAATCCGTCTCGTAACTCCCCCATTCAAAGTCGGTTGCGGCGAGAAGCCAGGTTTTGTGGGTCTCCCGTGCTCGTCGGCCCGCCCCTTGATACGAGACGCGGGCATACGCAACAACTTCGGAGGTCACCACCAAATGGAGCAGCGACTTCGCCTGGTACAAGGGGGGCAGCCCCGGTTCGAGAAACGGTCCTCTGAGCGGCGCCGGCTGGCGATTCC
>JBKPCD010000026.1:0-88770 GCA_046727175.1 Acidobacteriota bacterium | reverse complement strand
CACGCGTCGGCGGCCGCGCCGGACGCCCGGCGCATCGTGGGATCGACCGCAAGCTCCGCGTCCCACTCGGCGCGGAACTCCCGGCGCGCGGCCGCCGGCACGAGGCGCGCGAGCGCGCCGATCCACGCGTGCAGAAGCCTAGGCATTGCGCGGCACCGGCAGGCGTCCCAGGTTCGCGAAGCGCTTCATGGCGACAGCGAGGCCGGCGGTGCCGGTCTTGGTAATCTCGTAGTAGCGTCGCGCCGGACGTTGTTGGCGCCGCGCGACCTTCTCGCTCTCCCAGTTGGAGCGGACGAAGCCGAGCGTCTCGAGGCGGCGCAGCGCCGGATAGACGGTGCCGGTCTGCAGGCCGGTGCGGTCGGCAATGTCGAAGCCGTAGCACGCGCCGTCGGCGACCGCCTGCAACACGAGCGTGGTCGGGAAGGTGATGTAAGGCATAACGTGTGCGAGATTCGCGGTCCGGGCCAGATTATAGAAATCTATATACAGTAAATTCTACATAGATGCAAGCAGTGGTTATCGGTGTCTTGTAACAGTAATAAGCGTCATAATTAACGACTCATGGTCGTCGTGCATGATCGAGGCTCTCTGATCATGCGCACAGGCCGCCCGAAGCCCCCAGTTGTCCTGACCCCGGAAGAACGCCAGCAGCTCGACTCGCTCGCACACCGAGCCCGGAGCGCGCCGCAGCTGGCCCGCCGCGCCCGTATCATCCTCGCGTGCGCGCCCGGGCAGGACAACGCCGTCGTCGCGAAACGCCTGCGTCTCTCGCCGAGCACGGTGTGCAAGTGGCGCGGGCGCTTCCTCGTGGATCGCTGTGACGGCCTGGCCGACGACCTGCGGCCTGGGGCGCCCCGCTCGATCACCGATGAGCAGATTGAAGCGTTGATCATCCGCACGCTGGAGACGACGCCGCGCGGCGCGACGCATTGGAGCACGCGAGGCGTGGCGAAGGCGATGGGCGTCAGCGCGATGACGGTGAGCCGCGTGTGGCGCGCGTTTCGCCTGCAGCCGCACCGGACGGAGACCTTCAAGCTCTCGCCTGATCCCTTCCTCGTCGACAAGGTGCGCGATATCGTCGGGTTGTACCTGCATCCGCCGGATCACGCGGTCGTGCTCTGTGTGGACGAGAAGTCGCAGATTCAGGCGCTCGATCGCACGGCGCCGCTGCTGCCGATGCAGCCGGGCCAGGCCGAGCGGCGCACGCACGACTACAAGCGCCACGGCACGACGACCCTGTTTGCGGCGCTGGATGGTCGGACCGGCACGGTGATCGCGGACACGCGTCCGCGCCATCGATCCGTCGAGTTCCGGAAGTTCCTCGATCGGATCGATGCGAGCGTGCCGGCCGACCTGCCTGTACACCTCGTCCTCGACAATTACGGCACGCACAAGACACCGCTGATCTGGCGGTGGCTCGCGAAGCGCCCGCGCTTTCATCTGCATTTCACGCCGACGTACGGATCCCTGGCTCAATCTCGTCGAGCGCTGGTTCGCCGAGTTGACCACAAAGCAACTGCGGCGCGGCGCCCATCGCAGCGTCGCGGAACTGGAACGCGCGATTCACGACTTTCTCGACGCGCACAACGAAGCGCCGAAGCCGTTCGTGTGGACGAAGAGCGCCGATGAGATCCTCGCCAGCATCGGGCGCTTCGCCGAGCGCACGCTCCTCGCCCACGGCTCAGACTAATGCTGCGAACCACTGTTACAGGACACTAGCACGCCTTAACTCGCGCTAAACGCCGAAGGGAGGGCCGTCGATGAAGCTGTCGGCGACGGTGAAGGAGGCCGTCGCCAATGTCCAAATCGAAATCTCGCAAGAAGCGAACGCCCAAGCGGGTTCTGGCGATTCCGGACCTGGAACACGCCAAGACGGCGGTGCTGAACAGCCTGACGTCTGCCAGCGGTCAGCGAACCTACGACCACGCCATCCGCGGGTTCGTCACCTGGTACTGTTCGGAGCCTCGTCTTGCGTTCAACCGCACCGTGGTGCTCCGGTACCGAATTCACCTTGAACAGCGGGGATACGCGCCGGCCACACTCAACCTCAGGCTCGCGGCCGTCCGGCGCATAGCGTACGAGGCGGCCGACGCGGGGCTTCTGAGCCCTGAACTTGCCGCCGGGATTCGTCGCGTGAAGGGCGTGCGGCGAATCGGCGTGCGTCTCGGAAACTGGCTGACGCTTGAGCAGGGCCGGCGGTTGCTCGAGTACCAGGTGCCGTCGACCCCGCGCGACTTGCGGGATCACGCGATGGTCGCGATGTTGATCGGGTGCGGCCTGCGGCGCGCAGAGCTGTTGGCCTTACGCCTCGAGTCGATCCAGCAACGGGAGGAGCACTGGGTCATTGCCGATCTCGTCGGCAAGGCTGGCCACATGCGCACGGTACCGATTCCGACGGTCAAGACTGCGGTGGACGCGTGGACAGCGGCAGCCGCAATCACGGACGGTCCGGTGTTCCGCGCGATCAACAAGGCTGGCCGCGTCTGGGGACACGGCATGTCGCCGAAGGTACTCTGGGACGTCGTGCGCGCCGCGGCCGGCTCGCGCGAGTATTGACAAGCTAGCCCCGCATGACCTGCGGCGCACATGCGCCCGCCCGTCTTTGCCATCTTGCAGGCGGTGAACTGGATCAGATCCAGTTCCTGCTTGGTCATGTGTCGATCCAGACGACAGAGCGCTACCTCGGATGCAAGCAGAGACTCCGGATCGCCGTCAACGACCGATTGGGGATCGAACCTGATGCCGCTTGACCAGGATCGCAGCCAGGGCGGATCCTTCAATCCGCTCTGGGCGACTACTCGTTCTCCACAGGCAGTTCATTTTCCGAGCTTCAGGACGGTGACTCGGCTTTCGACGTGAGCTTCCAGTTCACCGTCACGAACTCGGAGGCCTTTACCATTGGGGCGAGATAGGTTCTCTTCGCCTCCTCGACCGCCGCCGCGAGCACGGCGTAATCTGGATACGTGCCATCGACGTCAGTGAATCCGTATTCCTCGGAGAGCGATCGCGTGGTGTAGATGCCGCCGTTCTTCCGCGCGACGTCCAGATCGGCGGCCAGCGCGGCAACGGCGCGCCCGACAAAGCATGGCGTTTCGGATCCGCCCCATCCCATCGCCGCAGCCTGGGAATTCTCGAGTGCGTCTCGCCAGTTTGCTTCGGTCACCCCGAAGCCCTCGAGAATCGCCTCGGTGCGCATGAAGCCAGGGCCCACAGCCACCGCCGTCACGCCGTGGCTCCCCAAGTCATTGGCCAACCCAAAGACGAGCCGGTTTAGTAACGTTTCCATCACGTCGAAGTAGAACGCGCCGTGATACCCGACGTTGTCCTGCTCGACCAACTCCACGATCAGCCCCGACCGATGCGTCACCATCAAATTCGCCGCATGCCACGCTGTCACCATGTGTGGCCAGATCCAGCTCTCCACGAACGCTCGCCCCGCAGCCGGGCTGTCGTCGAGAAAGCTCTTCCACGAAGCGGGCTGACCGGTCATGACAATCGCAAGCACGTCCAGCCGCTTCTGTTCTCGGCGTACTCGCTCGAACAGGGTGGCAACTTCGTCTTCGGCCGTGTGATCGACCCGTACGGGGATACCCGAACCGCCGCCCGCGGTGACCATTTCAGCTGTTTCTTCAATCGTTTCGGGCCGGCCGGCGCTGGAGTGATGAGACGTATTCGGCTGGGTGCGGCTGCTGCGCCCGGTGCAGTACACGGTGGCACCAGCCTCCCCCAGCATCCTTGCGATGCCTCGCCCGGCACCGCGAGTCGCACCGGCGACGACAGCTACACGTCCTCTCAGGGGCTTCAACATAGCGGAAACTATACAGAGAACGGCTCCAGCGGGATCCGGCCACTCCTCGCTTCTGGTCGTCTGGAAGAGGCGATGCCATTACCCGCGATAACGCCGATCTGTTTACCCGGACCGCTCTCGTCCGGTCCAGGACGCGATAGCGTCCCATCGCGCGGATTACAATCGCCCCATGCCGCTCCGCATCGGCTCGATCGTTATCCACTGCCATCAGTTCGATCGGATGTTGACTTCTGGCAGAAAGCGCTGGGTTATGTTCCGCGAGAGCCGGCGAGCGGCGGCTGGAGCATCCTACGCGATCCCGGCGGGAAGTATCCGAACGTGTCGTTCCAGGCGCGCGAAACGCAGCGGCCCGGCCGCAACTGGATCCACCTGGATCTGTATACGGACAACCAGACGACGGAGGTCGCGCGCCTCGAGGCTCTGGGCGCTCGCCGGTATCCCTGGCGCTACCGCGTCGGTGCCGACTTCGTCGTCCTCGAAGATCCTGACGGCAATCTCTTCTGTGTCGTCCAACAGCGTAAACACTGGTCGCAGGCGGCGACCGATCAGTAACGCCTACGCCGCAGCGACAAGGTCCGACACGCCGAATCGATCACCGCAAGGCGACCTTTCCGCGAGTAATCTTCTCGCCGCGCAAAAGACCGATGACAGTAGAAAAACCGAAACACGTTCTGCTCGGCGCCGGAGGCGTCATCGCGACTGAACTCGCGACCGAACTGCGCCGCGAGCGGCAGGACGTGCGCCTCGTGTCCCGAAGAGGCGCAGCAATCGAAGCTGCAGAAAGCCTCCGCGGCGATCTCCTCGATCCGGCCAGCATCCGCGAGGCGATCCCGCCGGGGTCGGTCGTGTACCTCCTCGCCGGACTCCGCTACCACATCCGTGTCTGGCGCGAAGAGTGGCCTCGGATCATGGCGAACGTGCTCGACGCGTGCACGGAGCGTCAGGCGCGACTGATCTTCTTTGACAACGTCTACATGTACGGCCCGGTCGATGGCGTGATGACCGAAGACACGCCTATCAGACCGTCGAGCAAAAAGGGAGTCGTGCGAGCGCGGATCGCCGCATCACTTCTGGAGGCGGCGAAGAGCGGTCGAGTGCAAGCATGCATCGCGCGTGCGGCGGACTTTTACGGTCCGAACGCGTCCAACAGCATCATCAATCGACTCGTCCTGCCCCCTCTGTCCAAGGGCAAGCCTGCAAAGTGGCTGGTCAATGCCGAGGTGCCGCACAGCTTGACGTACACGCGGGATTGCGGACGTGCCCTTCCACTGCTTGCCCGCGCGCCCGACGTGTGGGGGGACGTGTGGCATCTGCCGACGGCGAGGCCGCCGCTTAGCGGCCGCGAATTCGTTGCCCTCGCGGCGCGGGAGTACGGCGTCGAGCCGAAGGTCACGATCCTGTGGCCCTGGATGCTGCGCATGGCCGCGCTGTTCGATCGCACGGTCCGCGAACTGATCGAAATGCTGTATCAGTACGACCGCGCCTACATCTTCGAGTCTTCGAAGTTCGAGCGGCGATTCGGCTTTACGCCGACCCCTTACCCTCGTGGGATCGCGGAGACTGTGGCCGCAACGCGATGAACCGTTACGCGGCGGCGTCCGGAGCAGAGATCGCTGTCGGCCTGCAAACGATAGGCTCGCGGCCGCGGACGAGTCGCGATAGCCGTCGTGGTTACCATCCCCTCATGTTTTCCGGTGCGCGGCCTCCAAGGCCACTGCCGAGGGCTCACCTGCCACGCCGGCGACTTTTCGCGCCGATCCCGAACCGCGCCCCAACGAGCCGTGCAGGGCCGATCAGCCCGTCGTCAGCATCCTGCGCAGCGACCCGAGCGGCGAAGCGCCTTCCAGCGCATTCGAGTGGCAAAACACCGGTGCCACGCCCTGCCCCGGCCATGCGGGCAGGTAAGGGGAGAAGCCTCTGGCAGTGTCAGGACGGGGCGTGGAACAGCGAGGGTGTGGGGTGAAGAGTAAACGTGAAAACCAGGTCCTCACACTCTTGTTCCTAGGAAATAAATAATCCAACTGTATTTATTAATTATCAAGAGAAAGAGAGTTAGGAGGCTCTTTCACCTTCATCCTTCATTTGCCAGAGCAGCCGAAGACGGCCCTGAGTCGCTAGAGACGCCCCGTTCGTTGCACACGGAAAAACCCAGAAAATCTGGATCCAGATTGTCGGGTTGTTCTGCGGTTCCGGCGTGCGCGAAACGCTCCGCGATCGGGATCACGTGACGGAGGGATTGCACGAGTGACCGAGGACATCATGATCGTCGACATCCTCGGGCTACTTACCTTCCAACGGTGCGTCGAAGGCCACGTCAATGGTGTAACGATCGTCGAAGAGGGTCTGCTCACCGTTCGTCCCCCGGGCTCTTATCATCCGTGTCGCAGCGTCGGAGGTCGCGGTCGTTGAGGTGCCGTTACCTGGTCGGCAGGTCCAACGCCCAGTTGAGCACCATGCGCACCGCGCGAGGCGATGGACCCGAATCGGCTGGTCTGACGAGAAGGAAGCGGCCGGTTACCGGATTCACGTCATAGCTGCGCCCCGACTCGATGCCGGCGGCGCGCGCGGCGGCGCCACCCAGAACGGGCCGCGTGTGGCTCGGCACCACGTCCTCTGGTCCCAGCTCGATCATCTTCTCCAGACTGGCGATCCAATCCTCGGGAGTACGTGGCCGCGCGCCCCGGATCGGGCTGATGTTCGGGAAGGCGCGCAGGAAGTCGTCTCCGGGCATCAAAACGCGCTTCTCAGGTAGCCACACCGAGATTGCGTCCGCCGTCTCGCCGGGTGTGGACAGAAGCTGCAGTCGCAGGCCGGCAATCGTCAGCAGCAGTGGTCGCCGCTGAACGTAAGTGTCGGGGGAACGATGCGGATTATATCAATGGTTCCTCCCGGGAGCCGAACGAGCATCACAGCGCGAGCGGTGCAGGGCCGACCGTTCAAGCGCGCTGTCTTCCCTATGACAGAAGGATCGCCGTTGAAGCGCTGCTGCCAGGTCGTGTGGGCCAGCACGACGACCGGATCGACCCGCCCGGACGCTCCTTCGGGTGTTCGAATCAGCCGGCCGAGGGCCGGCTGTGTTCCGAGCAACTCGAAGTTAGCTTCCGGTGACCCACGTCACCAGCACGCGCGCAGTGTGAACAGATGGCGCTCTAATCAGATCCGCGACATTGCCAGATGACAAAAGAACCCTTTGCCGGATCACGTCAATTCTGCGGCGATTCCCGAGACGTTGCCGGAAGCGGACTCGGTCGATGTCGATGACCAAACGGCGATGGGCGCGCCCTCTGCCCCGCCATAGCCTTGTCGCCCGAGGTCACAGTCAACAGCGCGTGATGCCTTTCGATCGAACTCACGCGCATACTGCAAGTGGAAAATAGCCTCAGGCGAGGTGGACCCGCGGTCGTTGGTCAATGGTGTCAACACCGGCGGGCACGTCACCGCCACCGCACCCTGCCCCTCTCCTTCCATCTGCCTGTCGCGGTCACGGACGGCAGCCAAACTGAAAACCTCAATGAAATTGCGGTGCGGCTGTGGACCGGATGCGCGGGCCCAGTCAATGGTTGGTTTGCCACACCCAAACTCGTTCGCTGGTTACAGTTGTACGCCCCGCCGCGCTGCAAGTGCGGATATGAGAACCGGCTAGCCACTAGTTGCGATTTCGGCGAGCACTTCCGTCAATCCGGTGCCGTTCCCCGCTCCAGAGCCTCCGTCACTGTGTTGGCTTCGAACAGCACGGTCGGTCATCACTCAGTTTCGCGTATGTGCATTCCCCGGTTTCCAGTTCACGACGATGCTGATCGTGGGGCCGGTGTCGGAGCGTACCGCATTCATGAGAAACCGCTGGCCGTCGGGCGTGACGTCGTAATTGACAGGCCACGGAGCGTAGCTGGGTCTCAATCGCGTCTGGAACAACGCCTGCGGCGTCCCACCCGCGAATGGGAGTGTGGCGCCCGGAGTCACGCTGATAGCCATCAGCTTGGCGTCCGGCGCAAGGAAGAAGAGCTCCCGGCCATCTCTGCGCCACACAGGTTGCGACCCCCCATCCATCGAAACTTGCTTCTTTGTGCCGGATGGAGGAAAAGGTTCCACGAATACTTCCCATCGCCCGCTCTCGTTCGACGCGTAGGCGATCCAGCGACTGTCCGGCGAAAAGTGAGGCTGTATCTCGAACGCAGCGGTCTGGAACAGAGGACTCAGGCGACCGGTCTCGTCAGAAAACGCCATGACGTCTCGTCCAGTCCCTGGCTGCGCCCCACTGATCAGTGCGGTCCGGGCATCGTCAGACCAGTCCGTAATGTAGTAATTGCCGAACCCTTCTTGGGCTAACGGCAACGGAACGGTCGCAACGACTTGCTCCTTTTCGGCGCCGCTAACCGGGCGGCGAAGCAGCAGGAGATCCTTGCCAGAATACGACGTGAACAGCACGTGCCGGCCGTCCGCTGACCAAATGGGTCTCCAAGCGCCACCGGCGGTGAATGAGAATCGGGAAGAGTTGCCCAAAACGTCCATCAACCAGATGCTGGGAAGCGGTGCCGACGGGGCCTGCCGAATGAATGCGACCTGCCGACCGTCAGGGGATACGGCCAAATGTGTTCCCTCGAGTGGAACAGGCAAGGTGGGAAGGCGGTTCCCCCGCCGATCGAGCCACTCCGCGTTTGTCGACACCGTCGTGCCATCCCAATACGCGAGCAGACCCTTGGCCGCGACGGACACCGGCGGGTATCCCGTGCCGCCCGCGTAGCGGACCTCGTCGAGTACTTCGCGAGGATCGCCTGTCGGCTTGAACGATGCCGGATCGACGGCCTGAGCCATGAGCCTGTTCGATCTCACCGGAACAAACAAGAGGAACCCTGGTGGTGCATATACCGCTGTCGAGGCCGTTTCAAGCAACCGAGTGGACTCTGGCGAATCTAGCGCCGCGATCATCACGCCGCGGCTCTCGTTGTAGATGAAATGGCGGCCATCGGGCAGGAACTGCGGCCATCGGTGACCTCCAGAGTCAGGGCGCAGCACAGTTGCCTCGGTTGGCGCGCCGCCGCGAACGGGGATGCGAAGGACGGAGCCGGTACCGCGGCCCGCCAGGATGACGTCGCCATTCGACGTCGCACCGGCGGGATCGAGCACGAGCGCCAGCGTCGCGGGACGTGTTCCACGGAGTGAGACGGTTTTCAACCTGCCTTCGGCAAAAAATCCCAGCGATTGCCCGTCAGGCGACCAGAACGGGCTCGATGCTTCGTTGCTTCCCGCAACTTCCTGAGGCACGCGTGAATCGAGGTCACGGATCCACAAGGAAGGTGGCCGCCCGACCGCCGACGCGACGAACGCGATTCGCTCACCATCCGGCGAGAGCGCGAAGTGCGGCCCTCCACTCGAATAGAACGGAGTCAACGCGAGACCTTCTGGCGCCACCAGCGTGAGCTTGAGCGGCGCGAGCGCCGGCTGCTGGACCGGCGCGCGGCCCCGAACTAGAAGCGCAACCGCGGCCGTCGAGACGGCCAGCAGCAATGCCGGGAACATGACAATGGGCTGACGCCAGACCCTCAAGATTGATACACGTGGCGCGACCGGATCAGCAGTTGTCGCCCATCGCAACTCGTGGGCCACGTCGGCCATCGATTGCCACCGCGCCTCCGGATTCTTCTCGAGGCAGCGGCGCACGACGTGGTTGACCGCGTGCGTCAGCTGGGGCCGCCGCTCCAAGAGAGGCGCCGGTTGAGCATTCAGGATGTTCGCAATGAGGCTCGCGGGTGATTTACCGCTGAATGGCGGGATGCCGGCGAGCATTTCGTAGAGCACACACCCGAATGCCCAGATGTCGCTCCGTATGTCGGCTTCCCCTCCTTCGATCTGCTCTGGCGCCATGTACTGAAAAGTGCCCAGGATCGTACCCAAAGTGGTGAGCTGAGCGGGCGTCGTGGCCTCGGACGGAGCAAGGATCGCCGACGCTCCAGCGGGTCCGGTTTTCGCGAGTCCAAAATCGAGCAGCGTCGCGCCAGATCCCGTTAGCATGATGTTGCCCGGCTTGAGATCGCGGTGTACGATTCCGGCGCGATGCGCTCTCGTCAATGCATCGGCAATCTGAATGGCAAAGGTGAGTGCATGCTCGATCGGCAGGGCGCCGTGCGCCAGATGCTGCGCGAGCGTCTCCCCCTCGAGGTACTGCATCACCAGGTACGCGGTCCCATCCTGCTCTCCGACGTCGTACAGCGCGCAGATGTGAGGATGATCGAGTTGCGAGATGATGCGCGCCTCACGATCGAATCGATGACGGAATTGCGGATCGAATGCGAGCGATTGCGGTAGGACTTTGAGGGCGACGGTTCGGTCCAGGCGCGTATCGCGGGCTTTGTAGACCTCGCCCATGCCACCGGCACCCAGCATCGAGACGACTTCGTAGGGGCCGATTCGAATTCCGGAGGCAAGACCCATTGGTCGGTGGAAGCCTGCGCATTATACGGTAGCAGCACGCGCCTCGCCCACTTCGGGGCTGCTGCTGGGCTGACGTCAGGTCTTTGGCCCCACCCTGCCCCGCTCCCGCCACCTCCCACTGCCGTGACGGACGGGAGCCTAACAAGAAACCTCAATAAAACCGGAGTGCGGCTGTGGACCTGATGCTCCCTCGTCAAGTCCACAGCCGCATCAACCAGCGGAATCGGTGTTCCCCGATCAGTGGTGGGTCCGATTGAGCCCGTACGTTCAGAGTCAATATCGCCGCGCGTCTCCAATCGGAAAGGGCGACGTGCTGATCAGGATCCGCGCGACGACGGTCACCGCGAGCGACTGTTTCAGGAGTGCCATTCCGAAAGGCAGGCTCGCCATGCGGATCATGCTGCGCCTGGTGATCGGCATGACGAGACCAAGACGCTCGATCCAGGGGGCCGTCCTGGCCGGAGAGATCGAAGCCACAGGCAAGTACGTCACACGGTTTCGCATCGGAGACCGCGTGTGGGCATTCACCATGTTGCGCTTCGGCTGTTACGCGCAGCGCACGTCTTTGCCGGCAGCATTTCGTCTCCTGGCGCCGGCGCCGTCGAATGTGACGTACGACGAAGCCGCCGCGATTCCTTACGGAGGGCTGCTCGCGTGGTACTTCCTCCGAAACGCGAACATTCAGCCGCGACAGCAGGTGCTCGTCTATGGCGCGTCAGGCGCGATCGGGACCTGCGCGGTGCAGCTCGCGAAGCATCTTGGCGCGAACGTCACGGCTGTTTGTAGCACCGCGAATGTCGAACTCGTGAGATCTCTCGGAGCCGACGCCGTGCTCGACTACACGAAGGACAATCCTCCGGCAGACCGGCGTTACGACCTCGTCTTCGATGCCGTTGGACGCAGAAAAACGTCGCCGCTGAAAGTGGCGTGCGTGAAGGCTCTGACGCCCGAGGGCAAGTCCATCTCGGTCGACGATCGGACACCCCGCTTTCGCGGAGACGATCTCATTCAACTGAAAGAGCTCGTGGAAACGGGGACGCTGAAGCCGGTCATCGACAGGCGATATCGACTGGAGCAGATCGCCGAAGCCCATCGGTATGTCGAGCAGGGACACAAGAAGGGCAACGTCGTGATCACCGTTGCCGACTGATCTGCAGTCGCCGCAAAGTCAGGGGAGTTCGTCGAATTTCTTGTTCCCTGGTTGAGCCGCCGGCGCAGAAGCGTGCGCAGCGTGACGCCGTCGGCGTAGCCCACTCGTGGTCGCGTTCGCCAGCGAGGAGCGTGCGATTCAGTTCGAACGCTATCTGAAGTCAGGTTCCGACTGCGCTTTTCGCCGCGCGTCACCTCAGGTGATGGACTAACCACGTCTTCGCGACGGATAGACCTAGGGTGTTCGGTGTCACGATTTCGCCTGAACTTACAATTCTGGCTGTTGACCGGCAGCGTCGCCGTACATCGCATGGGAAGAACCTGAGGGACGCTAGCCGTGTCGCTTCAACGACGCGAGGCTCAGCGCCCGGTTCGGCTAAAAGCGTTTTCATGACTGTACAGCCGGTAGCCGTAGTGTTGGACAAAGTTCCAACACTCGGCCGGCGACAGGGTCACGGCGATCGCCATGAGTTCGATGACGTGGTCGAAGCTACGCGGTCCTACGCGCATCTGTGCAGGAGCCGCGGCTGAGAGCTGCGCGGTCGAAGACCGTACGGATTAGTGAGAAGCGGCCTGCACGATGTCGGGCGGGAACGTGATCCCGAGCGCCTTGGCAACCACCTGGTTGAGCACAAGCTTCTTGACCGCGACTTCCTCGAACGGGATGTTGCGCGGCTGCTCGCCGCGCAGTACGCGCGCGAGGACCTTCGACGCGGCTTTGCCGGTTTCATACCAGCCGATGCCGACGGCGATCAGCGCGCCCCGCTGCACGAACTCCGGGTCGTTGATGATGAGGGGAAGCTTCGCGTCGCGCGCCGCTTTCACGATCGCGTCGAAGCCCTGAAGCGCCGTATTGTCTCCGGTCACCCACAGGGCCTGCACGCCGCGCTGAGTCAGCACCTGCGCCGCCTGCAAAATCTCGCTTGTCCCGGTGATGGCAATCTCCTGCAGCTGGATGCCGCGCTGCTCGAAGATGCCGCGCGCCACGCCCACCACCTTGACCGAGTTGGCTTCGGAGCTGTTGTAGAGCGTTCCGACCGCGCGGACGCCAGGCACGAGCCGCTGGATCGTGTCGACCGTGTCCTGGACCGGCGGGAACGAACCGACACCGGTGACGTGCGGCAGATGATCCGTCCGGCTCTTGCCGGCGCCGGCCGCAATCGGGTCGTACACGTAGGTGAACACAACCGGCTTGGACCGGGCCACGGACGCCGCGGCGGTGAGCACCGGCGTCGTCATCGCGACGATCACGTCGACGTCGGAACCGTCGTAGTTCCGAATCAGCAGCGGGATGTTGGCGATCTCCGCCTGGGCGTGCGACCGGCGGACCTCCAGGTTGACCCGCTCCTCGATCCCCTGCTCCTTCAGGCCGTCGAAGAGGCCTTTCATGCAATTGTCGGCGCCTTCTTCCGGGGCGAAATAGACAAGGCCGATCTTGTGTTCCATCGCGGGGCCGCTCGAGCTGCCTCGGCACGCGGCGAGCGAGGCGGCCATCAGAAAAACGACGGCGGTATTCAGTTTCGCAGGCATGTTCATGGGACGCCTATGTTAGTTCGATTTCGATGGCGGCATGACGATCTCAGCCACTGCTGATCCTCGCGTCGTGCTGGGCCGCCTCTTTTCCTTGAACGCCACCCGGTGACGGCCAATAATGACGCTTTCACACCTTTGCCGAACAGTTCCGGAACCCGCTTCGGCCGATACGAGCTCCTCGAACAGATCGGCGCCGGGGGGATGGGCGAGGTGTTCCGCGCGCGGGACCACGACCTGCACCGTGATGTCGCGATCAAGCTCCTTCCAGAGCAATTCGCGTCCGACCCCGACAGGCTCGCGCGGTTCGAGCAGGAGGCGCGCACTGCTTCCTCGCTGAACCACCCGAACATCGTCACGATCCACGAGATCGGGCGCAAGGACGGCCGTCCTTACATCGTCATGGAGTACGTGGACGGTGAGACGCTGCGGCACGTCCTCCACCGCGGGCGGCTGCTGCCCGCGAAGCAGACGCTCGAGATCGGCGCGCAGCTCGCCGACGGCCTCGCGAAGGCACACGCGGCGCGCATCGTCCACCGGGATCTCAAGCCGGAAAACGTGATGATCACGAAGGACGGCTTCGCCAAGATCCTGGATTTCGGGCTCGCCAAGCTGCGCGCCCGGCCGGAAGAGGGGCTCGGCGCCGCGTCGCCCCGATCGTCGGAGGCGAAGACGGAGCTCTCGCCGAACACCGCGGTGGGCGTGCTGCTCGGCACCGCGGGGTACATGGCACCCGAACAGGTCTGCGGGCTCCCGGCCGACCACCGGTCCGATCAGTTCGCCCTCGGCGCGATCATCTACGAGCTGGCGACGGGGCGTCGGGCGTTCGAACGCAAGTCGGTCGTGCAGACGCTTTCGGCGATCCTCGATGACGAGCCGCGTCCGATCGCGGAACTCAATCCCTCGTTCCCGGCGCCGGCCCGATGGACGATCGAGCGCTGCCTTGCGAAGGAGCCGGATGCCCGTTACGCGTCCACGCTCGACCTCGCACACGAACTGCGTGGGATCCGGGATCGGCTCGGCGAGACGATCAGCTCCGGGCCTGTGCTGGAACCCGTCGTGCGGGGTGGGCGCCGACGTCGTCGATTGCACGTCGCGCTCGCCATTGCCGCGATGCTCGCAGCCGTGTTCCTGTTTCCCGTCGTCAAGGGCGCGTGGCGCGAATGGCGGCGGCCTCCGCCCCTGACCGGCGAAGCGCGCCTGGCGGTGTTGTTCGACGACAGCCGCCTTCCGGCCCCGGATCGAGAACGCCTCGCCGGACTGCTTGACTATGTCGTGATCCGGCTGGCCGATCTGAACCGCTTCCGTAGCTCGTTCTCGGTCGTGCCGGCATCCGAGCTGCGCGAGACCATGGTGCGGGCGCCGGGCGACGCGCGGCGACGAGTCGGCGCCACCCTCGCGGTCAGCCTCGCCATGCACCGCGCCGATCGCGACCTCGTCGTGTCGGCCTCGCTCGAGGGGACGGAATCCCCGCGGGTCCTTGGCGGCGACCAGAAGAGTTTTCCTGCGGATCACTTTTCCGCGGAGGACACCGTCGACTTGATCGTGGACCTTCTCAGGATCGAGCTTCAGTCGAAAGAGCGGAGCGAGTGGATTGGGGGAACCAGCGGCATCGCCGAAGCCCGATCGCTGTTCGCGAAGGGCGTGACGCAGACGCCGTATCAGACCGCCCAGACCGCGCTCGAGCGGTACGATCAGGAGAAGAGCCTTCAGACGGCAATTGACTATTTCAACCGGGCGATCGAGCTCGATCCGCGGTATGCGGACGCGTACGCCAGGCTGGGTGAGGCATATCTGCTGCTCTACCGCCTCACGAAGCGGCCGGAAGACATCACCCTCGCGGCGCAGAACGCTGCGAGGTCTCGCGACCTGGATGACACACGGCCGTCCACCTGGGTCACGCTGGGCATGATCGACGCGCAGCGGGGTGCCTACGCCGACGCGGAACACAGCTTTCGCAACGCCATCGACCGCGGGCCGCGCACGAGTGCCGCGTATCGGGAGCTCGGCCGCCTGCAGCTCCGGCAGGGGAAATACGATCTCGCGGAGGCGAGCTATCGCAAGGCGATCGAGCTGGATCCCGAGAGCTGGTCCAACCACAACGCGCTAGGTGGTTTCCTGTCGAATGTCAGGCGATACGGCGAGGCGGAGCAGGCGTTTCTTGCCGCGACGAGCAAGGCGCCGGACAACGCCCGCGTGTGGTCGAATCTCGGTGGGCTGTATTACCTGCAAGGGAAATACGACGACGCGGAGAAAACGCTCGAACGGGCGATCGCCCTGTACGAATACGGCCCGGCACTATCGAACCTTGCCACGATCAAGTATCGCGTGCGCCGCGACTACACCCGGGCGGCGCGAATCCTGGAGCGCGCCGTCAAAGCGTCGCCGCGCGACTACCGGATCTGGAAGAACCTCGCTGGCGCGTACCGTTGGGCGCCGGGCGAGCGCGAACGCGCAGCCGACGCGGAGCGGAGCGCCATTGCCATCATCGAAGAGGCTCGTCGTGTCGAGCCGGACGACCCCGAATTGATCGCGGACCTCTCGGATGCTTTCGCTTTTCTCGGAAACGCCCAACAAGCGCGGCAGCTCATCGGCCGCGCCCTAACGCTCGCGCCAGCGAACGGCGAGGTCGCCCGCGCTGCCGTCAGCGTCTACGAGAAACTCGGCGAGCGCGACACGGCACTCCGGTATGTCGCCGTCGCGCTGAATGCGGGCATGGCGCCGTTCGAGTTCGAGAGCAGCCCGGCGCTGGCCGAACTCGTGAAGGATACACGCTACGTGGCGCTCACCAAGGAGGCGGCGTCTCAAGTCAACCGGAGGTGACGTGATGGCAACAAGTACTGCTGCATCGCCCGACGCGCGCGTGATCCAGAACGCGCATGGACTCGAAGTGGTTCCCAGGGACGTCTTCAAGCACGCGGAAGACACGTTCACGCTCGCGAACAGGTCACGGGTCACAGTCCACGTGTCCTTCCCCGGACTTCCGACCGATCCAGCGAGCCGAGATATTCCCCCGGGCGAGAGGGGGGAATTCAGAATCGGGGACGCTCTGCCGGGCGTCTACTACTACTGGGTCGAAGTCGCCTTGACTGACGATCGCTCCAATGCCAAGTTTACGCTGCGCGCCAGCGGCGGGTCGGATCCCCGTATCATCATAGACGACTGACCGCGCTGAAACGGGACGGCCGTCAGACTCTCGCCCGACGGCCGTTCCTAACTGCGACTCCCACTCCCCGGCGGCATGGAGGACGCGCGCATCATGTTGTTGCCTCGAGCCAACCTATCATCAGCTCGCCGACCGAAACTTCGTCGACCGGTTTCACGCCCGCGAGGTTGGCAAACAAAAGAGAATTTCCGCAGCCTAGCGGGCACGCCCCTAACCCCATCGCGGCGGCGGCCATCATCGCCGCTTGAAACACCGCGCCCACTTCTTTGAGTATCAGGCTGTAGCTCAGGTCGGCATACACTTGCTCTGTCCGTGCGTACTTGGCCGCGAGCACGAGGACGATTTGCGGGACCTCCGTGACGTCCGCCGTGGCTGCGGCGTCCGCCAGCAGCTCGTCCAGGTCAGGTCCAGGTTCCGCGACGGTTATCAGCTCGTGACGTACCGGGTCATAGACATGCAGGCCCGGTGCAATGCCGCGGCAACGGTGCACTGCGAGGTAGCATTGCAACGGATAACAGGAGCCGCCGCTTGGATAGGGCCGACGACCCGACCGCTGATGTAGTGTACGAAACAGGAACTCCGAGACCTGACTCGATGTGAGCGCATCCGGTCCATATCGTCTGATGGACCGCCGTCGTTCAGACACCCAGGCAAACGGAGGATCCTCGGCGACGAGCCGGGCGGGATCGGGCGGTTCGAGGGTGATGCGACGGGCGCCCGCGGCAGTCGCCGCCTCGGGCTGAGGCGTGTTTTCTGCAGTCCGATGAGTCTTGCCGAGCCGCGCTCGTGTATAGCCTCTGCGCGTTCGTGCGTGGAACAGCAGATCGTGCGCAGACCATCCGTCATCGCTGGCATCGAAGAGCTCGCACCAACTCATCATGGTAAGGATCGCGAGAATGGCATCTTCGCTATAGCCAGCCGCCGCAGTTGCCATTGCGGCCGCCGGCATTCCGATAGCGAGGTCGTGCAGGAGTGGAAGCAGGTCGCGATCGTGGATCTCCATTCTGGCCCACGCCGCTGGAGCCTCGAGGGAGATCACCTTCCCCGCGCGGCGCGCAAACGCGCGCGGCGAGAGGCGGAGGAGTCCCTCAGGCGGGCGTATCGGTGGGCCAGCAGATGGGGGACGGAGCGGAACGCACCACGCCAGCGGACGCCCTCCGCTCCAGAGCCCACGCGCGAGAAGTCCCATACGATCGAGCCTGAACAGGAGCGCTGCGCATCGTGCTTCGCGATCATCGCCGTGGTCCTGGATCAGTCGAAGTCGGTCGTGGAGTTGAACTTCGCTGCTGCCGGATCCCGAGAGGAATGGAAGCAGTTCGAGCTCGCCCGGCTCAATCCTGGTTACGCTCGTCGGCGTCACGAGGACGGGTCCGCCGGAAGCTTGATCGACCGTAACATCTGGCGCGAGGGCATACGTCCAGAGGACCGCATCGGAGCTCATGATTCTTCGATCCTAGCGACGTGGAGCGCGCGCTGATGCCGACGCCGCCACCGGGGCCCAGAGGAGAGATCCTTGGCAGACTGAACTACGACTTCTGGCGCTCCGACATGTTCGGGTTCCTGGCGACACTGGCGGAAAGCTATGGAGACGTCGCCGGCTTCGATCTCGGGGGCTCTTCCTGCATCCTCGTCAATGGAGCGTCCGAGGTGCGTGAGCTCTTCTTCGATAGGGAAGGATGCCTGCGTAAACCGGAATTCGTCAAGGACTCCAATCGCGGGCACTGGGGGGATGGCCTCACGTCTCTCGAGGGGGCGGCATGGCGGACGCGTCGTCGAGTGCTCCGCCCCTCGTTCACAGCACGGCAAGTGTCCGCCCGCATGCCGGTAGTGGCCCGGTGTGCAGCCGATATGCTGGACCGGTGGGCTGCGGGCTCCGACCTCCTCCGGGAGTTACGCATCCTCACAGCCCGCGTCTCCGCGCGGTTCGTGCTCGATGCCGATGTTGAAGGTTATGGCGACGCCGCGGGGCGTTCGGGCGCACTCCCGCTCGAGGAGGCGTATGGAGAGGATTACGCCAGCATCCCCGGCGGCGACCCCACGGCGAGGCTGATCATGACCCGGCCGCGTGCCCCTCGTCGTATGGATACCGCGATCCGCATCATCGATGCACGCATCGCCAGCGGCGAAGACCGCGGCGACGTTCTGTCCGACCTCATCGAGAGACGGCTTCCGGACGGCGGACGATTGACCCGCGACGACATTGTCGGAGAAGTCATACAGATGCTGTATGCCGGGCATCTCACCATTCCCTACACTCTCACCAGTTTCTGGCGGGACATCGCCGCCAATGACGCCGCCGGCAGAATCGCAACAGAATCCGAACAACTCTGTCCAGCTGCCGTTGCGGATTCGACGGTTGTTTCGCGCTCCTACTGCCTTGCCGCGCTCAAGGAGAGCATGCGTCTGCATCCCGCGGCTCCGATCCTGTATCGCGAAGTGGAGATCCCTTTCGAACTCGGTGGCTTCGAATTCGCGCGCGACGTTGCGGTATGGGTCAGCCCGCGGCTACTCCATGTCGATCCACGATATTTTCCCGAGCCGCATCGCTTTCTCCCCGAACGTTTCATGAAGGGAGGGCTCGCCCCCCCATCCGGATCCGTGTATCTGCCGTTTGGGGCCGGTCCCCGTGCGTGTATCGGCAGCCATCTGGCGGTTCACGAGATGACCCTCATCGCCCTCCTCGCTGCACGCAGTTTCACGCCCGAGTGGATCTCCCGACGCCTCGTGAAGGATGCCGGCGGCCCGGGTGATACTACTTGACAGATCCTGTCCGGGCGGCGTAGCGTTGCGCCCTCTCGTACATCTGTTCAAGGGCCTGCGAGCGATGTCGTGGCGGTGTCGCTCACCGCGCTGGGCCCGCAGTCTCCGGAGGAGAACCATCAATGAGCGCACCAACGAACAAGGACTGGGGTCGTATCCATGCCAAGGCCTGGCGTGACGCTGAGTTCAGGAAGCTCCTGGAACAAGATCCCAAGAGAGCTTTGGCGCAGTACGGCAAGGAAGTCGGCAAGACCTTCGACAAGATAGTCAAGATCGGCCGCAAGCCCAAGGGCGTCGCCGACGAGGATCTGGATCGACACAAGAACGCAACGGCGCCTCCCGCCTGCTGCTGATCAGGATCCGTTCGGAATGGAGGCGGACGCGGCGGCACGTCCTCGCTTCAAGGCGAGCGTGGAGCCCATCATTAACGCCGATGATGGCCTCTTCGTCTTTTCCGATGGCTGGTACGCGTGGCTGCCGGAGCCGATATTCACCGCCCTCGCTCCTTTGCTGGACGGCGCCCACGAGATCGAAGAGATCTTTGACCGCCTTACGGACGCCTATCCGGCAGAACTCGTCTACCGGGCGCTCGATCATCTGAGAACCTGCGGCTATCTGGCTGATGACACAGCCGCCGAAGCCCGCCCCTGGAGCGCATTCTGTGAACACGCGGGCGTAGCCCCCTCGTTGGCACGCTCCCGTCTCAACCTCGCGCGCGTATCCACCATGGCGTTCGGCGCCGTCGGCGCCGATCTGCTGACGGAGCTCCTCGCGCATAACGGAATCACGGTTGTGCCCGACGGCGACTGCACGATCGTCGTGACCGACAACTATTTGAGACCGGAGATTGCCAACTGGAATTCACGGTCGCTGGCATCCGGCAAGGCGTGGCTTCTGGTGAAGCCGGTGGGGCTGGAGACCTGGCTCGGGCCGACCTTCGTGCCGGGGCAGACTGCGTGCTGGGAGTGCCTGGCGCAGCGGCTGCGCGGGCACCGCAGGGTCCAGCGATACCTGGCGGAGCGCAACGGCACGGACGTGCCGGTGGGCGCTCCGTCCGCTTCCATGCTCTCGGCGCAGCACTCAGCCCTCGCCGACGCCGCTACAGAGATCACGCGCTGGATCGCAACCGGAGGACAGTCGGTCCTCCTGGACCGGGTGGTGTCGACCAACGTCCTCACTTTGGCACGAGTCCATCACACCCTGAACCGCCGCCCTCACTGTCCAGCGTGCGGCTGCCCTGCGGAAATTGATGGCATGCGTCCCCGGCCGGTGCGCCTGCGGGACCGGCCAAGGGTTCACACGAGTGCCGGCGATGATCGAAGTGGCCCTTCCCGCGAGGTGATCGAGCAGCTCGAACGACACCTGAGTCCGATCACGGGAATCGTCAGCACACTGACACGGGGAGAGCGGACCGATGCCGCTCATCTCGAAGAGCCGTCGGTCACGCCTACGGTCGCAGCCGATCACCATTTTTCAGACGTGTACGATGAGCGCTTCTTTCTCCGCGAAGCCATGCGGCGCCGTTCGGGCGGTAGGGGCAAGACTCCCGAGCAGGCGCGTGCGAGCGCGCTCTTCGAGTCACTCGAGCGGTACAGCGGCGTCTTCGACGGGACCGAGCCGCGGATCACGTCGACATTCGTCGACCTTGGGCCAGCGGCAATTCACCCGAACGCCTGCATGCACTACAGCGAACGACAATATGCCGAGCGCGAATCACACAATCGGAGAGGGCACAGGGCCTACTGGGTGCCCGAGCCGTTTTGCGAGACCGCTGCGATCGAATGGACGCCACTCTGGTCCTTGACGACGGAACAGACACGTTACCTGCCCACGTCGTACTGTTACTTCGGATACCAGAGCCTGCATCCAGTGTTTGCCCGCGCCGACTCAAACGGATGCGCCGCTGGTGCGGTTCTCGAAGAGGCCGTGCTTCATGGCCTGCTGGAGCTGATCGAGCGAGATGCCGTTGCGATCTGGTGGTACAACCGTCTCCGACGGCCCGCGGTGGATCTGGATAGTGCAGACGATCCTTACGTCTCGGCCCTGATGCGCCACTACGTCGGACTGCGTCGCGAACTGTGGGTCCTCGATATCACCAGCGATTTCGGTGTGCCTGTATTTGCGGCGGTGTCGAGGCGAGTGAACACGGTCGAGGAGAACATCATCTACGGTTTCGGCGCGCATCTCGACGCGAGGGTTGCGCTGACGCGCACCTTGACCGAGCTGAATCAGTCACTCGAGTCGGTGCCCGCCGCGCGCGGGCCCGCGTCGGCCCGTACGTATCGCGGAAGCAGGGAGACGGTCCACTGGTGGCGTACGGTACGGCTCGCCGACGCCGACTACCTGTCGCCAGACATCCGCGCACGATCACGGTGCTTGCAAGCGTTCACCAGCCTCGCGTCGGACGACCTTCATCAGGATGTTCGCACCTGCTGTAAGCTTGCGGCGAAGCGAGGCATCGACGTCCTCGTCCTTGATCAAACGCGGCCGGATGTCGGACTGCCGGTAGTGCGCGTGGTGGCGCCGGAGCTTCGGCATTTCTGGGCTCGGTGGGGCCCGGGCCGCCTGTATGATGTGCCGGTTCGTGAAGGATGGCTCGCGCGATCGCTCGAGGAAAGCGAGTTGAATCCTTTCGTCGTACATTTCTGATCGTCGTGCGCCCCGAGGGCTGCCGCAATGACTCCAGAGACCCAATTCGATTACGCCAGGCCGTATGACCTCATGGTTGGCGTCTGGTCTGGGATGTCCACGAGCTACGACGCCAAAGGCCGCTACTTGATCTCCGTGCCGAGCCTGGTCGCGATCTACTGGAAACGGCCCTACACACTGCTCCATTACCGGCAGGACGAACAGCCGGATCTCGACGCGCGATTGGAGGGCCATCCCGAACCGGCGGCGCTCGCGAAAATCATCCACCACAACTTCGACCTGAGGATCACCGACAAGGCTTGCGTCTCAACAGCTGCGTCCCATCGGGATCTGCGGGTCGCGGGGACCGAGACACGTCCAGGCGTCTATCTGTTTCACCTGACGTTCGACGAAGGACATTATTACAACAACCAGTACTTCACGAATCCGAACGAACGGCAAATCATCGGGCCATTCGTGGCGATCGATCGACAGGCCGCAGCGAGCCGCCGGCACGGCGCAGCCCCGGTTGGCGAGGTCACCGTGGTTGTCGCGCAAACGTTCACGCGTATCTCCTATGATGTTCCCGCGCGATACAAGCGGCCGCTCGCGCGGAAGCGGTAGAGGTCCTGGCCAGGAAACCGGCACGAGATGAGCCGGCACGCGTTGGTCGTCGGCGGCGGAATCGGCGGCCTCCTGGCTGCGCATGCTCTGGCTGCCCGGTTCACACGCGTCACACTCCTCGAGCGCGACCACTATCCGAGTCATTCAAGCGGCATGGGACCCCCGGCACGACGAGGCGCGCCCCAGAGCCGCTGTCTTCATCTCTTGATGGCGGCAGGCGCAGCCGCGTTCGACGATCTCATGCCCGGCTGGAGGGCGGAACTCGTCGGTCTGGGCGGCGTTCCGTTCGACGCTTCTGCTGATGCGGCGCTTCGCGTTTCTTCCGGGTGGCTGCCGCGGACACGTTCTGGTATCGAAACATTCGCCAGCTCCCGAGCGCTGCTCGAGGACGTCATGCGGCGTTGCCTCTCGCGAAAGCCCGGCGTCGACGTGCGAGAGGGGCAGAGAGTCGTGGGGTTGCTCGGCGATCGCGCGGGTGAGCGCGTGACCGGCGTTCGTGTGATCAACGACCATGACCGCGAGGCGGCTATTCTGGCAGACCTGGTGGTGGATGCGAGCGGCAGAGGCTCGAGTCTCCCCGCATGGCTCGACGGCCTGGCGGGCCGGTTCGGACCTTTCCTCGAGGAAACCGTGGTGGAGTCGGATAGACGATACGTCTCACGCTGGTTTCACCTCCCGCCGGCTGCTGCACCGGATTGGCAGTGTCTCTCCATCACGCCAGCGGCAGCATCCGATCGCGGCGCAATCATGCTGCGCGCCGAACGGGATTTCTGGGGCGTCGTTCTGGTGGGGAGCGTCGATCAATCGATGCCGTACGATGACAGCGCGTTCCTGACCTTCAGCGCCAGGCTCGGCGACGACAGACTTCATGAGGCGCTCCTGCACGCGACACCGATGTCTCCCATCCATCATTACGCCAACGCATCCAACCGGGTGAGGCACTACGACCGGCTCGCGGGATGGCCGATGGGACTTGTCGCGATCGGCGATGCCGTGTGCGCGCTCGATCCGTACTTTGGATTGGGCATGACCGCAGCCGCCCGCGGCGCGGTTCTCCTGGGCAAGTTTCTGGATCGGAAACCTGGCTCCGAACAACCGACCCTCGAGTTCCAGAGAGAACTCGCGTCCCTGAATACCGGGCCGTGGCGACTTGCGACCGGCCGTGATCTCGACGGACGGACCGTTGAACGCGACGAGACACACATCGCTCGTCTCTATGCCGCGGCGCCAAGCAGCTCCAGCATCGCGCACGCTCTTCTTGCGGTGCAGCATCTGCTCCGACCCGCGGAAACGCTGATGGAGCTGTCCCTCTAATGAGAATCGCCGTCATCGGAGGGGGCACGGCCGGGTTCATCGCCGCTGCGCACATCACGCGACGGCTGCCGGAAGCGGAGCTCTTGCACGTCTTCGACTCGCGAATTCCGACGATCGGAGTCGGCGAGGGAACGACCCCTCGTTTCCCTCTGTGGCTCGAGGAGACGACGGGACTGGGTTTTGCTGACCTCGCCGCACGCTGCGGAGCGACCCTCAAGAGAGGAACCCTCTTTCATGGATGGGGGCGGCTCGGGGGCGAGTTCCTGAATCGCTTTCATCCGACGCGCCTCATCGGCTATCACTTCGATGCAACGGAGGTCGTCCGCGTGCTCGGCGAGCACGTGCGTGCGGAACGCGTCGACGCACGAGTCGAGGAAGTCCACACGTTACCCGCTGGGGTCCGGTTGCGGTATGCGAACGGCGCCATCGCTCACTGCGATTACGCGATCGATGCACGTGGCTTCCCGCGGGTTGCCGCCCTCGATATGGACGACTTCATCCAACTGAATTGGGTGCCTACCGGTCGGGCGATTCTCCGATGGTTACCGCCCGGTGGTCTGTCGGGATCAACACGCGCCATTGCTCGACCCCACGGGTGGATTTTCCAGATTCCCCTGCAGCACGCGACCTCCAGCGGCTACATCTTCAATCCGCGCATCAGTTCCGACGCAGAGGTGGAGGCCGATTTCACCGCCTGCCTCGAGGAGGAGGGATTCACCGGCTGGACGCACCGCGGGGTGCTAGACTTTCCTAATTTCCTGCGCAGGACAATGTTCGACGGCCGAGTCTTCTCGGTTGGGAATGCCGCGTCTTTCCTCGAGCCCCTCGAGGCCACGGCCATCGGCACGGCGATTGTTCAGGTGCGCGAAGTGGCGCACTGGATCGCCGACCGCGGATGCGGCAGCACGCCCGACACCGACGAGGTCGATTACTTCAATGGCGCCTTGTTCGCGTACATCTGCCGCAATTCGCTCTTCGTCGCGTGGCACTACGCGTGCGGCTCCCGCTGGAACACAGCCTTCTGGGACTACGCGCGCCGCGGCCTCGAGCGCGCCCGCCGCAGCGCCGCGGCCCGCGTGCACCTGGCCGCGATGAAGGAATACATTGAGGCCGGCCGGATGATGCCGGGCCCTGCCCTATCAGCATATGAGGACGTCGATCGATGGGAGGAGGACATCTACCCGTTGCTGAGGATCTACAAGCCGTTCGGGAATTTCTCCGAGATCAACTTCGCGCAGGTCGGTCACGGAATCGGCTACTACGATGCCCGTCCGGAACCGCCGCACCCCGCCGGCATCGGAGTTGCCGGCTAGCGGAGAGGCGATCGCATGTCTTTCATTCAGGGTTTCCAGATCAGGGAGCGGCTCCACGAGAGCAAGCGCTCGCTCGTTCTTCGCGCCGTCCGTGAGACCGACAGACTGCCGGTCGTGATCAAGGTCCTCAAGACCGAGTATCCGACGGCGGCGGAGCTGGCGCGCTACCGTCAGGAGTTCGAGATCACCGAAAGCCTCGATGTCCCAGGGGTGATTCGCGGTTACGAGCTGCGGCCTCACGAGAAGACATTGGTCATGGTCTTCGAGGACTTTGGCGGCATGTCATTGGCGAATCTTCTCAAAGAAAGGGCGCTGTCGGTGGACGAGTTCCTGGACAGCGCAATCCAGGCCACCGTAGCCCTCGGCCACGTGCATCGGGCGCAGATCATCCATAAGGACGTCAACCCGTCGAATCTCGTCATCAACCCGGCCACTGGCGAGCTGAAGATCATCGACTTCGGCATCGCGACGCGCTTTTCGGTCGAGCACCCGGTGCTGATGAGCCCCGCGGTGCTCGAAGGCACGCTGGCCTATATGTCTCCAGAGCAGACCGGCCGCATGAACCGGTCGCTGGACTACAGGACCGACCTGTACTCCCTCGGAGCAACGTTCTACGAGATGCTGACGCGGAGTCCCCTGTTCGAGGCGACCGATGACATGGAACTGGTTCACTGCCACATCGCGCGTGAACCCGTCCCGCCGAACCGCCGCAACCCGGACGTGCCACTCGCGTTGTCGAAAATCGTGACCAAATTGTTGTCGAAGAAGGCGGAGGACCGGTACCAGAGCACGTCCGGCGTTCTGGCCGATCTCGAGACGATTCGCGGCGGTGGAGGGCTGGAGCGGTTCGAGGCAGGACGGAACGACTATTCGGAGCGTTTCCAGATCCCCGAACGTCTGTATGGCCGCGAGAAAGAAGTCGAGCGCCTGCTCGAGGGTTTCGAGCGCGCCCGACGCGGTCGGGCCGAGATGATGCTCGTCAGCGGTTACTCGGGCGTCGGCAAATCGGCGCTGGTTCACGAGATCCACAAGCCGATCACGCGCGCCCGCGGCTACTTCATCGCCGGCAAATTCGATCAACTGCAGCGCACGGTCCCCTATTCCGCCCTCGTGGTCGCCGTCCGCGACCTCGTCCGCCAGCTTCTTACGGAGAGCCCTGCCCGGCTGGCCAGCTGGCGGCGGAATCTCAACGAAGCGCTGGCGCCGAATGCGGAGGTGCTCCTCGATGTGCTGCCCGACCTCGAACTGATCATCGGCGCCCAGCCAGCCGTCGCGCCGCTGGAGCCCGCAGAGGCCGCGAACCGATTCCATCTCGCCGTAGGCCGACTGCTGCGCACCTTGTGCGCGCGGGACAACGTCGTCGCACTCTTCCTCGACGACCTCCAGTGGGCCGACTCTGCGACGCTGAGTTTGCTGCGCGTCGTCTTGACTGACGCTGAGCTCGATCGACTCTACGTGATTGGCGCGTATCGTGAGAACGAAGTCGACGCCATGCACCCGCTCATGCTGGCGCTCCGCGCCATCCGTGACGGCGGCGGCGAAAGCACGGCGCTGAAGCTCACCCCGCTTGGACTTTCGGACGTCGCCAGGCTGCTCGGCGATACGCTGCAAACCGACACCTCGGAGGTGACGCCCCTGGCGCGTCTCGTCGTGCAGAAGACTCAGGGCAACCCCCTATTCGTCCGGCAGTTTCTCCTGGCGCTTCATCAGAAAGGTCTGATCAGGCAAACGCCGGCCACGGCCGACGAGCGCCCCCGCTGGACCTGGAACCTGCAGGGGATCAGATCCACCGACATCACCGATAACGTGGTGGACCTGCTGCTGCGGAAGTTGCGCGCGCTTGACGGCCAGACTCAGGAATCCCTTCAGCTTGCTGCGTGTATCGGCAATCAGTTCGACATAGAAACGTTGGCCCTCGTTCGCAAATCGACACAGCAGCAAACGTTCGAGAGTCTCCGTCCCGCGATCCAGGAGGAGCTGATTCGTCCATTGTCCGAACTGACGGCCATTGACCCCGCCGACGTGTTGTCGCCGCTCGTGATGCAGCAGTTCGCCTTTCAGCACGATCGGGTGCAGCAAGCCGCGTACTCATTGATCGAAGAGTCGATGCGCGCGGACGTCCATCTGACAATCGGACGACGTCTGTGGGCGACGCTGACCGCCGAGGCCCTGCAGGAGCGTCTGTTCACCGTCGTTGATCACCTGAATCTCGGACGGAGCCTCATTGATTCCCAGGCCGACCGAACGGCTCTCGCGAAACTCAATCTCGATGCGGGACGCAAGGCGTCGGATGCAACCGCATTTGCCTCGGCGCTGACCTACGTCCGTGACGCCCAGTTTCTCCTGGGCGACGACGGCTGGACGACCAGCTATGAGCTCATGATGGAGGCTCATCGTCAGCGCGCGTCGCTCGAGTACCTGAACGGCAACTTCGACCGTTGCAGCGAGATCGTCGCCGATACCCTGGAACACGCCCGCACCGACCTCGAGAAGGCCGAGGTGTACTTCACGCGGATTGCGCAGAACACGCTTCTCACGCATTTTGACGAAGCGTTGGAAGCGGGGCGCAAGGCCCTTGCTCTTGTCGGCGTACCGCTTCCGCTCGAGAACGTGCAGCAGGCCGGACAGCAGGCCCTGGCCAGGGTGGCCGCCTTGCTCGGCGGTCGTGAGGCGGCGTCACTCATCGACAACCCGGATCTCGACAGCCCGGAGATGGCGCTGGCCCAACGCTGTCTGCGGCACCTGGTCATCACGGCGTTCCTTTCGAACCAGGAGCTGTTTCCCCTCATCGTCGGCACGTCGGTGGGCATCTCCCTGGAATACGGCAACGCACCCGAATCCGCGCTGTCGTTTTCAAACTATGGCCTGATTCTCGGCGCGTTCATGGGGCGCTACAAGGAAGGGCACGAATTCGGCGAGCTCGCCTTGCGACTCTGCGATCGATTCAAGGATCGCGCGCCCACGGCAACAGTGTGTCTGGTCATGGGCTCCGAACTCATGCCCTGGGTGCATCACGTGCGCCGGGCGATTCCCGTGATCGACCGGGGATATCACGAGGGGCTCGACTCCGGAGACATCCTCTGGGCAGGCTATCTGGTCATGTACCGAGTCGTGCTGGATGTGTTCAGCGGCAAGCGTCTCGACGACGTTCTCGACGGTATCCCTGATCAACTCGGCTTTACATCGCGCACGCAGAATCCAGGTGCCGCCGCGGGCATTCGTGCGCACCAGATCGTGCTCTCCACGCTGGCCGGACGGACGCACTCCAGTTTCGAGTTTGCCGCTGCTGGACTGGACGAGGCCACTTTCCTCGAGTCCTGCGACAGACACCAGATCGCGATGGCGGTCTGCTTCTACAAGATTCTCAAGGCGCAGGCTCTGTACTTGTTCGGTCGACCCAAGGAAGCACTCGACGCCAGTCGTGAAATCGAAACGAGACTCCGCTTCATCGTCAACCACCCGAATCTGTCGGACCACCTCCTCTACCAGTCGCTGTCGTTAGCGGCACTCTGGGTCGGAGATGGCGGCGAGGACGGGCGCGACGCGATGGAGCGGCTGCACGCCAACCTTGCGCAGCTGAAAATCTGGTCCGACACATGCCCGGAGAATTTCCTTGCGAAACGATTGATGGTGGAGGCGGAGCTCGCGCGCATCACCGGCGCCGAAGCCACAGCGGCCGATCTTTACGACCGCGCAATCGATGCGGCGCATCACGCGCAGTTCCTGCACGATGAGGCACTGGCCAACGAGTTGGCGGCCCGGTTTGCGATAGAGCAGCGGCCCCACTCCCGCATTGGAGCGATGTACCTGAGAGATGCGCGCTACGCCTACCAGCTCTGGGGGGCGAACCGGAAGGTCGAGGAGCTCGAAACGGAGTTTCCGCAGCTGCTCACCGATTACCGCGACCCGCGTCCGGCAACGGTGGGCGGGGCGGCCAGCACGACCGAGACCGCGACCACGCGTTCGGGCGCTGGAAGCCTCGACTTGAACACGCTGATCAAAGCCGGGCAGACCATTTCCGGAGAGGTCGTGCTCGGCCGTCTGCTCGACCGTCTCCTCGGGATCCTTCTCGAGAACGCCGGTGCGCAGCGGGGGCTCCTCTTGCTGTCCCGTGACGATGAACTGTTTGTGGAGGCCGAAGGCAACGTGGTGTCGGATGCGACCACGGTGCTCATGTCTATCCCCATCGACTCGGTGGAGGGCGCCGCCCTCCTTCCCCAGCGAGTCATCCACTTCGCGGCGCGCACAAAGGAAGTGGTCGTCGTCGATGACGCACAGGAGGATGAACGTTTCATGACGGATCCTTACGTTTATAAGCGGCAGACGCGGTCCATTCTGTGTCAGCCGATCCTGAACCAGGGCGAACTCGTCGGGTTGGTATATCTCGAGAACGATCTGACCAGCGATGCGTTCACACCGCAACGCACACTCCTCCTCGGGTTGCTGTCAGGGCAAATTGCCGTGTCAATCAAGAATGCCGAGCTCGTCGGGAACCTGGAAGACAAGGTCAGGGAGCGCACCGAACAGCTCGAGGTCCGTACGCGATTCATCGAACAGACCTTCGGCCGCTACATGTCCAACGAGATCGCGGACAGCCTGCTCAAGTCGGCCGGGGCGTTGGATTTTGCCGGCCAGAAAAAGACCGTGACGATAATGATGTCAGACCTGCGGGGGTTTGCCGCCTTCTCGGACACGTTGCCACCCGAAACCATCGTCACGCTGCTGAACAACTATCTCAGCGAAATGACGACCGTGATTCAAAAGTACAACGGAACGATCGACGAGTTCATCGGCGATGCGATCCTGACTATCTTCGGAGCACCGGTCCAGCGGCCGGACGATGCCGAGCGGGCTGTTGCATGCGCGCTCGAGATGCAGCTCGCAATGCCCAGGGTCAATGCCTGGAACATCGAACATGGTCTACCCGAACTCGAGATGGGGATAGGCATCAACACCGGAGAGGTCGTCGCCGGCAACATCGGTTCACGCAAGCGGGCCAAGTACGGCGTCGTCGGAAGCAACGTCAACCTCGCGGGTCGAATCGAGGGGTACACGGTCGGCGGCCAGATTCTCATTGCTGCAGCGACCCGGAACGCCATCAAAGCGCCTCTCACGATTCTTGGTGAGCAGACCGTCGAGCCCAAAGGGGTGGCGCAGCCAATCACGATCTACGAGATCGGCGGGCTTGGAGGTATTCACAATCTCGCGCTGCCCACCGGCGAAGTCCAATGGACCGTTGTCGAACCGCCCCTTCCGGTGTCATTCCGGAGAGTAAGCGGAAAGGACGTCGGCGGAGAGGAGCAGGATGGCCTGATCGTCAGACTCTCGCCACACGAGGCTGAAATCCAGACGATGCTTCCCCCGCCTGCGTTCACCGATCTGAAGCTGCTGCTCAAGCCCAACGACGTAAGGGGCGCCGTCACCGGCATATACGGGAAAGTACTCCGACGACCGCCGGTGAACGGCCCGTTCGTGCTGCGGTTCACTGCCGTGCCCAAGGAGGCGCGTCAGTATCTCGCGGGTCTATGAGATACCGTGCCCGAGCAGTGAGGACGCGATTCACAGGCAGATGAAATTTCACGCCGGCGATCAGCTGGGACCCTATCGCGTGCTGGCGTTGCTCGGCGCGGGCGGGATGGGCGAGGTCTATCGCGCCGCCGATCCTCGGCTCAAACGTGACGTCGCGATCAAAGTGTTGTCCGGCGCGGAGATCGATCGCGAAGCAGTTGACAGGTTCTCCGCCGAGACTCACGCTGTTGCCGCGCTATCACATCCCAACATCGTCACCATTTACGACGTCGGCGACGTGAACGGTGTCCCGTACGCAGTGATGGAATTACTGGAGGGTGAGGCGCTGGACCAGCGGCTGGCCAGCGGACCGCTGCCGATCGCTGAGGCACTGGACATCGGGACGCAGATCGCCTCCGCGCTTGCCGCCGCGCACGCTGCGCACATCGTCCACCGGGATTTGAAGCCCGCGAATGTGTTCGTCCTGCGCCGGGGCCCCATCAAGATCCTCGATTTCGGCATCGCCAGAGTCTCATCGCAGCCCGATGGGGACACCACGATGCTGTCTCTTGCAGAGGAGTTGAGCGGCACGCCGGGCTATATGGCGCCCGAGCAGGCTCGCGGAGCGACCGCTGATGCGCGGGCGGATGTGTTCGCCTGCGGCGCCCTCCTCTATGAGATGGTCACGGGCCGACGGGCGTTCGGGGCAGCCACACTCCTCGATGTGCTCGCCGCCACGATCGATAGCCGGCGACCCGGATTCGAGGGAGCACCGGACGTGCCCGAGCCGGTCAGGCGCGTCATCAGCCAATGTCTCGAGGTCGATCCGGAATCGCGATTCCCGTCGGCTAGCGAGCTGCTGACTTCCCTCCAGCAATTGACGCCAACCAGTGCCGCGGCCGGCCGGCACCGCGGTTCGACCGACGTCCTCGCATCCATAGCCGTGATGCCTTTCACGGACATGAGCAGGAACCGCGATCAGGAGTACTTGTGCGAGGGAATGGCGGAGGAGATCATCACGGGCCTGTCAGGGATCCGCGGGTTGAGAATTGCGTCGCGGACCGCGTCGTTTCAGTTCCGGGATCAGGAGGTGGACCTCCAACGGGTTGCCAGAAGCTTGAACGTCGACAGCGTTCTTGAAGGCAGTGTACGCACCACCGGCAACCGCCTTCGCGCCACTGCACGGCTCACGAGCGTTCCCGACGGGTATCTAATCTGGTCGAAGGCGTTCGACCGCGAGCTGGCCGACGTTTTTGCCGTGGAGGACGAAATCGCGCGCGCCGTCGTCGACGAGCTGCGCATCACGCTCGCCGTCCCGCGTGAAACGCCTTTGATCCCGGCGGCGACAGGTGTCACCGGGGCGTATACGGCATATTTGAAGGGGCGGTACCAATGGAACCGCCGCACCGACGCCAGCCTGCAGCTCGCGATCGAATACTTCACAGAGGCCATTGCTGCCGATTCAGGGTATGCGAAGGCGCACGCGGGGCTTGCGGACGCGTACGCGACCCTCGCCGTGTACGGCCTGCGTCCGCCGCAGGAGGTCATGCCGAAGGCGAAGAGGATGGCGCTGCAGGCGCTCGAGATCCAGCCGGATCTCGCTGAAGCCTACGTCTCACTGGCCCTCGTCGAATCGGTCTACGACTGGGCGTGGTCCGACGCGGAGTGCCACTTCGTTCGCGCTTTCGAGCTTGCGCCAGGCTACGCCACCGCCTTCCAGTGGTACGCATTGAACTGCCTGGTACCCCGCGGACGTTTTGAGGAAGCGCGGGCCGCCATCGAGCGGGCAGTGGCGATCGATCCCGTATCGCTGCCGATCACCATCTCCGCAGGGCTGGTCTCATATTACAGCGGCCGATTCCAGGATGCGGCGGCCGCATTCACCAGGGGACTCGCGCTCGACAGCACGTTCGGTCCCGGGCATTTCTTTCTTGGACAGGCCCTGTCTGAGTCCGGAGCCTTTGCCGACGCCCTGCATCACGCAGAGAGGGCCGTCGATCTGTCGGGACGATCTCCGGAAACCCTCGCGGGTCTCGGGTATGCCGCGGCCGTGACCGGCGATGCGGACCGTGCACAGATAATCCTCGACGAACTGCGCGCCCTGGCGAGAACGCGATTCGTCTCGCCAGGCGTCATCGGCCAGGTCCAGGCTGGCCTGGGCGATGCCACGGGTGCGCTGGAGTCCCTTCGCGCGGCGTACGATGTGCGCGCGTCGGATCTCGCGTGGCTGGCGGTACGACCCACGTTCCGCAGTCTCCGATCCGACGCCCGGTTCGCGGAACTGGTCCGGCGACTGGGTCTTCGCTGCGGGACTTCAAGACCGTAATGCGCACCGGGACTTCCCGTTGCGCGGCTTCGTCCGTCGCCAGTTCTGCGCCCGCGGCCTCACTGGGAGTTGGTCGGAAGGTCGCAGCAACTCCGTAGCCGAACGCACCGAAATGCCGGTCGACTGTTGATCCTGGAAGCCTGAAATCACGGCCGATACGCCCTCTGCATCCAAGGGTTCGTTCACGAGATGGCGCCCGAATCCGCAGTCGGCACACGGTTCGACCGAATTTCCCACACCACCGTGGCGGCCATGACGACGCTGGGGCGCAGCCATCAAGGCGACGTGGATGATATGCGGTGCGACCGGCAGGAGCGCGATCACGAACATGAGTGCCGTTAGTGCCAGCATGGGCGACTCCTCCACCGCCCACTTGAACAGCGCGACCGCCAACCGGTGCGATTGTAGACGGGCTTGCGCGAGTACCTGTTCGGATCTCACGAGCTGGCGGTCGCGCGTGCTCGCCAACTTTCGGCGAGGCACCGTGTATTTAGAACGGCGTCGGTCTCCCTATGGAACGAGGGATTTGATTGACGGCCACATGGCTGCCCGTATCCATTTCGATCCGTGACGGAGGCGTTATCGGTGGACGCAGCTCCTACAGCGTAGTCCACAGTTGTTCACCCTTATATGTATATGGGTCTCTCGATGCGAACATCACGTGTAGAACACCGCTGTCGTACCAAGCGAACCGTTGGGCTGGTCGCTGCCGCCGTCGTTGTAACTACCGTTCATATAGTTTCGGCCACCACGTACATTTCGGTGGAGGCCGATTCCCAACCGTGACGTTGTGGGTGAGGAGAATCTCACGCTAATCCGCAGCATCGGCTATAGCCATCTCGAACGATGGAGCGAGCGGCTCCTCTCCGAGTGCCTCGCCGTCGACAGCGTGATCGAGGCGCTGACCGCGCACAGCGCGATCACGTCGGTCACGCCGGCCAACACCCGTTTCGTGGTCGCGGCCGGAGGGTTCGAGGGAGCGACCAACCCGTCATATGTGTTCACCGTTCAGGACTCCGGACCAGGTGCCGCAAGGATGCACGATGTCGACGTGCTGGACAATGCTCTAGGCTATGTGCTGAGTCAGGGCGGTACCGTGCATTTCAGCGCCGACAACGCCAAGGCCTATGCCTTCGTCCTCGATTACGCGGTCGTGACGTTTCTGGGGACCTTGAGCGGCGATGAAGCCCGCCAGTTCTTCGAACTTCTCGGGACTATCGACGCCGCGTTGTTCAGCGGTCAGTTCGCTGGCTTCACGCAGATCGATTTTGGCAACTCCCTGACGAACAACTCGATGTTGTTTCTGCAACCTGCGGTGACCAAACGCCGCTTTATTTCGGGCCTCGCCGCGGCGGTGGAGACCGAGCCACGGGCTACGTACTTTCCGCTCAAGAACAACGGAGCTCCCACCACGGCACGAGCAGGCATCGCCTTTCCTGGCAACGACTGGCTGTCGTTTCCGGACGGCGACGAGTATCTTGCGAACATCGGCGGGACTCCTCAACTCGTGAACGAGCTTGCCGCGCTTCGGCAAAAGCACCTGACCGCCGTCAGGAATCTGCTCGAGGCGATCATTGAGAATCGCGTCGAAGCGTACCTTGATCACGGATTCCGTTGCCCGAACTGAAGCTTACGACGCCGATGATCGTAAGCAGTCGCTCGAGGAGCGGTCCCTTGCCCAACTGGATCTTCGCGCCGAGCGCAGTGCCTGCTGGAAAAAAGCGCCTGGCAACCGCAGTGTCAATCATGGCTTCGGCCACGCCAGTCTGACGCGGTTCGGTGAACGCACGGCCGGCGACCAACCTCATACCCATGCATGACTGTCAAGACTCACAGGCGTGTGGGGATGCGTGAAGCGGCCTCGGCGCCTCGTTATGCCTGTGACCTGCTACCGGGCATTCAAGTTAATCGGTGAACAATTCCGTGGGTTGGTGTAGAACACTATGCCATGAGTCATCGCTCCGCAAATGCCAAGCGCGAGTTCGGGCCGGTGAATCGTGCCGTTGCTGGCCTCCTCGCCCTCGTCTGGTTGGGAGCTGGAGGAGCGGCTGTCGTTTTCGCCATTGCGCAGCATCGGTGGTGGATGCTCGCGCTCGGGGTACTCGCAGTGGGATACGGAACAATGTGGATCCGAGTTGCCCAGACGGGAGCTCGGCTCCGCTGGCCGCGGCGGACGTCTTGACACATCCCGAGTGTCAGCGCGTTTCCTCTATGCCGGTCGGGTGCAGATACTGTATGCTGCGGCGGCAGCGACCTCCTCAAAGGGAGAAAGTCATGATCCGCAATCTCGCATTCGCCATCGGACAGGCCGCAGTGCTGGTTCTTTGCACTCCAACCTCAGTCCCGCTAGCTCAAGCTCAATTTGGCTCTCAAAAGGAAGCCAGGGCGATGCTGGACAAGGCAGTTGCCGCGTTGAAAGAGAACAAAGAGAAAGCCCTCGAGATGTTCAACAAGGGCGAAGGCGGCTTCAAGGACCGTGACCTTTATGTGTTCTGCGCCAACGCCTCAGACGGCGTTCTCACAGCGCATCCCTACTTGAAGGGTGAACAGTTGCAGGACATCGTAGGCAAGAAGGGCTTTCCGCTCGGGAAAGAGATCATGCGGACCGCCACTGAAGGAAAGATTAGCGAGGTTACTTATTGGTGGCCTCGTCCCGGCTCGGACAAGCCGCTCGAGAAACACACCTTTTATACGAAGGTTGTCGGTCAAAACTGCGGAGTCGGCTACTACAAGGAATGACGAGGCGGTGGTGAGAGCGACCCGTCTTTCTTGCTCGAGTACAACTCGGGATTCCCCCAGATTAGCCCGTCACACGATCGATCCGGCATTGGCGACGTCGCGGTCACGAGAGTAAGCTTCACCGTTCGCCCGGCAAACATGTACCAGTCCAGCTGTTCATCAACCCAGCCGGGCCGATTCTTTGTGCCTCGAAGAATGACCTCGCGCGCGTACAGCATGTGCCCCGTCCCGGGGTCTGTAAGGAGGACCCTTCCTGCCGCCGCGAGATGGCAGTTTTCCGGCCGGCCCGCCGCAAACTTCAGGACCGGACTCTCGGGCATCTGAAAAGTAAACTCGATGCTCCAGGGCGCGGTCGCCCACATGGCATACCGTCGATCGCCTCCTATCTCGTACATCCCCGTGTTGATCGTCGGCGAGGGTCCTTCGTCGGGTCCTGCAACTCTGGCCTCGGCGATGTGGTTGATCAGGCTGACACTCAGCTCTGGTGCATCGGAATCCTTTGCCTCCGAGAGAACGCGATACAGGATGACGCCGTCATCTTGATAGAGAGCTTCGAGGTACTTGTTCACGAACTCCCCTTCGGGATTTGTGATCGTCTGTAAGAACTGAACCTCCTGGTACGCGACGACGTGCGTCACGCGCCTCTCGCGCAGACGCTGGCGTAGTTCCGCCGGTGGCAAAGATATCGGGGTCAGGAATGGACCGCGAGCAATCATGCTCGCTCGCTTCATGTAGTAAGCCGCGTCCCCATAGGTTCTCCAGGTGAACAAGACTTTGCTCGTGGCAGGCAGTTGGTCGCAATATCTGACCACGCGATACCCACGGATCCACCGCGTCAGATAATCGTGGCGCGTCTCCATCCCCGTGATCACGCGCGTCGGGAGACTCCCCAGCAGGGACTGACCGTGGCGGGCTCCGCCGTTGTATTGCTCGAAGACCGGCAGCATGAAGATCGCGAGCGCCAAGACCAGAGAGATCCCCGCGTACCTCACGAGCTTCGGACACGGGGACTCTGCCTTCAAAATCCTCGCCAGGGCCGTTGCGCCGGCGATGCTGAATCCCGGGAGGGCAGGGATCAGATAGCGGCTGGCTTGCACCGTCAAGATCCACATCACCAGGTACAGCGTGGAGAACACCAGCACGAGCTTCGTAAAACGGGTTCCACCTCGGTGCATGACGATTAGAGGAGTCATCAGCAGAAAGAATGGCCCGATGAACCCGTCACATCGATTGGCCCAGCCTGCCGTCGACAGCCCCCACAGCGCGTAGCCGATGTTCTGCCAGGCGGCCAGGCTCACGGGATAGCCGACGCCTTCGAACGTGTTGAAGAATGCCGACGCCTCTCGATCGGTCCAGATCGCATTGGAAACAACCGGCGAGAGCAGCGGAAAGAGTGGGTCGCCCGTCTGCCATGTGTTGATGAGGATCCATGGAACGAAGATCGACAGCGCGATGCCCAGGAAGCCGAGATTCATCATCGCGATGCGGCGAAGCTGGCGTCGCTCGACGGCAACCGCCTCGAACGTGAGTAGAGCGAGCAGCGAGGCCAGCCCGAACAGCGCGTGGTACTTGATACCGAGCGCAAAGCCCGCCATGACAGCAGCGAGCCTGAGCCACCGCGGCTCGCGGCTGTCGGTGTAGATGGCAAACGCGTAAAGGGCCACGAACAGGTAGTGTGCGAGGCCCACATCGATGTGAGCGGACTTCAGCTCCCAGAGAACGATAGGCGAAGAGATAAAGATGGACGCGGCAGCCAGGCCGACGACCGGGGATGCAGATCGCCGAGCGTACGCGTACATCGTGATGCCCAGAAGCAAGCCCAGGAAGAAGTGCATCAGTTTGGCCGTGATGTCATCGTGGAGAAGCATGCCGACGGCGAAGAGCATCTCGATGTTCTTTGGAAAGAACGTCTCCGGCGTATGAACGATGCTGACCAGCCGGTGCTCCTCGACGTACGTCTTGGGAGCCGTCAGGTGATAGATCAGCGCGTCGTACTCGATCTCAGGACCGAGTGCCGCGACGACGGCAACCAGGGCAAGCACTGCGAGATAGAGAACCAGACCGAGGCAGACGATCGCGGCGAGGCGGTCCTCGAAGCTCTGCACGAGACGGAGCATGGCCCCACGCATCCAAGAGAGAAGACCGGTCACGTCCCTTGCGAAGAGGACCGTGCAGATCACGAAGGCTGCATACAGCAGTGACGAATAGAGAATCCCCAATACGCTTAGTCCCAGGGCGAGAAACGAAATGACCACCGCTCCCAGTGATATCGAGAAACTGAGCTCTTCAACAGACGATGAGAATCGAAACTGGAACCGGGCGAGTACGCGCTTGCCCAGCCCGTGCGCGATGAACGCGAACCAGACAATCAGCAGCAGGTCGAGTAGAGCGGAGAGAGACATGAGCACCTCTATGCTGGTTCCATTCGATTCGATGCAGATGGCGACGCTCCTCCGAAGGGTGTCGCCATCCGCGTCTCCATCTCACTGGGCCGTCTTCAACCCGCCCAGTACCAGGGCGCCCACATCGTTGTACGCGGAGAACACCACACGCTCTCCCGGCGAGGGAAGACACGAGTTGTCTCCTTCGGTAAACTGCGCGAGCGGGATGCTCAGCACCATCGGTGGCGCCCCGGCCGGCACAATAATTGGCGGGACGTCGTAGACGAGCGAACATTCATAACGGATCAAATCATGACTGTGTGGCACATCGATCACTGCCGGAGCGAGCTTCAACGGATCGGCCACCACCCATAACCATTCGCGATCGATGTCCAGCCGTGTGACCGCCGTCCCAGTGGTTGTCCGCAACGCTGTCAGCACGTTCTGATTTTCTTCCGTATGACTATGCATCCTGCTCAGGAGGCGGTTCATGGAGTCCCGAAGCGGAGCTTCGTCAGCACTCGTGCTGAAGATCTTGGTAAGACTCCTGAGAACGGGCCCACACGGGTAACAGGTGGTGCTTTCGACAGTCACATCTTTCAGAAAGGTCGGAAGATATCGGCCAGGGGGCGTGGCGCTATCGGGCTGGACTCTCAGCGGCTTGATGTTTATCGAGTCGGCAGTCGCAGTTGAGACTACGTTCCCCTCTCTCTTGTCGAAGAGGATGTTGGAAGCGATGCGCTCCGGCCGCCAGCCGTTGACGAAATCTGCGGTGTTGACCGACAAGTCAGTGACGACAAACTTCTGTTTGACCACCTTCACGTGGTATTGCGAAACCGTGATCGGCTCGGCCAGCGGGTTGTAGACGAACAATTGGACCGTCGAGCCGGCGCTATCGACACTGGCGCCCACCAGCGTCAACGATGGACTGACGCTGATCCGGCTGTGGCTGCGGTGCTCGGTGGCCTGTGCCCACGCGTCGAGCCGCATGGCGGCGAGGGCTATCAGCGTGAACGCTCCTGGGATTAGCAACCTCCTCATAGAACCTCCTTTGCGGAAGACCGTTCGTCGGCAGACGACCGCTCGCCGGCGTGTGAATCGAGCGTGTCGATGGCTCCGACGTCCGGCCATCTACTTCAAGTGGATTGCTGACGTAAAACGTTTCAGGAGAGCAGCGCTGATCAGGCGTCTTTTTCAGCGGCGTGAAAGTTCGACTTCGTATCTTCGTGGTCTTCGAGCTATGCCCGTGGGCCGTTTCTCCAGCCAATGTGCCAGAGTCGAAATAGTGGTCGCGGCTACCGGCGTTGCCTGTCCGCTCGGAAGTAGTATTCGTCGACCACTTCGGTGGTCCCGTTGCGGCTGACGCCGCTCACCGTGAGAATGTAGTCGCCGCGCGTCAACGCGCTGGCAGGAACGAATGCGATGACATAACGACCGTCGCCGTCGGATCGAGCGGTCAACCTGCCCTGTGCCCAGACGTCATCTCCTGCGACCGTCCTGATCCTCACGCGGTACTGCGGGGACCGATCGTCCGTGATCCGGACATAAAGCCGCGCGAGATCTGTCTCCGGCTCAAGCGAGAGAAGCGGAGTCTGTTGGATGCCGCGTACGCTGCCCGGCGTCAGAATCAGCGTCGCGACCAGCGGCGCGTTGACTGGTTGCCCCATCGTCTGGCGCTGCCGCTCCGCAACGAGCCGTTGGCCACGCTCACGTTCGGTGGCGATTTGCTTCGAAAGATCCTCCTCCCGCAACACTGCCGCAGCATGCGCCGCCTCAACGTTCACCAGATCGCGGCGCAAACGCTTCACCTCGGTCGTGAGCCAGATCCCTGCGGCAAGGACGGCAACCGCTGCCACTGCCGCTCCCCACACGAGCACAGGCGAACGGGTCGCGACTGAGAAGGCGTTGAGCAGCGACCTCGGGAATTGTGTCCGAGACTCGACCGGCCGCGAGCGAGTGCGCTCAGGCGTCAACCGCGACAGCGCGAGTGCGAACTCCACTCTCTCCGTTCCCTGAGCCGAGGAGAGATAGATCTGCTCGAATCGCTTGCGATCGTCCGCCGTCAGCTCCTTCCGTGCGTACGCGTCGATCAGGTCGTCTTCGGCGCTCAACAGATGCTCGAACGTGTCGTCGTTTTCGAGGTACTCGGTCTCGAGCCGCGCTCGGTCCGCCTCGTCGAGATCGCGTAACAAGTAGCGGACGAACAGACGATCGATCGCGTCGGTCCGCTCAACGTCTCCGCCCTGTTCGGGACTGCGGATGTTCATCTGGCTATCTCCCGCTCCGAATAACGCATGCACTCGCGAACCTGGCGCTCGAGTCGGGCTCTGACCCGGTGAACCCGAACCCTCAGGACACTGACGGGAACACCCAACCGCTCGGCGAGCGCGCGGCGTGTCTCGCTTTTGGCGCGATCGGCCTCGTAATACCGCAGGATGAGCGCCTGCGTCTCGGGGGGCAGCCGCGCCAGTGATCGCTCGAAACAGCGATGCCGCCGATCCGGCCCTGGTGCCCCCGGCACCTCCTGAACGGTCGGCAGCTCGCGGAGTGCCACACGAGCCCGATGCTCTTGCTTGATGATTTCGAGCGCGAGCTTCCGGGCCACGCCACCGGCAAACCCGTACACGTCCTGGATCTGCTCACCATCCTCGAGCTTACGGGCAACTCGATTCAGTGTCTCGTCGGCGTGGTCCTCTGGTGACGGGCACCCGCGCCAGCCGAAGAACTTCACCAGCTTCGCATGCAGGCGCTCGTACTTCTCTCCGGCGAGCTCGCGACTGGAATCGAGTTGCGCCAGCAACATGTCGAACGCCTGCGGCGTGAGGACCCACCGGCCTTTACGCAAGCCGACGCTGTCCATAGCTGACGCCTCCAGTCCGCGCGTCCGCGAAGGCTATGAGCCTCCGAATGCCGTCCATCCGCGCCATTCTCCCTGCAAAACGAAGCCGGCCCAGTAGTAGGGGGCGTTCCAGCGCCGGTCTCTACGCATCTGCACTTGCGCCAGCCGCAGGGCCGCTGCAGGCGAGCGGTGCTCGTCGCCCAACAATGCGGCGTAGAAGCGCTTCATCAGTTCAGCGGTCGCAACATCGTCCACTTTCCAGAGACTCGCGACGACTCGCGTCGCGCCGGCATGCATGAAGCCGCGCGCAAGTCCGATCAGCCCTTCGCCCCTGATGTCCTTGCCCAGCGCGGTCTGGCACGCGCTCAGCACGACCAGATCGGCGGGGAGGCTGAGATCGTAGAGCTCATGAACCCTCAGGAACCCGTCCTGCGGAGCGCCGCGGTCATCGACCAACGACAGGACGATTCCTGACAAGCCGGGATGATCGGTGTCGAGGAAGCCATGTGTCGCGAAATGCAGGATCCGGTATTGACGAAGCGCCCCGCTCGTCACCAATTCACGACTGGCCTGAAAATCGAGCGCGGCGGTCGCCTGACCGGGCGGCACCAGCCCCACGATTGTCTCGGCCTCGCGACGCGTGAACGGGAGGCGTGGAATTCGTCCCTGCGCGTCGAGCAGGCCCATGTTTCGTGCGGAGCGCTCGACCATCGCGGGTTCTTCTGCCGTTCGGAGGGGCCACGCGCGCCGGCCTTCGCGCGATATGCGGATGTCGTTGCGATCGAACACGGGATCCGCGACGATCGCCAGTGTCTTTGCAGGAATTGTACGATCTCGCGCATCATCTCGAAGAACAGCGAGCACCGAAGCGGAGGGTACGTTCGCGATCTCGTGCTCGCTGATAAGCGGATCGGAGCTGCCTGTCCTTCGAACGCCATCGTCACCCACGCGATTGACGGCGCGTGGAATCGGCAGCGCCGCCCAGGGCACGTACTGCAGTGCACCGTCGCTCACGATCACGAGTCGATTCGATCCGAGATGTGCCGCGACCGGGCGCAGGACCATGTCGCTCAACGCATCGGCCGCGGATCGGTACGTTCGTTCGGTCTCGCGGCCCGGGATCCGACTCCGCGCGGTGTGCGGCGTTGGCGTGGTCTGATGTGTCCCGAGCGCATCACAGTACCTGCGGGCTGCGGCTTCGATCACGGCGCGGCCGGGAAGCGCATAACCCTCGAACGTCGCGGTCGTGACGGCCCAGACGTAGCTTCGTTCTTCCCCGAGCGAGTACTCAAGAAGCACCGTGCCAGAATCGAGCAGGTGTTGCTGCATGTCGCGAACGCTAACCGGCTCGGGCTGGGTTACGGCGTTATAGCGGGGGCTGCGCGCTCGTATTCGACCTTCGACCTCCGCCAATTCCGTGGTGAGCGAGTCAATTTCCCGCGCGATCGTGGCGGCGGCCTCGTTCGTGTGCTCATTTCCGAGCATCTGAATCTGGCGCTGCGCCTTTGCGTGCAGCCGTCGTTCGAGCGCCCGTTTGCGCTCGAGCAGCACCGGGTCACCGTCCTCGCGAACTTCGGCACCTGCTTCGGCAAGCAGCTCGAGCAGGCTGCGCGCCCGTGCGCGCTCGCTCGCCTGGAGCGCTAGCGCGGCAAAGCCCTCGGTCGGGCGCGAGGCGTGGAGCTCCATGAGCACATCGATGTAGAACGCGTACTCCTCGCGAGCGCTGGCCAGATACGACGAGCGCAACTCGTGAATGGCAATCCTGCTGCGCTGCGATTCAATGAGACGGAGTGCCTCGGAAATATGACCCTGCGCCGTCGGCAGATCGGCAAGGTTGCGCTCCACTCGCGCGAGCCCGGCGAGCGCGCGCGCCTCGCCGCCGATATCGCTGAGATCGCGGCTGAGGGCGAGCCCATCACGGTAGTGGGTCAGGGCTTTCTCGGGCTGTCCGGTCGACGCGTAGAGTGCGCCCAGCGCGATCAGAACCCGCGCCTCACCGATACGATCGCCAGCCGCACGCCGAAGCGGCAGCGCCTCGAGCTGGTAGGTCAGGCCGACCTCCCGCTCGCCCATCGAGGCGTGGACCTCTCCGAGATTGTGAAGCGTATAGGCGACGAGTGCCGGGTCGGCAACCTCACGCGCGATCGCAAGCGCCTCCGTCAGGAGCTCGCGTGCACGACGATGCTCCCCGAGCGCGCTGTGGGCAATCGCCAGCGTATTCAGGGTCGAGACCATGCCGTGCCGATCTCCCAGCTCTCGTGCGAGGTGCAATGCGTCGCCATAAAAATTGACGGCTCGTTGCGTCTCGCCAAGGCGGTGATACACCGTGCCGATGTTATGCAGCGCAACGGCCTGGCGGCCGCGATCGTTGAGTTCCTTGAACCGCGCCAGCGCGTCGCGAAAGGCTTCAAGGGCGCTTTCGTCATCGCCTGCCGCCTGATGCAGGCTGCCGATGTTGCCGATAGCGGCAGCTTCCGTGCGTCGATCGCCGGCCTTTCGCGCCACCTGCAGCGCCTCGCTGAACGCCTCGAGTGCACGGTCGTACTCGCCCCATGATTCGTACAGGCGAGCCATTCGGTTCAGGGTGACTGCCTCGTTGCGAGTGTCGCCAATCCTGCGTGCAATCGTGAGGGCTTCGGTGTACTGTGCCGCGGCTTTGTCGGGCTGCCCGAGTGTGTGGTAAACAGCGCCCAGCTGGCTCATCGTCTCGACGATCCGGGCCGGCTCACCGAGCTGACGGCACAGTGTGAGTGCCTGTGCCAGGTACTGGAGTGCGCGCCGATTGTCTCCGAGCGATCGGTAGGTCGCACCAAGAAGATTGAGCGCGCCGGCCTCACCCGATGGGTCAGCAGACGACTGCCACAGCGGAATCGACTGCTCGAGTCGCGCGATGGCCTGGCGCAGGGACTCTGCCGTATCTTGCGAGCGCAGTCGTTCGGCCTCGACAACTAACGCTTGCGCGGCGACTCGGTTCTTTTCCCCGGTTTCGGGAGACTGTTCGTGCGGAGCTGCAGCCGTCATCACGAGGCAGGCGGCCACCGCCGCGCCCGCCACTCTGGCACGGGGGAGCAAACCGACACGGCAGCGGTGCATGTGTCCCCTTCTACCGGAAGCCGCACAAACTGTTCGCCGGGCGCCCGCGCGGGCGGGCGAGGCGCCCTTGCGGATGCCGCAACCGGTCTGACCGGAGAATGTAGGACCGGCTGCCGCGGTGCGGGAGATCCGCTCGGTTGACCTAACCCGGAATTCACTTGTGTTGACATGTAGGGACGGGCCTTCAGGCCCGTCCTGGCGGGGTCTGAGACCCCGCCCCACAACAACAGAAGTGAACTCCGTGATTAGTGGTCCGATCGCCCTACCCTAAGTGGGAAAGACCTGCAAAACGTTTCAGTAGACCGTGTCCCTACCTCGTACGCCGCGCGCGTCGGGCCGCCAGCCACGCGACGCCGACGGCGAGAAGAGCGCTCGTAACTGGTTCAGGAACCGTGGCGGTCTGCATGAGAATCCGCGTGCCATCATCACTCGAGAGCGAGAACGGCTCGGCGAAGAAATCGCTGAAGGGCGTTCCGTCGAGCAGGTAGTTCACACCCGGAATGAGCACGGCACCCGGTACGGGGAAGTGGGTCCACGACGTATTGGCGCTCGACAGCACCTTCGATCCGCTGAACACCACCGGCCCGTCGAGCGAGCCTCTTCGAACGTCGAAGGACCAATTGATCGGATCGTACCGGAAAGATCCGTGAGGCGGGGGCGGCACGTGGGGACCGCTGAAATCCGTAAAGACCATCGTGCCATCGGAGGGTGTCGTTGTCTGCAGGGTCAAAAAATGGATGTCGAGCCCGAACCCCATGTCGATCGCGATCTCACTCCGCAGCTGCATTGCGAGCAAGAGAACAGGCACCAGATCCATAGGCGCGTTGGCATCGTCGAGCCGCTCGATGATGGTGTCGGCATTGAATGTCGGTACCGCACCGGCACCAAAATCGAACGTGCCGAGCGGAACGCCGACGAAAGGAACCACGCCCAGGCCCGGGAGGTTCACCGCGGTGCCGGGCAGCGGGTCGGACAAATCGAACCCGCGTGCGATGATGTCACTCGCGTCAGCAGGCCGCGGTACCGCCGCGACGACGATCAGCGTCAGCAACGCCGCGCCGACGCGGCTCAATGGGTTGGTCTGCAACCTTCCGCCGCGGATGCCACACTCGAACACCGAGGACCTCCCGGCAAGCAAGCCGCGAACATGAGGCCGTGGAGCACGATTCGGCCGTCGGGAGAGGGGCAGACTGTACGGCCGAACCGCAACCGTGTCAAGCGCGCCGAAGCGCGCTGTCAAGCAAGAGAACGGGCCTACATGCCACGGCGCTCGCACGCCGGACAAACGGACGCGATCAAGAAGCAGGAGCAGTCACGAGCAACGAGCTATGGAACGAGCCACGTTGCCGCAGAGAATCCCGCTAGTCGTGACGCAACGCGAGGAGCGGGTCGGTGCGCGTCGCGCGCGTGCCCGGCTCGAGACGCAGCGCGGCTCGCCGGCCTGGACCTCTCGCCGCAGCCGGTGACGCCGAGCGAAGCTGCTCTCCGCAACACCGTTCGTAGCCACGACAGCTCGGCGATCTACTCCACGCGCAACGCCAGCATCGGTTCGACTCGCGCAGCGCGTAAGGCGGGGATCAGGACAGCCAGGCTCGACCGTATCAATCCGGAGCACCGGCAGATGGGGAGCCACTTCACGAAGGGCGGCGCGAGCGAGGGCAGCCACTGCCATCCGATCGCCATTGGTACGAATCGCCAGACACATGCCGAAAAGGGTGGGACTACGTGCATCGACGGTGCCGTTCTGCGTCAGTCTCGAGTCGCGGGTTTCCGGCGGGGCCGCTGTTTCGCAGAGACCGAGCGGACGATGAGTCGACCGCGTCCGGTTGTGGGCAGAGGTGTCTTTGCCTGTTTGATCGCGGCGGCGACGAGCGCTTCGACCTCAGGTCGCGCGAGCTCGCTCGCAGACTGCAGTCGGATGAACCGCGTCTGGTTGCCGGAGCCCTGGAGAAGCCGCTCCGGATCGGGCAACCGCGCGCCATGAATGAAGCAAAGGCCGATGCCATTCGCGCGGGCGGCGATGGAGATGATGGCGTCCGAAGGCCGTTCGGTAGGGGAGTACCCGATGACGAAAAAGTTGTAGTTGTCGTAGACGAGTTCGTTAGCTGTGGGCAGCCGCTTGCGCACGGCTCTTCTGACCGCACGAATCAGCAGTTGGTCTTTCTCTCCAAACTTGGCGATGAATGACGCGACCTGCGTCTGCGGGTTGTCATCCGGGGCACGCCTGGACGCTGCTCGCATCACGTCCCTCCTGAACCGACGCGAGTATACATTGAGTGGTTTATGCCCGCGTTCCGTCGCCGATGACCGGAGAATCTGCAAATCAGGACCATGACGGTCTACGATGGTGGGGCCGTCACATCGTGGCAAAAGTCCGAGTTTTCTTCGGAACGATCGTCGCATTCCTCGTCATGTCAGTCGGCGTACTCGCGCTGAGCATCGCGCCGTGGTTCGCGCTCGGCCTCGACGCGGTCCTGAAACCTGGGCTCTTTGCCACTACGCCGGCGTTCAATATCTACGCGGTGTTCGTCGGAATACTCGGTGCACTCTTTGGCGGCTGGCTGTGTGCCAGCATCTCACGGTCGAGAGTCGCCGTGGTGTTGCTGGCGACGCTCGCCTGCGCCGGTGGTCTTGCGAATGCCGCCGCTCAGAGTCGCAAGCCGGAGCCGGGCGTGCGTGTGACCGGTGTGACGGTCGCTCAAGCCATCTCCATTCGCAAGGAGCCCGCCTGGTTTACTTGATGCCCTGCGCCGGCTTTGTCGCCAATCCTGGTTAGTGGCCACCGTGTGTTGGACCGGTAGCGTCATATGCGACGCGCTTTCTCGGCCTGATGACACTTGAGGGCATTCTCACAATGGCCGCCTAGGTCGGAGGGCGTGACCCGCGCTTTCTTCCTCGACGGATGAGCCACTGGAGGGCGCCCTCTCCTCGGGACGCCGGTGCTCCGCGCATGCCCAGCCTCATCTAACTGCAGCACGGGAATCTGGCCCCCCGCGGCGAGATCTGGAACGTGTACTCACAGATCCGAAGCGAAGCGATCGAGCGGGCGACGAAACGAGTAAAGAGATCCGTCCTACGTAACCCGGCTGTTGCCACGGTGCGCAAAAAACGGCCGGGACGCCGCGCCGCCGTTCGGGCAGCACCGTTGCTATCTCTCCGGCGAAGGAGCACAAACGCCATGAGGAAGTTGCGACTGGCCGTTCTCTCGGGCGCGCTGGCGGTGATTGGTGCATGCGGCGGTGGATCCTCCACTCCTGCGCCGTCGCCGAGCCCGACGCCGACGCCGACGCCGACGACCACGACCGCCAACGTGAGCATTCCCGTGGGCGCGCGAACCGCCGGCAGCGCGGCTTACATGCCGAATCCGGTGATGATCACCGCGGGGTCGACGGTCACCTGGACGAACAACGACACGATCCCGCACACGTCGACGAGCGACAGCGGCGCGTTCGACTCGGGCAACATCGCCCCCGGCGCGAAGTTCAGCTTCACGTTCAACACGCGCGGCACGTTCCCGTATCACTGCACGTTGCACACCGGGATGGTGGCGTCAGTGGTCGTACAGTAGGAGTCGGCCGCTCGTCGCCCGTTACAAGCGGATCCCCGCCGCATGGGCGGCAGCCAGCGCACCGGCGACCTGCCCGCACCATTGCACGACTGATTCGAAGGGAGGGTATTCTGGCGCCAGTGCCCGCAGCCTGCGACCTTTGATGAGCTCCATCACGATGAAATGACGGATCGCTGCCTCGCCACTATCGTGAATCGTCACGATGTGCGGGTGCCTTCTGAGATTCGGCGAGCACGGATGAGCTGTTACGCACCGCCGGCAAAACCGCCAACATGAGGGCGACAAACAATACTGCCTTGCCGAGATCGAAGTTTCGCTCAAGGTCTCAGAATGTGGGGCCATTTCGGCTCTTGGATCTGAGGCCCGCCATCGCCGCAGTTTGGCTCGCTTCGGTCCAGGTGCTTTGTGCGCACGTCGCCGTGGCGCAGGACGATCGGCCGTATGTCGTGGTCCTCGATCGCGACATGACGCCTGCAGCCGGTACCACCGATCTCCTGACGATCGAGCGGGCGGCCGCCGACCTCGAGGATCGATGGCTGGCGCCGTCGCGCTTCGACGAATCGACGAAGGCGAAGCACGTGCTCGGGATCGCCTACCGCCTCGGAAAGTGGTACGGCTTGGACCTGCCGCAGGACCACTTCCTCATGGTGCTGGGGCATGAGGTGTTCGGCCACGGCGCGCGTCTGCGCGAAATCAACGCGCACGGCATCAGCTACGGCTTCGACGTGCCGATCCCTTACGGCCCCGGCGGCGCCGTGACCGAGTTTCGCGGTGACCTCGAGGTGACCCGCGCCGACGTGCTCGGTATCGATGCGGCAGGCATCGAAGCGCAGAACGTGCTGGCAGATCACATTGGCTCGCAGGCGCTCACGGCTGGCGCCTTCCACTACCGTGAAGCGTGGCTCTACCTCGAATCGCGCCTCGACGGCCTTCGCTACATTCGCAGCGTATCGCCGCAGTCACCGGAGGGACACGACGTCAAATCGTTTCTCCTCGACTTCAACGACGACTGCGATCCGCCCGTCTGCACGCCGTTGTCAGCGTCGACGCTCAAGCGCCGCGCGCTGCTGATGCTCGCCGACCCGATGCTGGGCTACGCGGGCTACGCGTGGGCAGTGTCGTATATGGTCCGCGGGCGGACGTCGGGCGCGGTGCCGATGATTCGGCTGCCGCACGGCGTGCAGTATTCACCGGCACTGCGGTTCGAGATGACGCCGTATGGCACCGCCGTGACCACGGAGCACAACTTTGTCACGCACAACCGACTGACCAGCCTGTCGGTCGGCGTCGGCGACACCGGACGGGAGCACTCGTGGGATGTCGGTGTCGCGGCGACGAACGTTGTGCAGCGACCCTGGCTCCGCGGAGACATCGCGGTCAGGGTCTGGCGCCAGCCGGCGCTCGACGTGTCGCCGAACGCGCAGACATTCATGACCGGCGCGCTCGGCACCGCGACCGCGCGGATTCCGTTCGGACGCGACCCGGGCTCGGTTACGCGTGCAGGGGTTCTTGTGGAGGTAGGCTACAAATCGGACGGATTCGTCCGCGGGGAGCGGCTGCACGCGGGTCCGATCGTTCGTGTCGGCGTGACGTATCAGCCGTAGATCGATGCCGGTCCGCCGGTTCCTCGTTTCGCCCGTGTCCATGGCGATCCTGAACTCGCACGGCAGACGCTCCTCAATCGATTGACCACAATCGATCCCAACATGGGCCGGCAGGTTGTGACCATGCGGACGCTGGCCGGGATGGACACCTACTTCCTGCGGATTGCGTTCTGGTTGACGGCCGTCCTCGGCGGGCTGGCGCTGGCGCTGACCCTGTCGGCCTGTTCAGCGTGCTGTCGTACCTCGTTGAGCAGCGCACCAGGGAAATCGGCGTGCGGATGGCGCTTGGTGCGACTACTCGAGATGTTACGCGGTTGGTCGTGTCGCAGTCGATCCGGCCCGTCGGCGTCGGCCTTTTCATCGGCTGCGGTTCAGCCGCCGGACTGGCGGCGGTCCTGCTGGCGACACCGGCCGCCGCCGGCATCGGGAAGATCGTTCACGTTCTCGATCCGCTCTCTTACGCCGTGAGTCTGCTGATCATCATCGCGGCCTGCCTGGTGGCCGCCTCGATTCCAGACACGCGCGCCGCGCGCCTCGATCCGACGCAGACGCTCCGCCAGGAATAAGCCGACGCAGACCTAAGCTTCTCGCCTCGCGCCATCAACCCGCGTCAATCCTTCGCCGCGACCTGGCCGGCTCGGCTCTCGGGTTGTAAATCTGACGTGGCTGCAGGCGTCACTTCACGTTGCGGCCCGCGTGCTGGCTCCCTCCGCAGAGGCTTTTGACACGTCGATGGCTTCTTCCCGCCCGCGAGAATCGATTAATGCCAGGCCGAGACAGCCCGGCCGTTCGCTTGCGCGTTTCGCCAGCTTCCCGGCGCCGCTTGCCTCAGCGATGCAAACCGACACGCGCGCGACCCTGACGCGGCTTTCGATGAGCCGAATGGCGCCCTGAAACGCAGCCTAGAGTCGTACATCCAGCGTTGATTTCAGCCGCTCTTCGAAGATCTCCCGTGCAGATCGCACAACCTTGCTTTGCCTGAGGCGAGCGAGTTCCTCATCGTCCAGCATCTGGCTCGCAAATTCGCGGCCGATCGCGTCGCGATCGCTCATCGCCGACCACCGCTTCCAGTGCCAGGCGAGATCATCGTAGTAACACGCCGGGTTCTGGGTCAGCTCTGCGCGGATGTTGTAGAGCTTTCGCGCGAACCGCTCCGCCGTCGAAAAGGGCACGTGGGCGATGAGCAGATCTGCCGCCGCAAACCGCCTGATGGATTGGTCCGCCGATTGTTCACGTACGTCATGAGACCCGGGAGCAAGGCCCGCAATCGCGCGCGGACGCGCCATGACCTTCGCTCCTGGCATCAGTGTGATGAACGGAACCTCCGGATGGTTCTCGACATATTGTCGAAAGTGCGAAGGCATTGTCGTGAACAGAAGGAGATCGTCGTGACGCTCCAGCCATAACGTGGGCGGTATCGATCGCTGGCGCGAGGTCAGGCCAACATTGAAGCGATCGACGGCAAGGACATCGCCTTCGAGCAGGCAGCGGCAGGTGCGCAGCGACCCTGACGCCGGAATCCAGAATTCGTCGGCATCCAGGAAGAGGACCCAGTCGGCGCCGGTCGACGCCGCGAGCGCCGCCTCTCGAACGGACCACGTGTCGTAGTCGGGGACGGTCGAGACGTCCACTGATTCCACCAACACATCACCGGCTCGGTGTTCATCCGCAAGGATGTCGAGTGTGCCGTCAGTGGACCCGTAATCCGAGACGACGATCTGATCGACGCCGACGTTTCGAAGGTGCGAAATGCAGGCGCCGATGAGCTCGGCCTCGTCCTTGACGCCCACAAGGGCCGCGAACTTCATCGCTCGGTGTCGCGGGCCGCAAGAATCGCCTTGACCTCGTCCGCATGCTCACAGGCGTGAGCGACGATTGCTGCGATCTTTGCCGCGTCATCGCGCGTCAGTTGCAGGCCGGTCGGCAGCTGCATGACAGTTCGGCATAACTTGTCGCTGATCGGCAGGTTCCGATGTTCCGACCGGTCGTAGGGCGGCGAGCGATGGCAGCCCGGGAAAAAGTACCGGCGTGCCACGACGTTTTCGGCGGCCAGCACCCGGCGAAGCGCTTCGGACCCGATAGCCGCTGTCTCCGATACAGAGAGGACGGCGTAGTGATCGCACCTCGCGCAATCGGGCCGGCACTCCTGCAGGGCGATGCCGTCGAGTCCGGCTAGGCCCTGACGGTATGCCCCGTGAATGTCGCGGTCGTGCGCATGCAGCCGGTCGTAGCATTCGAGATTAGCGAGCGCCATGGCGGCGGAGAACTCGTTCATCTTGGCGTTGATGCCGATGCCGCTCACGGTGTCCTCGCCTACGAACCCGAAGTTTCGCAGCAGGCGGACGCGTTCGGCCAGGCCGCGATCGTTGGTGGCTACCATGCCGCCTTCAAGACCGTTGATCGACTTGGTCGCGTGCAGGCTGAACACTTCCCCGTCACCAAACCCGCCAAGGCGAATGGAACGGTAGCTGCTGCCGGTGGCGTGCGCAGCGTCGAACAGCAGTGGCACGCCACGACGATGGGCGACCCGTTGCAGACCTTCGACGTCGCATGGCTGCCCCCAGATGTGCACACCGAGGATGCCTCCGGTCGCGCTCGTGATCGCATCCTCGACACACTGGGGGTCGAGCGTGTGTGTTTCGCGAGACACGTCGCAGAACACCGGCCGCAAGCCGATCCAGGCCAGCGCATGTGCTGTGCCGATGAACGTGAACGCCGGCATCAGGATCTCGCCGGTCATTCCGAGCGCCCTGGCGGCGAGCTGGAGGCCGAGCGTGGCATTGGCAACGGCGACACAGTGCTTCACACCCTGGAATGCAGCGAAACGTGCTTCGAGCTCCTGCACCAGGGGACCATCATTGGTGAGCCAATTGCGCCGCATCGCCGAGACAATCAGCGACGCGGTCCTGTCCGGTTGCAGAACGTTAGGCCTGCCTGTCATGAGAGCGGTCGCGAAGGCCGGAACACCGCTCACGAGCGCGAGTTCGCAGCCCGACCGTACCAATGTAGATCGCAAGGAAGCACCCATCATGTGAACGATGCGACGAGTGTATCCGCAGACCTCCGGCTCTGCAATCGCGACGGCACTACGCTCGAGTTCGTCACGGCTTTTCGGCGCCTACTCGCGAAAGGGTCCCGCACGCCGCCAAGCGCGGTAAGCCGGGAACCAGGTTTCGCCAGGCGACACGAAGGCGTCCTCAATCAGGCGACGGTAGAGATCGGGTCGATAGATCTGCCGAACCGCATGAAGAACGCGCTCCTGCCCTCCGAACTTCGCCTTGAACTGGAAGAGGCCATCACCATGACGGACGCCGCCGCCGAGATTTAGCCGCCGCACGCCCATCTCGCGGAGCCGAAGCATACCGGCGTACAACAGCAGGGTCTGCAGGCCACGCGCGGTGCTGGTGCTGGCGCCAAGGTGATACTCTGCCTGATCGTCGCGCTGCAGGAACAGCGCGCACGCCTCGATTCCGTCGCCCGCGCTCGCGCCGAGCACAACACTTTTGGGGTCGCGAATCCACCGGCGCAACGTCTGCTCCGAATAGGCGTAATTGTCGTGTGCCTGCACCCGCACCATGGTCTCTCGGTACAGCCGGACAACAGCCTCTTCGATGAGGTGTCGATCTTCGCAGAGCCTGGCTCCGACCGCCGTCGCTCGCTTTAGCTTGCGACGCACGATCGTTGACGCGCCCGCAAGAAGGTCGCTGGCGCGCAGGTCCACGACGAAAACCGAGTTTCCGGGATCGGCACTCGACACGCGGGAGAGATCCGTCTCGGGATGCAGTTGCACGTAGCCGGCAACCCACCCTCTCGTGCGGGCATACTCACTCCATCCATCGAGTAACACGGGATCCGGGTCGAACCAGGCCGCGCCGGAGACCGTCGTGATCGTGGTAATGTCCAGCGTACCGGCCCAGCCGCGCTCGACGAATGGTATGATAAGCAGGCTGCCCGCGTTCGAAATCCGAGCAAGGTTGGGAGCCGGACCCGAATCCGCCAGCGCCGCGCAGAACTCCCAGGCGTGCGACGGCACACGGCTCTCGCCGGCAGCCGCCTCCCATCGCGCTCGATCCGCGAGCGGAATCACGACAATGTCGCCAGCCATCGTTGCGATCCGGATGAGCCCAGCGAGCGATGCAGATGCCATGCGGTGAGGCAGCGGAGTACGAGGACATCGCCGACTTCTACGATGACATGGTCGGCGACCGCACCGCTCACATCGCGTTTTATACCAGTCTTGTCGGCGCGGGACAGACGTCGGTGGTGGACCTGGCGTGCGGGACCGGCGTGATAACGGCGGCAATGGCCACCGCCGTGCGAACGAAATCGCCACTGGCAGCGCACCGGGTGTCGGGCATCGACGGCTCCGCGCGGATGCTCGCCCGTGCCCGCATGCTGGATCCCACGATTGCGTGGATGCAAGCCGATATCAGACACGTCCCGCCATTGGAACCTTTCGACCTCGCTATGTGCAGCTTCCACAGCCTGCAGGCGTTCGACAGCAAGGGCTTCGCACTCGTGCTCGGGTCGGCGCGGCGACTCCTGCGAACCGGTGGAAGATTCGCGTTCGACATTTATCAGCCGAACCGTTCGGCGATCGCCGCAGCGCCGCGCACGAGAATCGTTCGCTCTTATACCGACGCGCATGGTCAGCGCCTGAACGTCCACGAACTTTCTAGCTTCGATATCGGTGCGGACGTGTATTCGCTGTATTGGACTCTGTGTGAGGCGGATGCTCCCGGCAAGGACCCGCGTGCCGGATGCCACTTCCGGTTCTGGCAGCACGATCCGGAATTCGTGAACGCTGCCCTCCACGACGCCGGGTTCGCCGTGTCCGAGCGCTACGGGGATCTGGACCGAAGCCCATTCGACCATGCTGCCAAGCGGCAGGTGCTCGTCTGCGAAGCCGTGTAGAGTCAGTTGCCCTGTTCCTGTGCCGTCGAGCGACGTGCCGCCAGCTGTGCTCTCGACGCCGCGTTCAAGCGCGTGTTCAGAATCTCGCGAACAGCATCCGGCGAATTCCACATCAACGTATCGAGAATCGAGAGCGAGGGCTCGAATCGGTAGCCAGGGGTGTCGTACCGCCACGTCACTGAGCTCAGAATCGTTAGGCCAATACCATGGGCAGCGAACTTTGCCGCATCGTAGAGATCGCGACCGCCCGGCGCGTTGACGTATTCGGTCACCTGGAGTGCTTCGGCCAGCCGCAGCCCCCAGTCGCTTGGCTGGTCGATCGGTCCCAGCTTCACGTTCATCTCCGAAAGAAAGCGGGATGTGAGTGGGATGCCCACGAACCGGCACGTCTTCTCGAGGATCGCCACATTCAAACGTGACACCGACGTCTCCTCCACGGCAAGGCAGTCGCGCACGAGCGCCAGCACCGGCTCGAAGTGGGGTGCGTGACGGCGGTAGTGGAGAAGCTGTCCCTCGATGCGGCGACGCCACGCGCTGTCGTCGGCGATCCGGATGTCCGCGATCGGGGTGTCGCGACGATGCTTGCGGACGGGCATCGTGATGTACGTCCAGCCCTCGACCGGATGAAGGATGCGGTTGCGATTGATCCAGCCCCGACGAATGTACTGTGCAGTGTCGAACGCGACCCAGCAATCGGCGCGGTACAGCAGCTCGAAGTACCCCAGATAGGGAAAGAAGTACGGCTGCATCAAACCGAGGACCACGGAGTGCTCAGGCCTTCGCCACGCAATCCACGAGGCGCTTGGCGGTGCCCGCGCCGATGGTCGGCTCGAGATAGACGTAGACGGTGAACTCGTACAGGGAGTAGTCGTGCCTCACCACCACATGCCGGCTGATCTCCCGCGACAGAAAGCCGAGCACTCTGTCGAGGGACACATGGAACAGATCGGCACGCTGCGAGTCCACATGCATGGACATCGCGTTGAACGCCAGGCCTACCCTGGTCCTCGATGCCACGCGACGCACGAGCCGGCACATGTAGTCGAACATCTGGTCGTCGCTCAGACGGCCGCGATACGTGAAGATGCCGTTCATCACGACGTAGTCGAAGACGGGAACCGTTGCATCGTCATCGAGCAGATCGACCTGGTAATAGGTCACCTCGGGAAATTTGCGCCGTGAAAGCTCCAGGAACGAGGGAGAAACGTCGAGTCCACTGTAGCCGATGCCGTTCAACCTTCGCTGGCGGATGAACTCGTAGAAATGAGAGGCTCCGCAGCCGAAATCGAGCAACGTTACATCGCTGGCCGATCGCAACAGGTCGAGCATGATCCGATAGCGAAGCTCCGCGTCGTTGCGTAGCCAGCCGACTCCGGGCGCACTATCCCCGTACAGCCTCAGGCAACCTTCCCACGCGGCGACGATGGATGCGTAGGGCTTGTCGGTCATGCTGGCCGATAAGGGTAACCCAAGACTGCTGGGAGACAGTCATCTGCGGCTCGAGCGCATTACGCGCCTCAGAACCTCAGAATGAGCCCGGCCGAGCCCCGGGCGAAATCGAGCCTGTCCGTTCGCTCGATGACGTCGATAAAGTCCACGGCGCTGAACGTGCGGAAGTAACGAAGGTCGCCACGCACGCCGACGTGAGTCCCGAAGAACAGCATCACGCCACCGCCAATGTCCCATGCGGCTTTGCTGTTGTCGAGGCTCAGGACATCGCCGAACGCGTCGACCTTGGAGCGAATCACGCCGAGGCCCACCAGCGCATAGGGACGAACGCCGATGCCTTTCTGGCCGCCGAACGGAATGCCGATCAGCAAATTGCCCGTCGCGGTCAGAACGCTGCTGCCACCGAGGTCGGTCTTACCGAAGAAGTCTGGACTGCGTGCGATATCCGCCTCGAGACCGAGAACCCCTCCGCCCATATAGGCCAAGCTCACACCCCAGTCGAAGCGCTCCGCGCCGATCGCATCCGAAAGCTCGTTCCCCGACTTGCCGCCGAAGTTGGCGCCAACGAACGGGATGATCATGCCATCGGCTCGCGCCGCGGCAGGCGCCATGACTCCGAGCAGCAGGCTCAGTGCGAGCGTTCGTCGGAATGACATGCGGTCCCCTTTCACGAACGACCTGCGTACGCAGGATTACAACTCTTACTCTTACACGGAAGAGGCCAGTCGAGCGAGCGCGAGCGACTGTCGTTGAATTCACGGCGGCGCCTCGGACGGCCGCCCGGCACTCCGGGTTCGGACATTCACGCGTGTTCTCTGCACGGGCCACTCGCATGTGATCCAACCTCATCCGTGATACGTTAGTCGAGCTCAGAGCGTTCCGAACAGGCCATCAGTGTGTCCAACCTGGCGGCTTGATGTTCAGATTCGCTCGAGCCCCGGAGGTTTGATGAGAGACATCATTGCTTGGATAGTCGTGTTGGGCGGAGTTGTTGCCACGGCGCCATCGTCAGCGCAGACGAAACCGGCGTCGTCAACCGCGACCGATGTGTACCACGTGCATTTCACCAAGGCGGTTCCCGGACAGGCGGCTGCGCTTGGCAAGGCGCTCATGGCACCTGACAAGTCCTCGTCGATGCCCGAGCACTTCGTCGTCTTCCGTCATCTCGAAGGCGACGACTGGGACTACGCGGTCATTCAGCACCTGGGCCCGAAGACCGAGGTGAGTGCGGCAGCGCCGGCTCCTCCGGATGCGGTACGGAATCTCAGGGCGTGGCATGACGACACGTTCGTAAGCGGGCCATCATGGGCGGACTTCACGAGCCAGATGGGAATCGGTGGATCAGCGACCGCGGCGGGCTCGATCTATATTGTGGGCGTCCACCGCACCGTACCAGGCCATCGCGAACAGCTCGAGAAGGCACTGAGCGCACCCGCACCATCGAGCAAGATCCAAACTGGTAATGTCTTGCTCCAACACCTGGAAGGGGGCAACTGGACTTTCGCGACCATCACTCGGTACAACTCGTGGCAGGACCTCGCCAGCGAACGCGGGGCCGCGATGTCCGCGGCCCCCGCGGCGGGCGGCTGGGCCGACGTTCGCGAGCATTCTGCGTTTCATCGCGACACGATCGCGGATCGGATCTATCCGGCCAAGTAGAGAAGGCTCGTTTCGTCAGAGGTCGGAGTCGGTTCCCGGCCTCTGACGAAAGACTGACCACGAAACGGAATTGAAGAGCGGTCATGGCGATCAACACCCCATCGGCGCGTGCAGCGGCTCTCGTGATTGTTGTGGGCGTGTCGGCAACGGGTCTCGTGGCGCAGACGGTGGTGAAGCTGCCGAAGAACAAGTACACGCCAAAGCAGGACGTGGAGCTCGGTCGCGAAGCGGCCGCCGAAGTTCGCCAGCAGTATCCCATCATCCAGGACGAGCGAATCGCTCGTTATCTCACGAAACTTGGCGATCGACTGGTCGCGGCCGCCCCGTCGGATCTCAAGGAACCCGTCTACGAGTATTCGTTCACGCCGGTGAATCTGAAAGAGATAAATGCCTTTGCGCTCCCGGGTGGACCGATGTTCGTTCACCGTGGCATGTTCGACGCCGCAGCGTCCGAAGGAGAGGTCGTCGGCGTCATCGCGCACGAGCTGTCGCATGTCCTGCTTCGTCATGGAACCGCCAATGCGTCCAAAGCGCAGAATCCCTGGTTGCAGTTGGGTCAGCTCGCCGGCGCGGTCGGCGGCGCAGTCGTCGGAGGGGCAGCAGGAGGGGCGATCGCGCAGGGCAGCCAGTTCGGACTGGGCACGTTGCTCTTGCGATACAGCCGCGACTTCGAGAAGCAGGCGGATCTCCTGGGCTCGCAGATCATGGCGCGCGCCGGCTACGACCCGCGAGCGCTCGCTCATATGTTCGAAACGATCGAGCGCGAATCGAAAAGTGGTGGCGGTAGCGGCCCGCAGTGGATGAGCAGCCATCCAAATCCCGGCAACCGGACGCAATACATCAACCAGGAAGCAGGCCTCCTGACGATCGCGACCGCCGCCGATGCAAGCGAATTCGAGCCGATCAAGTCGGCGTTTGCATCGTTGCCGCCGGCGAAGTCGATGGCCGATCTGGCCCGGTCGGGCGGGTCAGGGGGCGACGCGCCTCAATCCGTCGGAACCCCCGGGCAACCCGTACCGCGACCCTCGTCGCAATACCGGGACCTCAGTGGTGGAAAAGTGTTTCAAGCGTCAGTTCCGGCCAACTGGACGAGTCTCCCCTCAAAGAGCGCGATCAAAGTCGTCCCGCAAAATGGATACGGTCAACTCAACGGACAGACGGTTTTCACCCACGGCATCGAGTTCGGCGTAACGAAAGCCGGATCGCGCGATCTACGGGAAGCGACGAACGCCTGGCTGCAGGCCGTCGCGCAGGCCAATCCCGAGCTTCGCGCGGCCGGGACGCAACAGGCAATACGGATGTCGCAGCGTTCTGCCCTTGCAACGCCGCTCGTCAATCTGTCGCCGCTTGGCGGCCAGGAACGCATCGCCGTCTATACGACGTTCCTCGTCGATGGGAGCCTGTTCTATTACCTGACGATCGTGCCCGAGACCGACGCCGAGGCTTTTCAGGAGACATTCCGTCGCGTCGGCGAGTCCATCCGGTTGACGGAAGTGCGTTGACGACACACGCCGGGCAACTCCACCGCTCCACGTCAACACCGAGCCCGTGAAACGCGGAGCGTGGTCGCGAATCATCCGCACGATCCCAGCCCCCACAGCTCACCTTTCGAACGCTCGATATCGAAGAGGAGCGACCTACGTGCTGTGGTAGTAGATGGCACACCCGGTTAGATTTAGAGGAACTGGGGGCGTGTCCTTCCGTCGGTGCTGGCGAATCCTGGCAGGCCGGCTTGAATAAGACGGCCTGATGGGAAATGGCAAATGGGAGATGGCAAAACGTATCGGGTTTTTCCAATCTCGATCTCCCATTTTTCCATTCAGGATGTGCTTTTCAGGTTCCTGCTGGGAATAATCCGTCCGCGTGGCGCCGCCAACGGCGATGCTCCGTATGCGTGAAGAGGCTCTGATGAGAATGCAGGTGCGCGCCTGTCTGTTAGTCCTCGTATCAATGCTTGCGGTACCCGCGTTCGCGCAGACCCCCAACACGGCAACGATCGTCGTCGTCGTGGTCGACCAGACGGGCGCGATCGTCAGCGACGCGAGGGTGACGCTCGTCAACAGCGCGACCGGCGCGACTCGTGACGTGGTAACCGGCGCCAATGGCTCGGCGGCGATCACGGCGGTGCCGCTGACGGGCACCTACACCATCGATGTGACCAGGACGGGCTTCACCGCCGACGCGGTCACGGGCCTCACGCTGCGCGCGGGGGAAGCGGCGACCGTCAAGGTCAGGCTCGTGGCGAGCGGCGGGGAGACCGGGGTGACCGTCTACGGCACGACACGAGGAGTGCGCGCGGACGCGCAGATCGGCCAGCGGATGGACAGCGCCGCCATCGACGAGACGCCGATCCTCGGGCGCAAGATCGGGAACCTGCCGCTGTTCAACGCGGCGTTCCGCCAGGGAAAGGGCACGGGTGACCTTTTCGTCAACACGCCGTACTTCATCACGGCCGCAGGCAGCCGGCGAACGACCACATTCATGCTGGATGGCGCGAGCAACGACGAAAGCTGGGGACGCCAGACGATGCTGGCGACCGTGCCGGTCGGAGCCGTTCAGGAGATCTCGGTCCTGTCGAACGCCTTTTCAGCGGAGTTCGGATGGACCGCCGGGCCCGCGCTGAACATCGTGACCAAGGGGGGCACGAATGCGCTGCGCGGCGAAGCGCTCTACATGGCGCGTCCCGGAAGCTGGCAGGCGAAAACCTTTTCGACCGATGGGTTCTGCGCGCCGTCGGTCCCGAGCTGCGTGACGCCCCCGACGCTCACGGCGATCAACCCCGCGGACGTGCCGGATGAATTGGATCAGATCTCCGGTTCGATTGGCGGGCCGATCGTCAGGGACAAGACGTTCTTCTTCGCGACGGCCGACTACACGATGCAGGATCGTACGACGTTCCTCTCGCCCACGCTGCCGGCATTCGTCCTGCCGCCCGACGGCAGCCTCACATACGTGGGCCATTACAGGCAGACGCTCGTCAACGCGAGGATGGATCACAAGCTCACGCCGACGCAGACGTTGATGGTGCGGGCCAACGTCGATCGCATGCACGACACGAATCCGAACGACGCCGTCGCCGGCACGAACGCGCCGACGGTCGCCCGGAGATACACGCGGCGATCGTGGACGACGCAGGTCAATCACACGACGGTTGTCAGCGGCAACCTCCTGAACGAAGCGCGCTTCGCATATCTGAACGGCGACCCTGTCACCCTGTGGGAGCCGCAGACACTCTCGACGACGTACACGCGCAGCGGGTCCGTGCCGTTCACCATCGGTGAGTCGCGCTCGTCCGATCTCTTTGGTCATCAGGTGCAGCTCGCAGACACGCTGTCGTGGTCGCGCGGGCGGCACAACCTCCGGTTCGGAGGCAGCCTTACTCGCCACAGGACCGGTGGCACTGGCAGCGAGCCGGGCACCCCGATCCTCGGCACGTTCACGTTCCTCAGCACCACGACGGCGTCTTTCGATCAGTTGATGCTGGGCGACGTGCAGCAGTACACGCAGCCGATCAGCTACGGCGTCACCAGCTACGAGCTGAAACAATGGATGTCGGTGGCGTTCGTGCAGGACAGCATCCGCGTGAGCGACGATCTCACTATCGATGCCGGCCTCCGGTACGATCGGCAGACGCTGACCACCGCGACGAAGAACTTCGCCCCGAGGCTCGGTTTCGGGTGGCACCCGAACGGCGATTCGCGCACGGCGGTTCGCGGCGGGTACGCGATGTACTACACCCAGATTCGCGCCAACGCGATCGCGAGCGCGCTGACAGGTGGCCTCGATGGACTCACGACCTACATGGCAACGCCAGGACAGTTCGGGTTCCCGTCCTGCTTGAATTTCCCGTGCGTCCCATTGGTGTTCGACCCGCGTACCTTGCCGCCGTCGCAGCAGCCTGCCCGCAACATCACGATTCGTGCGGGTCAGCGCGACTTCTACGAGTCGCAGTTCGCGACATACGGCCTGAACTTCGATCTCCTCCCGAACTACCCTGACGAGTTCGTGAACCCGCGAAGTCAGGTGACCTCGATCGGCGCCGAGCGCGAAGTCATGAAAGGCCTGTTCGTCGGCGCCGACTACGTCCACCAGCACTGGACCAACCTCGATCGCAGCATCGACCTGAACGCCCCCACGCCATTCGATCGCGCCGCGCCGGGCCAGACCAGGAGCGTCGCCGCTGCCAATGCGACGCGTCCTATCGTCCCGGTCAACGGCGGCGTGCGCTCGGTAAACGTGTTGATGAATCTTGGCGTCGCCGACTACGACGGACTGCAAACGCAGATCAGCTACCGCGGCAACTCGAAGATGCACGCGTACGTCAGCTACACGCTCGCAAAGGCCACGAACACGACCGAGCCGGACGGCAACGGCATCAACCCGAACGACGCAAATATCGCGCGGCTCGGTGAAGAAGAGCGCGGACCGAGCGTGGTCGATCAGCGCCATCGTGCGGTAATCGGGTTCACCTACAACCTGCCATACAACATCACTGCCGGCAGCGTGGTGCAGCTCGCGTCGTCGCGTCCGTTCAATGCGACGACCGGGATCGACAACAACGGTGACGGCGCGAACAACGACCGTCCGGTGGTCGACGGCAAAGTCGTCGGAAAGTCGGCATTCCGCGGCACCCCAACTTCAGAGGTATCGCTCTTCGTCGAGGGACGCATCAAGCATTCGGGCCGGGCGATCCTGCTCCGACTGGAAGGGTTCAACCTGTTCAATCACGGAAACCTGCTCGGCCGCGCTCAGACCACGTACGGCGACACGCCCACGCCGAACCCGACCTTCGGTCAGCTCGTGGCCGTTGGGACCGCCACCAACGCGCTTCCGTCGCTCGCGAACATCGATCCCCCGCGGATGTTCCAGCTCCAGGTGCGGTTCCTGTTTTGAACTCTTACCGGGTCTCCTCTCGTGAAGGGCTGCGCGCGCGGGCCGGCTGAAGCCGAACCCTAAGGCACCGCGACTACTGCTGCGGCTTCCAATTCAGGATCAGAGTGATCGGTGGGGTAGCCGCTTCGTCTTTCACAGCGGTGACAAGAATTCGCTGGCTGTCGGATGCGACCATGTATTGATGCCGGTAGTCGCCTGGGCGCGCAGAACGACCGAGTGGTGGAGTGAACAGTGCGACCGGCGTCCCGATTTCGGGGTCGCGCATCTGCGCGCCAACGCGGATTGGCACCGTCGTCAGTTGCCCATTCGCCGCAACATAGAACAGCTCCTTCCCATCTGGTCCCCAGCGCACCTGCGTGCCGCCGTTGGTGGAGATCAGCCACTCGGTTCCGTGACCGGGGAACGGCGTGACATAGATTTCCGGGCGGCCCGACTTATCCGATTGGTACGCGATCCAATTGCCATCGGGAGAGAACTGAGCGCCCTCTTCATCGAAAGCTGTCCGGATGACTGGGAATGGCTTTCCCTTCGGGTTGAGCGGCAACGCCCAGATGTCTGTACCTCCCTTGGGGTCTCGGCTGTTGAACAGCAGGAAGCGCCCGTCGGCAGACCAGTGAGTCGCGACGTTCGTCTGCGCGCTCGAGAGAAGCAGGCTCTCACTCCGATCGCCCGTCACGGAGACCTGATAGAGATTGTGTACGCCTGTCCGGTTCGAGCTGAACACGATAGTGCTGCCGTCCGGCGACCAGACGGGCATGACGTCGTCGGCCGGGTCCGTCGTGATGCGGCTGAATGCTCCGCGTTTTGTGTCGCAAACCCAGATGTCGATATTTCCATCGATGCCTCGGTACAGCACGACCCGCTGGTCATCGGGCGACAGTGACGGTTGCCTCAGAGTCGGGGATGGATCACCCATTCTCGTGATTTCCCTGCCGGCTCGATCGAACCACACGAACTGCCACTGAGCGACTGCAGAGCGCGACCGAAACGCGATGGCGCCTGTGTTGGAGACCGATACCGCTGCCTCGGTCACGTCGCTCGCGACGTCCTCGGCAAGCCGGAGGGGATTACCGGCGAGCGTCAGACGATCCGGATCGAAGGCCTGCGCGTACAAGGCCCCGCCGCGGACGAACAGCAGGTGCCCCGTGGACGCGTAGACGGCACCTGTGTCGGACGCGAGCAAGCGTCGAGCCTGCAGCGACTGGTCGAGCCGGCCAACATACACGCCACGGATCTCGGGGCTCCCTCGGACGAAGTAAAGGAAGTGACGACCATCCGGCAGGAAGTGTGGCGCAAAGTCACTGCCCTCCCGGGCAAGAGCGGGCACCGCGACAGGTTCGCCACCTGAGGCCGATATGCGCGAAATGGATTCCCCCAGCGCCGCAAAGAGAATGACGTCGTCCCGGTTCCACGAACCCCCGGTGCCTCCCGGAGCGTTTGCCAGCGTCTGAACAGATCCGCCGTCCACGTCGACGCGTTTGAGCTTGCCTTTCTCAAAAAAGCCGATCGATCGGCCGTCGGGTGACCAGAACGGCGATCCTGCACCATCAGTCCCCCTGATTGCTCGGGACGACCCGGATTCCAGAGAACGCAGCCACAACCGCGATTGCCCTTCAGCATCCCCGACGTAGGCGATCGCGCGCCCGTCCGGCGAAATGGCCACCGACGCCACCATCACCGTCGGGGGTGTCGTAATCTCCACCCGCATTTCGTTTGCGACGGAACTCGGGCCGAAAGGACGTACGACCGATATCGTGAATGCGACCGCCAGCACTGCGCCGAGCGCCGCGAGCCATGGGCGGTTGTGGCGAGCCGCACCTGCACGCGCGACGCCCGCCGTCTCCGCGTCCGCTCTCGATAATGCGTCTCGAATCTCGATGCGTGCATCGCCGATGTCGCGAAGCCGCTCAGACTGATCCTTCTCGAGGCAACGCCGGAGCAGCCGGCGGATCGACGGCGGCGCTACGGCTGGCAATGCCGCCAGGTCAGGCTCTCGCAAGAGAATCGAGGCCAGGACGTCCGATACTTCATCACCCCCAAACGCGCGCCGTCCGGTCAACAGTTCGTACAGCACGCACCCGAATGCCCAGATGTCCGTGCGTTTGTCGACGGATTTTCCGCGTGCCTGTTCGGGGCTCATGTACGCAGCGGTGCCCAGGATGATTCCCGCGTGTGTCATCGCGGGTGAGGTGATAGTTGGTGACAGCGACACACTCGCCCCGCTGCCCACAGGCTCCATGGCCTTCGCGAGACCGAAGTCCAGCACCTTCACGAAGCCGTCGGGCCGAACCTTGATGTTGGCCGGCTTCAAATCACGGTGAATGATGCCTTGTCCGTGCGCCGCTTCGAGCGCTTCGGCGATCTGTTTCGCGATCGTGAGTGCGTCATCGAGCGGCACCGCACCCTGCGCGATGCGATCAGCAAGCGTCGGCCCCTCGACGAGCTCCATCACGAGCGCCGTGATACCATCGGATTTCTCCAGCCCGTGAATCTGCGAGATATGAGGATGGTTGAGCGCGGCGAGCACCTGCGCCTCGCGCTGAAATCTCGCGAGACGGTCAGGGTCGCTCGAAAGAGACGCCGGCAGGACCTTGATCGCGACGGCACGTCTCAGGTTGGTGTCCGTGGCGCAATACACCTCACCCATGCCGCCCGCGCCAATCAGGGCAGTGATTTCAAACGGTCCGATGCGCGTGCCAGGAGTCAGGTGCAAAGGGGCGAGGCATCGCGATTATACGGGCAAGACGCGCTCGAATCACGACGGGGGTTTCGACGCACGGGTCCGCCCAAGGCTACGGCGAAGCTCGCCGTACGCCTTCGGCGCGACAGGCGGCCGCTGCCGGCAGGGCGCGCCTGCGGCGCGTTAACGATTCGCGGTGAGATATGAACTGGCAATCAGAATTGTCAATCCGCTGACGATCCCGTCGGGCCGCGCTGTTTCGTATGATGCGCCGCAACAGAAATCACACGCACGCGCGGGGCATCACTTTGGCAAGGAGTGGCCCTATGGTCCGTCAAATGGCGCCCATGATCGCAGCGGCGTTGTACATGCTGTCGCCGTCGATCGCGGCCGCTCAGGATGTGCTCGACCGCACCGTCGGCCCCGACGCGTCCGGCAAGCCGGTCGAGTTTCGTGCATTCACGCTCCAGGAAATCGGCGCTCTCTCGCAAGCCGCCCGTGTGCCGATTGGGTTCGAACGTCTTCCGGCGCCGGTGCGCGTCGAGACCGGTCGGTCCATCGTGCTCACGGGCCGCACGGTGCGAGAAGCCGTCGCGGCGATGATCAGCGCCGATCCTCGATACGAATCACGCGAGGACCGGGGCGTGATTCTTTTCGAACCGAAGCAAGACGTTGCGTCACCTGCAGCGGAGGCGCAACCGCGGCTCATGCACCCGCTGGATGCGCCTGCGCCAGCGGTGCGCCTTGGGGAGACGACGCCGCGCGAGGCTTTCGCGCTTGTGGCGACGCTCCTTGGTGCGCCGCGATCGACGGCGATTGCGTTCAGCGACACGAAGCCATTCGTCCTTGATGCGCCGGAGGGCACGATCCGATCCCTCTTGAATGCGCTCGTCCGATCGCACGGTGAGCTGGTGTGGGTATTCGAGCGCTCAACCGGCAGGAAGCCGCTGTTTCCGTTCACGCTGTCCTTCATGAGCGGAGTGAATGGCTGGGGGCTCGGATTGTCGGGCCGAAGATCGGAGGATGAACTCGATCGTCGTCGATTCACCCGCCCGCGCGATCTCCCCGCGAACATCGCGGACGCGATCGTCGGGATGCGGACTGACGGTTATCCACTCATTCTGACAGGCGTGGGAGCGTGGGCAACTCAGGATTTGTCGGCAGCGGCTCACATTCCGATCGGCATGCAGGTTGCCCCCGGGCCGCCTCCGCAGCACCTGTCGTACGCGATGGAGTTCACGGCCACGGGTCGCACACTGCGGGAAGTGCTGGACGTCCTCGTCGCGAGGGACAACCGGTACGAGTGGCGCGTCGTGGACGGCACCATCGTGATCCGACCTGTAACGGCGTGGCAAGACTCGAACGACGTGCTGTTCTCGCTGGTGCCGGACGTCGACCTGGACGGCGCGCCGATGACTGACGCGGTTAAAGCAGTCATGTCTGCCCTCGGTGGAGGGGACCAGACATTTACTGTATTTCCCGACAGCAAGCCCGTGTCGCTGTCTGTCTGGCACGGGACCGCGCTCGATCTCCTGACGGCGCTGGCAAAGTCGCACGGGTCGCTGGTGTGGACGCTTCAGGATGCGGAGCCGAATGAAGTCCAGGCCACGCAAATGCGCCACCGGCTCACGCTGGGTGTCGCAGGAGGTGTAGGAGTCGGCGTGCTGGTCCCGTGACGCAGAAGCCCTCCCGAATAATTTTTCCGCTTCTCAGGCTTTCAGTATCGTCGATCGACTCTTTAGTAGGGTTGGAGCAACGGTCGCAGCATTCGAAGGTCTGTCACTCTTTCGAGATTGAATACCTGTTCGACGAGCTTGGCCGAACGATCGGCACCGAGGATGGGCGTCATCAACTCCCGACCTTTCGTCGCCACTTCTGCGCGTGACATCGGATTCTCGGCGGTCCCGCGCACAGCCTCGACGCGTTCGGTGAGCCGAGTGCCGTCCGTTAGCGTCACCTCGACAATCGCTTCGCGCCGGGGAAGGCGCTGTTCGAGCTCTTCGTCTCCGACCAGGTGTACTTTGGCGCGTTCACGAAGAATCGCCGGGTCCTGCATCCGTGGTTTATCGTGTGCGGCCCGAAACGAAGCGGTTCTGTCGATCAGATCACTGCGATCATGTGCTGCATACAAATGTCCGGCATTTCACGATTGTCCAAACACTCCCATGCCACGCAATACCGTGCGTCGATCAAGAGCGGTCATGCCGCCTTCCGTTGTCACAGAGTCTGTCACATTCAGTCGCGGTTCCGACCCTGATTTCGGCGACGCGGGTCGGTGAGCAGCAAGTCAGGCCCGGTTCGACACCTGGCGAGTGAGACAGTCTCGCCAACCCGCTGCCCTTCGGAAATCGCTAGAACCGGTTTCACAACCTGTGTAGGCGCCGCCTTCAGCCGGCGCTGAGTCCGCCTGAAGGCGGACACTACAGGTTATGAAACCGTTCTAATCACTACGGCGTTCATCCGGATCAACACTCGGCCAGCGACGACGGCGTCGTACGAGTCGGCCCAAGACCACGCGGTCACTTCCGGTCAGGCACTTGTGACGCCTCTCAACCCTCGAATCCGCTCTGCTGAAACCGGGAAAGCAGACTGAAGACACCGGTGACAACGAAGTTGACGCACAGGGCAAAGAAGCCAGCGTTTAACCCGACGAACGGATCCCGTTTGGTAACGACCAGAAACGCGAGGACACCAATTCCGGCGATCATTCCGGCGAACACGCCGACCATCGTGACGCGGCTCCAGTACAAACCGAACGCAACGCCCGGAAAGAACTGCGTCACGCCGGCGTATCCCAGCAGCAGGAGCGACACCAGCGTTGTCGAGCTGTGGATGGCCAGGTAAAGACTGATGACGCTGAGCACGACGACCATCATCCGGGCCAGTCTGGCGACCTGATCGTCCGTCATCGCGGGCGCGAAGATCGGTCGATACAGGTTCTTGGCGAACAGCGTGGCTGCCGTCAGGATCAAGATTGAAGCAGGCACCATGGCCGTCAGCGCACCTGCCCCGCCGATCACGCCTAGAAGCCACGGGGGGAAACTCTGTCGCGCGATCGTGAGCAGGGATAGGTCGCCGTCGCGCAGGCCAGGGATCACCAGGACCGCAGTGAAGCCGGCGAAAATGACAAATGCGAGTGTGATGGTGTAGAGCGGCATGACTACGGCGTTGCGGCGCAACGTGTCGCTGCTTCTAGCCGTGAAGGCCGCGCCGAATGCGTGCGGCCACATGTAGAACCCAAGCGAGGTCAACAGCACGGTTGAGATGTACCAGGTGTGACCCAGGTTCGCGGTGGCGCCCGGCATCACCAGATGCGCGGGTCTGGCATGCGCGAGCGCCGCGAACATGGGGCCAATCCCGCCAAAGTAGACCCGTGGTACGCCAATACCCACAGCTACCACTGCGAAGACCATCAACGCGTCCTTCAGGACGCTGACCCATGCGACCGCCCGGACACCGCTGGCAAACACGAACGCCGCGATAAGGCTGCCAGCAACGACCATGGCCGGCGTGCGGCCGATCCCCTCAGCGCTTGCTACCTCGACGATGATTCCGAGGCCGGTCAGTTGCAGCTGCAGGTACGGAACGATGAAGATGACTCCGACGATGGCGACATAGGCGACCAGGTATTTGCTGCCATATCGCCTTGCGAAGAAGTCCGCTTCGGTCTGCAGGCCGTATCGTTGTCCCAAATCCCAGATTTGGGGCAGGAAATAGAACGACAGCACATAGGCCAAGGTCAAATACGCGAGGATGTACAGCGTTGGCCCACCGCGGGAGTATGCCCAACCGCTTGCCCCGAGGAAAGAGAACGTAGTGTAGACCTCGCCCGCCATGAGCAGGTACATGAGCAACGCGCCAAAGCCTCGGCCGCCTACCGTCCACTGCTCGAGATTCATTTTTTGGCGGGCTCCAGCCACGAAACCGATACCGGCGCCCAGGAAGATGATGCCGAAGATGATCGCGAGAGCCACGCCGCTCGTACTCATTGCGCCCGCTCTCGGTTCTGATCATGTGGCGGCGTTTCAGCAGTGCGTGGAGTTTCGAAGCGATACGCTGCCCACATGCACGAAGAGGTGAGCGGAATCCACACCAGCAGCCAGAACAGATTGAAGGGAACGCCGAGGATCATTGGATACACGCGGTCCCACAGTGAAACCGAGAAGCACATCATCACGAATGGAATCAGCCCAAGCAGGAGCGCGCCGAACGAGGGTCTCTTCACAACCATACTTACATCGCCCCAGCCATTGCTGCGCGAGACCGGAACGTCGAGCGTTGTGCGGCTGGAGCCGTTCGAGCAGAGCCGACTCGCGGGATCGACGGAAGACGGGCGTCGATCACCGCGCACGGCACTTCTCGTACAGAGTTGGAAACGCACCGCGCGGATCGTACTTAGCCTTGAGCCCTCGATACGATTCGCCGTTGTAGACGCGGTCGAATTCCTCCTCGTCCAGGAACGAAGACGAATACAGCATCTTGATACCGCCAAGATCGAAGCACTTGCGATCGAGAACTTTCGTGAAGTAGTACGGTTCTCGACTCTGGTGCTTCCGCACGTAGCAATAGCAGCCCAGATTCAGGTAGAGCTCGTCGGCGCGAACCGGGTACAGTGTCGGCGAATGACGCGTTCGGATCGGGACGACCGCCCAGGGTCTGCCTTCGAGATCGACCTCCGCCAGAGCAAGCTCAATGAGCTCGCGCGCCCTGCTCCAGGGGACCTCCCAATCCTGTATGAGCGGCTCGCTCTCCTCTTGAGCATGCCACGGCCAGAGTTTTGCCAGCGCGCGCGTGCACTGCGTGTAGCGCGTGTAGAAACCGGAATTGCGCAGTCCGCGCGGCGCGTAGCGGCGGAACAGGCGGTACGGCCAGCCCTCGGGAATGTTCCAGAACCAATCGGGATCGTACCGGAACAAGTAGTCCTTCACGGTCAGGTAAACATCGCGCTGTTCCAGGGCGAGCCGATGGAACACGTGCAGCCGGACGATGTCGTCGACGTGAGGCACGGAATCGACCGACCGCGCTGACATCACATGAAACCGCTCGTCGGATTCGATCAGCCCTTCGACGAACGTGATATCCGGGTCTTCGGTCGCGGCGCGCATCGCGGCAAGATACGCCTTGATGTCGGGGTGGACCGTTGTCGTCAGATGCACGAACGACCGAACCGGCTCGAGCCGGATCGCGGCGCGAAGCACGTACCCAAGCGTTCCGTACGAGTTGGGCAGAGCATGGAAGAGATCGGCATGGGCGTTGTCGGCGTTGCACGACAGAACCCGGCCGTCGGAGAGAAGCACGTCAGCCTCGAGCAGGCTGTCGTGCACGAAGCCATGACGGAAGCACGTGGACTCGATACCGATCCCGCAGATTGCGCCGCCAATCGTGATGTGTTTGAGCTCCGGCGTGACGGGTGGCATCAGCCCTTGTCGCAGGGTGACGTCCGCGATCCGCTCGAACGTGGCCAGCCCTTCTACGTCCAGGATGCGTTCCGCTTCGTCCATCGCGATCACTCGATCGAGGTCTCCCAGATTGACTCGGCGAGGCCGATCGTTTCGCGGCACGTATCGAAAGAGGTTCGAGATGGAGCTCTTTCCGAGCGCAACGCGCCCCGAGTGGCGGCGAACCTCGCTGGCGGCGCGCTCCTTCTTCACTGAGTACGTTTCGCGCGAATCGAGCGGGATCATCAGTCTGGTCGGCTCAGGACTATACACGGTTCGAAGGGGATCGAACGACTGGCCCGATGCGGAAGGACTCCTCTGGGCCATCTCCGACTGCGGTCGAATCTTCAGAACGAGCTGGCCATTGGTCGTGAAAAGGGGCGTCGGGTGGGAGCAGCAGGCGTCATGAACGCTCGGAGCACGGACGCGGCGGCAGGTCAGTGTGAGTGGGTTCTCCGACCGGCGCATCCGGGCGACAGCGCGCCGTGGCGCGCTGCACCCTGAAGGCCAGCCAACTATACGCGGTCATCCAGGCGTCTCGCACGTCGGACGTGAATGCGTCTTTCAACGCGTTCTCGAGCGTCCACAGCAGCGCCTCGCCTACCGCCAGGTAGTGCTCGTCGCGCACGCCAGTGGCGGCATAACGCGGGCCCAATGCCTCGATCACGCGCCGAAGCTGCGCGGGCCGATCGATCTCGCTGACGACAGCGGTGAGCGTTTCTGCCAGGAGGCGCGCCTGCTCGCGCGGTGATCTGTGAAATAGTCGCTGCAAGGACGGATCGATCTCGAAGAGGCGCTCGTAGAACACGACCGCCGCGTCATCCATGACGGGTTTAATCAACCGAAAACTCTGCTGCAGTAGATCGACTTGCTGTGAGGTCATTGTTCTGCACCGCCTTTCACGTGATCCGGGCGCAAGAGGACCTCGAAACCGATCACCCCCGGGCGACTGAACTTAGACCTTTCGCAAGCAGCTCGTCATTGGCTGAAGGCAGGATTGCGTGCGACGGGACGATTTCTGAGGGAGCCGCACCCGTCGCATATGTGATGTGGAACCCGATCACTCGCGGGCGGCAGCTCCTTCTTGCATGACGGAGGCGACCGCTTTCAGGGCCGCCTGCCAGGCCTCGCGGGTGCGGGCGTCGAAATCCGCGCCGAGCGCCTGAGCGAACGCCCACAGGAGAGCGTTGACCAGGGTGTCGTAGTGGCCCGGCAGGACGCCGTAGCTGGCGTGCAGGCGTCCGAGCTTCGCGAGGCGGGGCCGCATGGATTCGAACCGGTCGAGCGACCCGACGACCGCGTCGAGCGTGTCGATCAGCTTGTGGCCTTGCGCGACGATGTCGTTGTGGAACAGACGACTCGTCGACGGATCCAGCTCAAAGAGCTTGCCGTACAGCAGCAGTGACACCGGGCCGACCTCCTCGCACAGTCGGTCCAGGCTCTGTCTGACCAGTTCGCACTGGTCGCGAGTCATCATCAATCCCTCGGGCGCAATCCGGTTGCCCAATCGATCACCGCCGCTCGATTCGGGCGAGCGCTTCCTCGACCTCGCGCATCTCGCGCCGGTGTGGCGCCGCGAAGGCGGGATCGGACTGAGCCACATGCCACGCGTCCGCAGCCTTCCGCAGCCAGGACACTGCGTTCTCACGGTCGCCCGGCTGCCGGACGGGGCTGCGCAGCAACGCCGCATAGGTCAAACCCATCGTCGAACGCGCGCGCGGACCAGCTCGCGCCGACGGGACGTCGGCCGGCGGATTCTCTCCCGTATGGAGCGCGCGCTCGGCGAACGCCAGCGCGTCGGCGCGCCGCGCGCGCGCGACGGCGTTCAGCGCGAGACACTGGTTCGCCCGCATGAACGTCACGAGGAGCGACGCGTGCCCCAGCGCGGCGTAGCGTTCCGAGATCGCTGCCGACTCCAGGTAGGCGAGCCGTGCGTTCTCGACCTTCCCTGCGGCCGTCAGCGAGTCGCCCAGATGGAGGTCGACGACCGCGCGATAGATCTGCAGCGTCACGTTGTTCGGACTGGTCCTGGCGGCCTCGTCGAGAACGCGGAGTGATTCGCGCTGGACTGCAAGCTTCTGCGTGAGATCGTTGTCGTCCATCGCGGTTTCCACGCGGCTCAGGACGATCGCGTAGTCAGAGGCGGCACGCTGATCGGAGCGGTCGGCCTCGTACAGCCGTTTACCGATCTCCGCGGCTTGACGGTACGCCTGGAGCGCGCCCGGCCGATCGCCAAGGTTCGGCAGATCGGGATTACCGAGCACGTCGGCAATGTGTCCGTACGCGAGCATCAGCTCGCGATTCCATTTGACGTTCCGACGGTCGAAGGCAACGAGCGTCTCGAGCGTTGCCGCGCCCTCCCGAAAACTGGCGAGCGCACTTCCGAGCTGTCCGAGGCGCATTTCGCCCATCCCGACCGCGGCGTGTGCGCTGGCCAATCCCCCCATCACGACGGGATTCGATCGATCGGCACCAGCGGCTTCCCGGGACAGTCGCAAGCATTCGGAGGCCGCGTCGAATGCTCCGCGATCGTCGCCCAGATTTCGCTTCGCCTTGCTCGATCCCAGGTACGCATCAGCAAGCGCCAGGCGGAACTCCCGATCGCTCGACGCCGCCGGAATCGAGGCTCCCTCGATGGCGCCCTGAAAGGTCTGCAGCGCCTCGCGCAGCTTTCCTGTTTCCAACTGAATCGTCGCGATCCGGTTATACAGAACAAGCTGCTCGGTCCGTGCATCGATGTCGGCCGATCCGCGGCGGATCGCGTCGTCCAGAAGCGGCAGCGCCTTCTGGTACTGAACGAGCGCGCCAGGCAGATCTCCGAGGTTCGCAGATTCGGCATTGCCCAGGGCGTCGCCGAGCCGCCGGTAGGCGCTTGCAAGCTCCTTCTCTGCGCGCGGATCGCGTCCGGCCGATTTGACGAGCTCATCGAGATAGTGGAGACCCGTTTTCAGGATCATCTGGCGTGCCTGTGCCGAGCCGGGAAGGTCGCGCACAGAATCATGGACGTCGAATACGAGCGTTGCGGCGAGCGAACGGGTCTGCCCCAGGCGAGCGTCGGCGAGTCGGGCCTCGTGCAGCGACAGCGCCGCCCCCACCAGCAACGCTGCAAACACGGACGCGACACCGGCAGTTGCTCCTCGATGCCGGCGCAGAAAGGTCCCGGCGCGGTAGCCAATGGTCTGCGGTCTGGCCCGGACCGGCTCGTGCTCGAGGTGTCGGCGCAAATCGTCCGCGAACTGCCCGGCCGACTCGTATCGGCGTGCCGGCTCGGGGTCGAGCGCGCACATAAGGATGTTGTCCACGTCTCCGGCGAGCTGTCGCGCGATTCGCGGGTCGCCGACCGCTGCGCTTGGTGGCACGATCGGGATCTCCAGCGCTTGTTGGATCTTAAGCGGCGTCAGATTCTCGAAACTGCGCGGGCAAGCGCCGGTGAGGAGCTCGTAGAGTACGGCGCCGAGTGAGTAGATATCCGAGGCGATAGTAGCGGCCTCCCCTCGAATCTGCTCGGGGCTCGCATAGCTCGGGGTGAGCCCCGGCACGAGCGTGTCCTTGGCCGTGACGGCCTCAACGAGCAGCTTGCAGATACCAAAATCGAGGAGCTTGGGCACGCCTCCGGCGTCGACCAGGATATTGCCCGGTTTCAGATCGCGGTGGACGATGAAGTTGCGATGCGCATAGTCGACCGCCGAACAGACCTCCAGAAACAAACGCAGGCGGGCGTCGCTCCCGAGCTCGTGCTGCGCCGCATACGTCGTGATCCAAGGACCGTCGATGTATTCCATGACGATGTACGGGAGGCCCTGGTCCGTGGTGCCGCCATCGAGCAGGCGGCTGATGTTGGGATGCTGGAGACGCGCGAGCGTCTGCCGCTCGCGACGGAAGCGCGCGAGGATGAACTCCGTGTCCATCCCTGGTCGCACGAGTTTGACCGCGACCTTGGCTTGATATTCATCATCGTCTCGTTCCGCAAGGAAGACTGCGCCCATGCCGCCGCGGCCAAGCTCCCGCACCAAACGGTACGGACCGACCCGCGACAGCGTGGAGGCACTGCTCGTCCGATGGAACGACTCGAGCGCGGCGTGGATTCGTTTCTGAACGAATCCGCCGGCGGCGGCGTGGCTCGCGAGCAGCGACAGCACCTCGCGTCGCACCTCTTGGTCGGCGCCCGAACCCTGGTCGAGCAACGCCATGCGCTCGCGAGTCGGCACCGCCAGCGCCTGGTCGAAGAGTTCGCCGATCGTTTCCCAGCGCTCCGGAGTCATGCGTCGCCGCGGGACAGCTCGCGATGGAGCCATGCTTCCGCCAATCGCTGCTCGCGGCCGATGGTTCCCACCGAGACATTCAGGGCCCGCGCTGTTTCCTCAGCGCTCAGCCCGCCGAAGAATCGGAGCTCGATCACCTTGGATTTACGAGGGTCCACCGCCGCCAATGCGTTGAGCGCATCATCGAGCGCCACGATGTCATCGGACTTCGCCGGTGCAAAGGCGACGACTTCGTCGAGCGACGCAGGCACCTGACCGCCCCCGCGCTTCTGGCTGCGGTGACGGCGTGCGTGGTCGACGAGGATCTGGCGCATGAGATGGGCGGCGACACCAAAGAAATGCGAGCGGGATTCCCAATCGGGCATGTCCTGCGCAACCAGTCTCAGATACGCCTCGTGCACCAGCGCAGTTGGTTGAAGCGTGGCCGCAGCGCGCTCGTCGCGCAAGTAGTGCGCGGCGAGGCGGCGGAGCTCGTCGTAGACGATGGGGATCAGCCCATCGACCGCCGCGGGATCGCCGTTTTTCAGATCGAGCAACAGCTTTGTGACCTGGGCCGCCGGGTCCATCTGTCGCTCCTCGTGAGGATTCGCCCGGGAGTGTAACACGGTGGGTCGGAATCTCCCGAAGTCCGGAGCCGGGACGATGATCGATTCATCAGACTCTTTTGCGCCCGTTGAGACATCGGCGCCATCGACATCCTGCCTCATCCTTATTGGACTGCCCTTGCCCTCTTAGTGGCACTGATCATTCTCACGCCGTGCGCCGGTTTTGGTGGTCCTGATCGATTCGAGCAGCTTCCTGCGCCCGTAGAAGCAGTTCGGGCAACGCTCGACGCGTGTTGTGTTCGATCAAGAGGAATGTGGAATGACGCTTGAAATCGAGAGCGCGATCAATCTGACGCTGTTCGACGACAGCGACGTAATCGAGCGAGAAATCGAGACAGTTGTTGCCCGCGCGAAATGAGCATGCAAAGGAGATTGAACATGACATCGAAGAGCCGGATGCGGCCATTCTCATGGATCGGAGCGGTGGGTCTTTGTGTGATGACCGGCGCTGTCGCGAGCGGCGCGACCACCGGACCGGAGCGTGCCGTCCGTGAATTCGTGCGAGCGCTGGCGATGCATGATACTCAGTCGTTTGCGCGAGCCATTCGACCGGATCCCCGTGCGAGCCGCTTCATCAACTCACAGCCACTGACGCCCGAAGGGCAACTCGAGGCGACGCGAAGGCTGGAGACGCTGCAGGTCCGTCGCAGCGATGACGTCTTGCTTCGCGGCACGCCCGTCGAGCCGGATGCACACGGCGACTACCCGGTAGGAAGCGTCGGCCGCTTCATTGCATCGGGCCAGGGTGGACCTGCTGTCGTAACCGTGATTCGTGAGCCGGACGGTTGGAAGGTCGACCTGCGATGGTGGGTCGCCATGCTCGACATGGCGAACGCTGGGCCGCCCGCCGCGGGCTCACCGGGCCACGCGATCCGCAGCCTCACGCTTGCGCTGATTGCTCTCGATCGTGGCGAAGCCTCGCGTTTCACAGTGCCGGGCGCCGACATCGGCGTATTGTTCGCCGGCGCCCCGCCGTACCGCGAGCCATCCGGGGTGCTGGAGGCAACTGCGATGGAGATGCCGCTAGTCGAGGTCGGCCCCGCCGAGTTCTATCGCATGCCGTCCGGGCGCGTGGTCGAGGGCTCCACGGCTGTCGATCGAAAGGTCATCGTCGGTCAATTCGGACCCGTCGAGATGCCATTCGTGTTGCGGCGCATCGGTGCCGCATGGCGCATCGAGGTCGAACCGTACTTCGCTCTTATCAATCGATAGCCCGCGTTCGGATCAGAAGCAGCACGCGCGCCTTTGTCTACTTCCCTTGACTCCTGACGCGCGGTGCTGACGGCGCATGGAATGCCCGGAACCCCTCATTCTTCGCGGCCTCCATTCGCGATGAGCAGAGCCCGCGCATGTCCCCAGACGGCCGCCGCCTGTTCTTTGTTTCAGACCGCTCAGGATGGTTCGAAGTGTGGGTGTGCGCGTATCCGGAAGCCTCGGATTGCCGGCAGATGACCTCGTTCCGGCAGGGCTATGTCGGCTCGCCGAGCTGGTCGCCCGACAGTCAGCGAATTGCATTTGACGCACGAGTAGACGGGAATGCAGATGTGTATGTCGTGCGAGCTGATGGAGGGCAACCTGTGCGGCTGACTCACGAGACGTCCGTCGAGTCCAAACCGACGTGGTCGGGGGATGGGCGCTGGATCTATTTCCGCTCAGATCGGACGGGCGCGCATCAAATCTGGAAGATGCCGGTAGTCGGCGGCACTCCAAGCCAAGTGACGAGGAACGGCGGCTTCGAAGCGCTCGAGTCGTCGGACGGGCAAGTGCTCTACTATGTTCAGGCGCGTTACAGCAGAGGGCTCTGGAGCGTGCCTGTCGAGGGCGGCCGAGAGACCAGACTCCCCGGATTCAAATCGGTGGTGTCCAGCAGTTGGACGGTCATCGACAGCGGCATTGCCTGGATCGATGTCACGACGTCCAACCCACCTTCGCCAATTTGGCTCTACGATTCCACGACTCGCGAGGTGTCGAAGATCGCCGAAGTCACCGGTTACGTTATTCCTTCGGCGACCGGTTTTTCTGCCGTTCGGGACGGTTCGGTGTTCATGTGGTCCCAACTGGACCGAAGCGCTCACGATCTGATGTTGGTGGAGCGCTTCAGATGACGGCGCATTCGCCACACATCGTCTGAATGCGGTCAATTTTCTGGTACGTTCGCGGCCCGAGAAACGAGCTGGCTTGAGCGGATGACGCAGTGCAAGGAGAAGCGGATTGTCTACATCGTTCGCCGTCTGATCATGCGGACGACCGCAGCGGCGGTGATCAGGAGGAGCGAGGCTGGCTCGGGAATTGGTTGCACACCTGGCGAGGACTGCACGGTGAAGGAGGGGCCTCCCATGATCCCCAAGTTGGAGAACTGCCACCCTCCGGTTCGGAACGATTCAAGGTCGACCGGCAAGCCGTCGGTCAGGAATCCCAGGGCGAATGCACGAAACTCGAACAGGGGCGCAGGTAACGGGAATTCTCTCGGCGGCGGACCGGGTGCTGAAGGATTCGAGTTCTCCGTGATGAGTGCGGTCCCCCTCAAGCAGCCGTTGAAGCAGGGAATGCCTGCGAAATTTGGCGACGTCGTCGCGACCTGGAGCAGGCCGCTTGCTGCTCCCCATGTCGTATTGAAGGCCGGGACCTCCAGTGACCATGGTCCGGTTACGTACTCGCCAATATTCAGCAATGGATTGAAGTCGGGCGCGTCCGAATCGAACGTGAAGCGGCCGTAAATCGTCGTTCCGTCGAGCGCGAGATAAGGGGCCCATCCCGGCTGCGTCGCAGCAACGGGCGACACGGAGACCGGCGCAGCAAAACTCCAGGTGATGGTCGAGGCGGTTGCTGATCCTCCGCACAGGAGCAAACACAGAGCAAATCCACAATATCGAGCGGCACGCATACTGGATCCGATGATAGTCCCGTCGTCAAGAGGCAGCGATTTCTGTGCCAAAAAACGGATCTGCCGAGTCTGCGAAGTCCTCTTAGTGGTTTCGCGAAGACGACCTTCAAGACGCGCTTCCTGTCTATTGGACCGCTTGCCCAGCAACCACGTGATGGCTCGCCGCATGGCCGTCACGGGCTCTGGTCGACTGTGTCCCATCCAAGGAAGTGCCCGAGCTCCTCGAGGAACAGGGGCCACGCCGGCTCGTTTTCAGGAGATGGTTCGCGCTCGGCAGCGACACGTAGCGGGCGCCAGCAATGGCTGCCGCAAGGTACCCGGCCGTGCTCCGGTACGGCCACGCGGTCGTCGTCACAGTGGACCACCAGTGTCGGAACTCGCACCTGCGGCAGCAGCACGCGCACGTCGATGTTGTCGCCCGCCTCCATCGCGCAGGTACCACTGAAGGAAATCGCCCACCGGGTATGTGAATGGCAGAATAGCCGGATGGGACGTCTGCAGTCAGATATCGCACGCGTGCACGAAGTCATTGGTCCCTACATCCGTCACACGCCGGTTCTGCACGCGAAGGGCAGTGATGTGGGCCTCGGGCCATTTCCACTCACACTGAAGCTGGAATTCACGCAGCATGGCGGATCCTTCAAAGCGCGCGGCGCTTTCGCCAACTTCCTGACACGACCGATACCGCCGTCCGGCGTGGTGGCGGCGTCGGGTGGCAACCACGGTATCGCTGTGGCGTATGCCGCGCGGCGTCTCGGGATTCCAGCGAAGATTTTCGTGCCGACGGTGTCCTCGCCGGTAAAGGTCTCCCGCATTCGCTCGTACGACGCGGAGGTCGTGATTACGGGCGACCGGTATGCCGACGCACTCGACGCAAGCGAGCGATACGCTGCCGAGTCACGAGCGATGCCGATACATGCGTTCGATCAGATCGAGACGCTACTCGGACAGGGCACGCTGGCACGTGAACTCGCCAGCCAGGCTCCCGACGAGGCCACTCTGTTCGTAGCCGTCGGCGGCGGCGGCTTGATTGGAGGTGTGGCCGCGTGGTACGCCGGCGAGAACGCGCGCGTTATTGGTGTCGAGCCCGTCGGGGCACCGACGCTTACCGAAGCGCTGAAGGCTGGAAGGCCTGTTGATGCGCCGGCAGGCAGCGTCGCAGCGGACTCGCTCGCGCCGCGCCGCGTTGGCGAACTGATGTTCCCGATCGCGCAACGGTACGTCGATCGCGTACTTCTTGTGGACGACGACGACATCGTGCGGGCGCAGGATGTGTTGTGGGACGTGTTTCGCCTACTTGTCGAGCCGGGCGGTGCCGCCGCATTTGCGGCGATCCTTTCCGGGCGGTACAAGGCATCAATCGATGAACACGTGGTAGTCGTCCTCTGTGGCGGAAACGCTGAACGGCACCCATCTGGATGAAGGGATATGCTGGGTCGGCGGGGCGACCTAGCCAGGACGGCCGGCGATGCGCGTATCGTTTCAAACTGTGAATCACGGCTGAACGACACCGATCGGTCCGCGGCCGCAATCGTGGCGGCGTTGGACGCCGGTCAGGATGTGATGTAACGTTGCAGCGAGTCGATCGTGAACTGCTGCTCGTCGACCACTGCCCGGACCACATCGCCGATCGAGATGACCCCAACCAGCCGTCGCTGCTCCATGACGGGCAGGTGACGGATGCGTTTTTCGGTCATCAGCGCCATGCACTGATCTGCCGTCCAGTCTGGCTCGACGCAGATAACCCGGGTCGTCATGATCTCGCTGACGAGCGTCTCTTTGGACGTCTTGCCAAGAAGGATCACCTTCCGCGCGTAGTCGCGCTCGGAGAAGATGCCTTCGAGTTTCTGATCTGACCGAACGAGGACGGCGCCGATGTTCTTGTCCGCCATCAGGCGGAGAGCCTCGAAAACCGTGTCGCCCGGCTCGACGGTGTAGACGTCGGATTTGCCACGCAACATATCTCGTACGGTGGCTGACATGATTCGGTACCTTCGCGAACTGCCGACGGTGGCAGAAACGTGTGAAGCGGAACCACTCGCGTTACGGTAACGATCCTTGATTACGCGGGTGTGACGACGCTACCGCGCCGAAGCGCAGACAGGGCCATGGTAGTCCAACAGAGTGGCGTTGCTACAGCAAACCGTTCGGGCGAAAATGGCGCCTTCAAGCGGGTCGCGGAAGTGTGGTGCCAAAGAAGTTGCCAGCTGAACAGTAGGGTCGACTCTGCCCAACTCTGGTCACCGCCCTAGCTCGCTGACGGCCGAGACGCTTCGGGTCGACGGGCGTCTCCAGCAGCCACGTCAAGTCAACCAATGTCTCCGCATCGAGCAGGACACTCTCATCGTGGCCTTTCCCGCTTCCCTGCCGATGTTCCGGCGCGCAGCCGTCTCAATTGCTCCCGGCGCGCGGGCCGCTTGTACTCGTAAGTATGCGTGAGCTTCTCACGGTACTTCTCCAGCTGAGCGCGGCTCTCGGCAACCGCATCGCGGACAGCTTCCTTGAGATCGTGACGCTCCTCGTCGGTCGCGAGGTTGGGCCCTGGCAGGTCGAGTGTGATCGCGACTCGATAGAGCGTTCGGGTCTTGTTCCGTTCGACGACAACCCGTAGGAAGAGCGATTCCTGGGGCAGGGTTTTGGTGAGGCGTTGAAGGTGGCGGACTGCGTCTCCAGCAATTCGCGGACCTGCACGTTTGGAGTCCAATCCTTGAACTCCACGGGGTGCTTCATGAGGCTCTCGTCACTTGGGTACGCCGGATCGTGAGCACCGGACAGGGAAGCTGGACGATACTTCCAGATCTAACACGAGTTTCCTTTTCGCGTGTCCAGTGGATCGATGAGCACATTTGAATCTGCATCTCCTCATGCCCTGACGAGTTGATCCAGGGACCGTACCTCATCGATCGGCTCGCGCGTTCAGAAAGGAAACCGCTTTCCTTGGAGAGCGGCAAGGGAAGACCGACGCCGGCGCGCGACGGAAATCGCGTCGCTTCGACTCGGGCTCGACCTCGGTATGAGCCTCATCGACACCGCGGAAATGTATGGGGACGGAGGCGCAGAAGAAGTTGTCGCACAAGCGATCGACGACCGTCGCCCCAATTGCATCGCGGAATTTCACAGGAGCACGAGCCGTGTGGTGAGCGATAGCGTCACCACGACGGACCAGCCGACGAGCAGCAGCGCGACTAGCCCAGTGGCCGCGGCGACGATCGGACGACGAGCCAGGAACGGGAGCAGGACGTGATGGCCGAGCGCGACGCCAACTGCGCTCGTCGCAAAAAAGTCACCCAAGTAGCGGTTCGTGATGCCGACGGTCGTCACGACGGGCACCGCCATCGCTGCAGCGCTGGCCAACAGGCCGGCGCTGAAAATCCACTGTCCTCGAGAAAGCGTGGGCGAGAGCGACGAAGACGCACCTCGTCTGCCGGCGGCCAGCTTCCACGCCTCGAGGCCGAGCCACACCGCGACCCCTAGATTGATCATCCAGGGCAGCGGCATCGTCGCGGTCAAGCTGGTGAACCGCTCCACGTACGCGCCGCCTTCGGGAAGCGGCGGTACCCAAAGAATGGGTTCCTCCGGGAAGCGAAAATCGAAGAACGGCCAATCGCCGCGACGGGTCACTGTGTCGGGTCTGAAATAGGCAACGAGTTCGGTCGGCGCGAAGACGAGGCCAGACGTCCTATCGCCATTGCGTTGAAGGATTGCCTTCCAATGGGCCCCTCGTAAGAACTGTTCGTTCAGGTGCTGGGTGGGCATCGGCGTTCTGAGCTTCAGCCAGAACACACTTGCGGCAGTCAGTCCGGGAAGCAGGCTCAGGCAGAGCGCGGCACCAAGCGCGCGTCTGCTCGATTCAGAGGGCTTGACGGCCTGATCGGGACTACCGTCCATGCCGGTGTTCGGATTTCGGCCCGCCGCGTGCGGATCCCGGGACTGCCACAAGGCGGCGATGACCAAGCCGAGCACGGCGCAGGCGATCGCCGCTGTAGGTCTGGCGTTGGCGGCAGCAATCCCAAAGAGCACCGCGGGGGTAAGGCCACGACGCTCGCCCGAGTGCCACGCCCACACGTGGTTCAATGTCAGGAGAACGAAGGCCACGCTCCACGCGATGGCTTCTTCATAGACGGCGGGACGCGTGACGAAAAACAGAGTGCCGCCGGCCCCGAGCGCAACAGCACCCAAGATGAAGTACCCGAGAGCCAGCGTTTTCGGCTGCGCCCGACCAGCGGATTCGCAGAGCGACCGTTGAATCATCTGCAGCGCGGCCCAGTACGCGAGGATGACGGCAAACCCGAGATAGAGCGGAGTCAGAGCCGAACGGAAATAACGGAGGATTCCGAGAAACGGGATTCGCAGCACGCTCGGCGTGATACCGAAGTAACCGTAGCAGAGGGAATCCCGTTCGTAGCACTCGCCTTGAATATCGGTCGGCTTTACGTTCAACCGGGCGTGCCCAAGCATCGACTCGGCCTGCGCCTTGAAGAAGCCTGCGCTCCAGGCGCCGCTGACGTTCTCTTCACGAGGGTCCCATGTGCCTCGACTGGTGTAGTGAAAGACCACCGGGATCATCGCCAGTACGGCAATCCAGGAGATCGCGCGGAGCTCGAACGCGAGCCGACTGCGATTCCGGGAGGCGAGCGTTGACATTCTTTCAAAAAGCGTTTGCTTCCAGTGGGTCGAGAGCAGCAGCCGGGCCACGCAGCTGAGCGCTGTGCCACAGACGCGACGGCTCAGGATCGCACCGACCGCCGTCGGTTACAAGAAGATGTTAACGGCACCGCATCGCTGACCGACGACCGGCATGAATTTCAGCGTCCGTGTAATCGAGTGACAGGCGCTCATCTCGCCGCGGCTTCGCTAGCTGCGGCAGGAACTCGGATTCCAAGTCACTGTCATCGGATGGGCGGCGGCACGTGGTACAGCATCGCCGTACACCAGGTCGTGCAGTTCTCGGTCATCTGCTCTGTCACGTCCGGTTGCCAATCCGGAATGCCGAACGTGTTGACCACGATACGTGTGCCGGGTCGCAGAGCGCGGAACTTCGGCTCGAGCCGCCGTAGATTGTCGGGCAACAGGAACAGCGCGAGCACGGTGGCCTTCGAGATGTCGGCCTCGAACATGTCGCCTTCCACGAAGGTCGCCTTGTCGCCAACGCCCGCTTCGGTGGCGAGCTGCCGCGAAAGGTTCACCATGTTCGAGTCGAACTCCACGCCGAGCGCATGGGCGCCGCGCTTCGCCGCGGCAATGACCATGCGGCCGTCGCCCGATCCGAGATCGATGACGAAGTCGTCGGGCGTCACCTTCGCCAGATCCAGCATCTTTTCGACGAGCTCCGGCGATGTCGGCACCCAGGGGGTGTCCTTGCCCTGACGGCCGACGTCCGGCTTGAATGTCTGCTGGGCGCCCGCAGAACCGCAGAGCACCGAGAGAGTGAATACGATCAGGCCAATCCGCATCATCGGACTATCTTAACGAGTTCCTCGATTGCTGATGCTCAACCAGAAAACGCATCCTCGTAGATCTAGCGAGGCTCCGCCTCAGACCGTTCAGGCTCCGCCTCGCTAGATCGCATCGCTTGATTACGCCGCGCTGCCGCGCGGACGGCCTTGACCGAAGACTTGACTCAAAAACCCAGATTCGAGTCGGTCAAGGCCTCTAGCAGTCGACTTACTCTGCGGAGACGAGATCGTGCGTCCGAAGCAGCGCCCGACAGCGGGGCTCGTCCCGCAACGCGCGCGATGTCAATTCGACGTCAACGTAGGCGAGCATGGGTGCGCGGCGCCGCAGCGCTTCCTCGAGGAGCTGAACCGCCCGGTCGGAGTCGCCGAGCCAGAGCGAGATGATCGCCAGTTCATCGATGGATGCGGTGCCCTGCGCGTACCGCGTTTCCATGATGGCCTGCAGCGCGCGAACCTCGTCGTGCCGGCCCTGGCGGTACGCGGAATAGGCCCTGAAGAACACAATTGACGCCGTCTCGCCGATGATCGCCGCGGTCCGATCGATTTCGGCGTGGGCTTCAGCCCAGTTCTCTTGGGCCATCAGCGCGTCCGACAGATCCATGCGCGTGGTCGCGAACCCGGGATCGACCTGAAGAATCCTCCGGAACACGGCGACCGCATCGTCGTACCGGCCCGCGAAATTCAGAATGCGACCTTCGGCGCTCTGGACTGCCGATGACATGGGGTCGAGCGCTCGCGCGCGCGCCACTTCGGCGAGCGCTTCGTCGAACCGTCGACGGGTGGCGAGGAACATCGCGTACCGCTGCCGCGCCGGCGCGTATCCGGGATTGAGCTCCAGCGCGCGGCGGAATTCCAGTTCGGCGCCCGCCCAATCCCAGTCGAAGCGGAACTTGAGGAAGGCCAGAGAGGCGTGGGCTTCCGCGACCGTTTCGTCCAGCGCCAGCGCGCGCAGTGCGGCAGCGCGTGCGTCGTTCACAGTGCCTTCCGAGAACACTGCGGTATATCCCGACGCCAGGAGTGAGTAGGTGTCGGCCAGACCCACATGCCCCAGCGCGAACGACGGATCCCGATCGACGGCCTGTTGAAAATAGTCGGCGGCCCGCTTCAACGCGTCGGGTGAGCGCTTGTTCCAGTAGTAGCGCCCTTTCAGATAGAGATCGAAGGCGGCGGCATTCGACGTCACAGGACGCTGCGGGCGCGAACGCTCGCCTGTCGTCAGCCGCAAGTGGAGTGCGCGGGTCATCTCGCTCGAGATTTCCTCCTGGAGCGCGAGCACGTCGGCGCGCTGCCGGTCGAACTGCGCGTTCCACAGCTGCGATCCGTCCTCGGCGTCGACCAGCTCGGTGGAGATGCGGCAGCGGTCGCGAGTCACCGAAAGGCGTCCCATGAGCACGGCACGCACGCCGAGCTCGCGCCCGACGAGCAGGGGATCGACATCACGGCCCTTGTAGCGGTACATGGTGCTGCGCGCCATTACACGTAATCGCGGAAACCGCGACAGGTTATTGATCAGGTTTTCGGCGAGTCCGTCGCCGAGGTACTCGAGCTCCTCGTCGCGCGACGCGTTGGCAATCGGCAGCACGGCAATCGAGTCCACCTGGCGACGCTTCCGACGCGGTGCCGAGCGTACGGAGGCAGCGCTCGTCGCAACCGTGGAAGCCGTACCACGCGCGCCTGTCGCCGGCCGTTCTGCGTCGGACGCGGTTGATGACGTCGCCGACTTCAACTCCGCCGACATGTGATCGATCGCCGCGTATCGCTCGTCAGGGTTCTTCCGAAGGGCGCGCGCCACGACCGCATCGATCGAGGCAAGATCACGGCTCGTGCCGCCCTCGGCGACCTCAGTGAGCGGCGCTGGTTCCGTGTGGAGCAGCGCGGCGATCACGTCGCTCGACGTCGGCCCCGTAAACGGCGGACAGCCGGCAAGCATTTCGTAGAGCAGCACGCCGAGCGCGAAGATGTCGCTCCGGGCATCGACCGGCAGACCGCGCGCCTGCTCGGGCGACATGTACTTGAAGGTTCCGACGAGCATGCCGGGTATCGTGACATCCGGACCCTGTGTGGCGCCGTCGAATTGGCCTGACCCTGGATGGGTCGGGGCGAGCTTGGCGATCCCGAAGTCGAGCACTTTGACATAGCCGTCGCGGCGCACCATGACGTTTTCCGGTTTGATATCGCGGTGCACGATGCCCGACCGGTGCGCGGCTGAGAGCGCGGCGCCAACCTGCAGTGCGATCTCGCAGGCGTCCATCCGCGACAGTGGGCCGTGCCGCAGCCGATCGCGCACTGTCTCGCCGTCGACGAATTCCGTCGCGATGAAGTGCATCCCGCCGACGTGCCCTACGTCGTATAGCGTCAGGATGTTTGGATGGTTCAGCGCCGATACCGCTCGAGCCTCGTGCTCGAACCGTCGCACCCGATCAGCGTCCGCGACTTGATGCGACGACAGCACCTTCAGCGCGAGCTTTCGTCCCAGTCGCTGATCTTCGGCGAGGTAGACCTCGCCCATGGCGCCCGCTCCGAGGAGCGTCAAAATACGGTAATGCGAGACCGTCCGGCCAGGGACGAGGTGATCACGGCCGTCGTTGAACACTTTCGGGGCAGCAGTTCTCGGTGGTGCTGGCGGGACAGGGTATCACAGGGTTCGGCCCGTCCCCCGTACGAGCGGGTGCCGGTCGAGGCGGCGGCTCCCGATCTCGCGTGGCGCACTGCTTCCAGGGAAAGACTCCCCAACTCGATTCGCATTCGCTCCGCTGAATATCTGTTATTTCTATAACACTTGTGTTATAGAAATAACATCATGACTCCCGCTCGTGAGTGGATGGACGCAGCCTGGCGCGATACCACCAATGCAGTCAGGTCTCTCGCCAGAACTCGCGGATTCACCGCGGCGTCAGTGCTGACGCTCTCCGTCGGCATCGGCGCCACGACCGCGATCTGCAGCGTCGTCGACAGCGTCCTCCTGCGCCCGCTGCCGCTCGTCGACGCCGATCGTCTCGTGGGTGTCGTGGAAAACGACCGCCCTCGCAGCATGCCGATGATCCAGTACCGCGAGTACCTCGACTGGCAAACGCGGACGACGACCCTGGCGGGGCTGGCGGCGGCGACGTTCAGCCCGCAGGTGATCGTCCCGACACCCGGCGGGCTGGTACGAATGACGGGCGGCTTCGTTTCGCTGAATTACTTCGAGGTGCTGGGGGCCAGCGCGATGCTCGGTCGCACGTTGATGCGCAGCGACGCGGCCAATCCGGACGCGATGGTGCTCGGCTACTATGCGTGGCGGCGTCACTTCGGATCCGATCCCGGAGTCATCGGATCGGTCATCGTCTTCCGGTCGGGCAGTCTCGCGGGCCGGTCGCTCACCGTCGTCGGCGTCATGCCGGAAAGCATGGAGACCATCGGCGCGCCGTTCGACTTCTATGCTCCGATTGTTGCAGGGCCTGACGCGCCGGCCACCCGGCTGGGAACCTTGATTGGCCGCCTCCGTGAGGGGGTATCGCTGACCGCCGCGTCGGCTGAAGCCAATGCGATTGGAGCCGCAGTCCGCCCGCCACGACCGGCATCCGTTCCTCCGCTCACGAGACCACGATTCGAAGCCCAGAGTTTGAAGCAGGGTGTCGTGGCGACGCTCGAGCCCGCGCTCCGCATCTTCGTCAGCGCGGTTGCCGTCGTACTGCTGATCGTCTGCGCCAACGTGGCCAACCTTCTCCTCGCCAGGGGAACCGCCCGCCGCCGCGAGCTTGCGACACGTCTGGCACTCGGCGCGAGCCGCGCACACCTCGTGCGTCAGATCCTCGCGGAGTGCGTCGTCCTCGCGACAGCCGGTGGTCTTCTCGGCGCGGTGCTTGCCGCCGTGTGCGTCGCGCTCGTCAAGCGGCTGGCGACGATCGATGCTCAGGGGGTCTTCCGCATTGTCTTCGGCGCCAACATCCTGCCGCGCGCCAACGAGGTGGGCATCGATCTCCGACTGTTTGGCATCACGTTCGCCGTCGCGTTGTTCACCATGCTGGCATTCGGCCTATTGCCGGCTATCCACTTGTCGCGCGCGAGTCAGTTGCCTGCGCTCGGCTCGCGCGGTGCCGGGAGCTCGAAACGGGAAACCCGCACCCGGATGCTCCTCGTCGTCGGCCAGCTCGCGATGGCGACGACGCTGCTGATCGGCGCGGGATTGCTGTCAGCGAGCTTCGTCAAGCTGACAACGGTAGAGAAAGGGTACGACCCCGAGAACGTCCTCGCATTTCAGCTGGTTCTGCCCGGCGAATACCCGACGGCACGAAAGGCCGAGTCGATTGAGGCCGTGCTGCGCGGCGTCCGCGCGATACCTCGCATCGATGTGACCGGCTTCGCGTATGCCGGCATCCTGGTCGGCGTTCAGGACACCGTCGGCTCGTTCGTCGCTCCCGGACGTACGCTCGATGCTGCACGGCAGGATCCGGATCGGCCGCGGCTCAAGTCGCTCAGTGCCGGGTACCTCGAAGCCGCGGGTGTGAGACTGCTCGCGGGACGCCTGATTGGCGAACGCGATTCGGCGCAGGCACTTCCGGTGGTAGTCATCAACCGGACCGTCCAGCGCCGGTACTTTGGCGATGGAAATCCGGTCGGCGCGTTCATGGATTGGCACGGGCCGCGCGGCCCGCACGTGCCGGTCCAGGTCGTGGGCGTCATCGGCGATATCCGGCAGGGATCACTGGCGCGAGAACCGTATCCCGAGATCTTCATGGACTACAGGCAGGTGATCGCGGTCCAGGAACGCTGGGGCGCGCAGAAACCCTCGATCGAGCAGCTGGCATTCGGGTTCATGTCGTTCGCGATGCGGACGCGTGGCAACCCGAGCGATGTCATTCCTGCAGTCCGCCACGCGATTACCCGTGCCGATTCGAACGCGGCGCTCGACGCCATCATGCCGCTCGATCGCCTCGTTGCGAATTCCGTTGCGCGGCAGCGCTTCTATGCGGTGATGCTCGGCGTATTCGCATCCGTCGCCGCGCTGCTCGCCGCGATTGGCGTCTATGGCGTGCTGGCCTACGCCGTGGTCGAGCGCACACGGGAGATCGGTGTGCGCATGGCTTTGGGTGCCGGCCGTTCGCAGGTGCTTGCGCTGGTGCTCCGTCGCGGATTGCTGTGCGCCGCGCTCGGCATTGCGATTGGTGTAGCGGGTGCAGCGGCAGGGACACGCTATCTGCAGGCAATGCTCTACGGCGTCACTCCGCTGGATCCAGGAACCTTCACGATGGTCTGCGTGATATTTGCCGGCGTCGCCGCGCTTGCATCGTACTTCCCCGCGCGTCGCGCGACCGAGGTCGATCCGATGGTTGCACTGCGCGTCGAGTAGCCAGGCTGGCATCCGTTCGGGCGCAGTAAGGCTAGGTCTCGACTCCGTAGCCGCACACACCCATCCGGGGCGAGTTCACGACCGGCAGAAAGCCCTCAGTTTCGCCGCATTGGTGCTCGTCCTGGTGCACCGAGCAGGCAAATGCATCGGGCTCGTGGCCAAGGCAGTACGCGCAGACGGCGCCGGATGGTTGTCCACAAACCGCGCACGGCCACGTCGGCGGGGTGTTCCGCGCGAGCAACCGCACTCCGGTGCGCCCAAGTCTTCCCGTTCGCTCGTCAACGACCTTGAGCCGCAGCGTCGTGGTCGACCCAAAATCGTACTCGTACTCGAACCACTCGCCGACAGGTGGGAGGACGTCAGCAACCCGTACGCTCATGCTGCGCTCCGTCCGCCGATCGCCGAGGCTGCCACATGGG
>JBKPCD010000025.1:0-12907 GCA_046727175.1 Acidobacteriota bacterium | reverse complement strand
GGTAGTAGCCGTGCTCAGCCGATAGATTGGCCCGACACCGACTGCTCATGGCAACGCCGGATTCGCCACCCGATTCCATCGCCCAGATCAAACAGCTGACGAAGAGATATCGCCGCCTGGTGGCGCTGAGCGACGTCTCGTTTTCGATTCGTCGCGGTGAGGTTCTCGGCGTGATCGGGCCGAATGGATCGGGCAAGACGACTCTGTTCGAGTGCCTTGGCGGTGTCTTGCCTTTCGACGCCGGCGCCATCGTCAGACCCGATCGGCCGCTTGGCTATCGTGACCTTGCGCTCACGTTCTTCTATCTGCCCGACGCAATAGCACCGTGGCCCGCGCAGAGTGTCGACTGGGTGCTCGACTTCACCCTGGGGTTCTTTGGGGGGCCGGCACCGATGCGCGACGAGGTGGTGCGGCGACTCGATCTCGAACCGCTGCTCGGGTCGGCGATCGGATCGCTTTCGAAAGGGCAACGCAAGAGGACGCTTCTTGCTCTGGCCCTTCTCACACCACATCCCGTCATGCTCGCTGACGAACCGTTCGATGGCCTCGATCTGCGTCAGAGCCGTGATGTCGCACAGGCCCTGCGCTCTTTTGCGGCGCGCAAGCGGACCATCGTCCTCTCGATTCATCAGGTCAGGGATGCCGCTCGAGTGTGCGACCGGTTCGTGCTCCTCAGCGGCGGTCGCGTGTGTGGAGAGGGCACGCTCGACGAGTTGACGACACTGGCCCACGCCCGAGACCAGTCGACCGCTCACGGCGACCTCGAGGAGGTCTTTCTTGCTCTCACGTAGAGAGAGACTACGATTCGTTCCATCTGGCGAGACTGGCGGAACAGCCGTGAGGGTATCGCGCGGGCGGCCTCGGCGGTCACCGTTCGGCTGGCTGATCGTGAAAGACTGTCGAGAGCTGCTGGCGTCGCGAGCGTGGTGGGTGATGCTGCTGCTGATTGGACCGCTCGTCGGCGTGTCGTTCATCGGCGCGGTTCAGACGTACGCCGAGGCAAGCGGCCTGAATGGAACGGCCGCGGGCGTCGGTGAAGCGTTCTCGCCGCTCGTTGGAATCTGGGCGCCGACATTCAGTGCCTCTGAAGTCGCAGCGGCGTTTCTCTTGCCGTTCGTGGCGATCCGCCTGGTTTCCGGCGATCGTCAGAGCGGCGCACTGAAGCTCGAGCTGCAGCATCCGATGCCTTCACTGTCGCATATCGGCGCGAAGGCGATTGTCCTGCTCGCCGCCTGGATCGTTGCCTCCCTCCCGACGCTCGGTGCGATCGGGTTGTGGAAGTGGTACGGCGGAACGGTGTACGTACCGGAACTTGCGACCGTGGCGCTCGGTCACGTCCTCAACGCCGGCCTGACGGTGGCGTTGGCGGCCGCTACGGCAACGCTGACGGAACATCCATCGACGGCCGCCATCCTGACGCTCAGCGTCACCGTCGGAACCTGGATCATCAATTTTGTGGCGGCCGTCCACGGCGGCATCTGGGAGGGCGTGGCTGGTTACACCCCCACGGCCGTCGTCGCCGAGCTTCAGCACGGGCTCATTCGGCTCGATGTGTTGCTCGTCACGCTGACGCTCATCGCCGCCGGCCTCGTCTTTGCGGCTGTGTGGATGCGTCTTGGCGTAGCCGTCCGGCGCCGGGTGTACGAGTCGATTGCGCTCGGCGCATTGACGACCGCGATCGTTCTTGCGTGCACGCTCGCCACCTCCAGCTGGGATACTTCGGAGAGTCGGAGCAATTCGTTTCCGAAAGCAGACGAGGAGGCGCTCGGGCGCATGCAGTCACCCCTTCGAGTCGTCGTGCACCTCGCGCCGGAAGATCCGCGTCGCTTCGATCTCGAGCATCGCGCACTCTCGAAGCTCCGGCGTGTGATGCCACGCGTGCGCATCGAATACGAGTCGGCGACCTCGATTGGACTCTTCGAGCAGACGAGCACGAACTACGGAGAAATCTGGTACGAGCTTGGCGGTCGTCGCGCGGTAAGCCGCCTGACCACCGCCGAAGGCGTACTCGAAACGATCTACTCGCTTGCGGGTGTCACCCCGCCTGCAGAGAGCGAAGACAACGTTTTCCGCGGCCACCCGCTCGCCGTGCCTCCCAGGGGCGCCCCGACCGTGTTCTACGGAATCTGGCCGGCGCTGGTGCTGGCTGCCGGACTGATTGCAAGGAGGAGAAACGCATGACGCGATCGACACGCGCCGCCGCATCTGTTCTCGGCACCGTGCTCGTTTTGGCGACGCTGCACGCGGCCGAGACGAAAGTCGATCTCAGCAAGGAAACCGTCGGCAAGCCGCCGACGACCTTCGAGCCGATGGTCGGCACCTGGGTCATCGCACAGGACGGCGCCGACAAGGTCGTCATGGTCGACGGCCGGCCCTGGGTCGCGAGCAAGGACAGCCCGACGAAGCTGCTGATCGAGAGCGCGCGCAGATTGTATGGCACCTCGAACGAAGAGCTGATGGACAACGCCAAGCAGTTCGCGTACTACCCCGTGGCGATCCTGAAGGGACTCGACACCTTCTCGAACGGCACGATCGCGATGAAGTTCAAGACCGTGTCCGGGGACTCCGATCGGTGTTCCGGGATCCTCTTCAACGTCAAGCCGAATGGCGATTGGCTCTCGATCCGCTACAACGACACCGAGAACAACGTTGCGCTCTGGGAGTTCCACAACGGGATCCGCCGCCCGGTCAAACGCGGCCGCGAACGGCAGTGGAGGCTCGATCGCAGCGCCTGGCACGAGTTGAAGATGACAGTGGATGGAACGGACTTCAAGAGCTGGGTGGATGGGGGCCTCGCGCTCGAATACACGTTCGGCAGCGAGCCTGGACCCGGACGGAATGGCGCGCCGCCCAATCCGGATCTCTTCCCGGCGAACAATCCGGTCCTTCGTCCACCGATCGCCGGCCGCGTGGGGCTCTGGTCCAAGACCGACAGCACGAGCTATTTCAAGGATTACGTCGTCAGCACGAAGTAGCAGCAGGAGAACCGTCCCGGCGCTCGGGTCGATTCAATTGCTGCTACCCGCGTTTGTCGTCACCGGCGCAGCGCGGCGCTCCCACACCCGAACAACGAGCCGCTCGGAGCTGTTCTTCAGCATCCTCTCCTGACGCTGACGCAGGATGTCGTCGCTCGCAGCGAACCGGGAGTCGACCAGCGCGCGCGGCGCGATACCCAAGCCAACGAGCGTCATGACGAGCGCCACGAAGGTCCACGCTTCGCGTGGCGTCAGTCCGAGACGCAGATAGTGGTGGGCCAGCTCATCCGAGCGACCGCAGAAAAGCGAGAAGTACATCCGAAGCACGGCCAGGCCCGTTAGCGCTGACGCGACGACGACCGCGAATCCCATGATTGGGAACGCATCGATCGCGCCGCCCACCAGGAGTTCCTGACCGATGAAGCCGAGAGTTCCGGGAAAGCCGGTACACGCCAGTCCCATGCACAGAAAGCTAACGGCAAGTAGCGGCATCCGTTCGTAACCGCCATGATAGGTCGTCAGATTCAGCCGGCCGCGGCGCGCCTCGAGCATGAGGACACACCGTGCGAGTCCCGCGAAGGCCAACCCGGCAGAGAGCCATACGAGCAGACCGCCCGTGAGCGCGATCACGGTCGTGCAGTCGAGACCCGCCATCACGAGCGCCGATTGACTCATGAACAAGTAGCCGCATGCCCTGCGGGCGCTGGTCTGAACCAGGGCGAGAGCGGCGCCGTAAACCGCAGTGATGAGCGCCAGGATGGCAATGACGCGCAGCATCTCGGCCGAGGCACGGGGCACGATGAGCACCACGGTGATGTAGGCGCCCACCTGCGGCGCATTGAAAAGAATCGCGGGTCCCATCCGGCCGTGATCGAACACCTCTGGGACCCAGGCATGAAACGGGACAATCCCTTTCCGGACCAACGCGGCCATGACGATCAACCACATGCCTGCCACTTCGATCGCCGTGCCCTCCGCGCCGGGACTGACCAGCAGCGCTACACCCAAAGCGAAGAGCACTGTCGACACACCGAGATATACCGCCACAACTCGGCGTTGATATCGATGTGCGGGATCACTCAGCGCAGAGAGGAACGTCCAGACCGAGGCGACCGACAAGGCGAGAAGCACCACGGCGCTCTCCGTCAGAAAGGACGCGAGGGTGATCAGCGTCGCGAGCGCCGTTCTCCGGACGCCACGCCGATCGAGGGCGGCGCGCGGCGTGACCGCGACGGTGAGCAGCCACAGGCCTGCCGCGAACGGCAGGAGTGCCGCCGAAAGCGCGTTGATCCGGATGATCGCCTCCCCGCCAGGGACATAGCTGAGCGCCGAGGTGCGGATCGAGAATTCACGCAGATCCGGAGACAAAGCAACGACGAGCGCTGCGACGAGACTGGCGATTGCTCCAGCGACTGCCAACCGGCGCAGTCGTTCGACGTCAATGCGCAGGAAGGAAGCGACGATGACGGCGATGGGCAACGCCGCCAGTCCGACAAGCGACAGCCGGTCACTCATCGTGAGCGGCTCCCTCGGGAACGGTCGGCTCTCGCACGGCGAGGACGGCGCCGCAGAGCCAGTCGTCGAGATGCGTCAACAGACGTGCAAATCGGATGAACGGGGCAACCACGAGGCGGTCCAGAATGTTGTCGAGGAATCCGCGCTCGAGCGCAATCAAGAACAACCGCTGACGCACGCGCTCCGACGCGACCCGCTGGATGTGGCCGTCGCCCGTCGACGGGTGGTTGCCGATGGCATCTCGAATGCCGTGCAGATCGTGGAGGACGTTCGGCGCGCTCAAGAATTGCAACAGCCGAAAGCAGGCGTGTCCGACCAGATGGACGAATGCCACCGTGTACCAGCCGACCGCGATCTCGACGACGATGATGCCGACTTGTGTGAGCGATGCATACGCGAGCGATGATTTCACATCGCTCTGCACGCGCGTTGCGATCCCGGCGAATACCGCGGTGAGGGCACCGAGGCCGCCCGCCAGGAGACGGGCCATAGGGGTCGCCTCGAGCAACGGCGCCGCGCGCAGCAACAGAAAACAGCCGGCGTGAATCGAGAGCGACCCGTAGTAGACCGCGCTCGAGGGTGTCGGTCCTTCCATGGCTCGCGGCAGCCAGCTCGAGAAGGGCAGCAAGGCACTCTTGCACGCGACGGCCACGATGAGCAGGACGGCAATGATTGTCGCGTTGGTCGGCGTCAGCCCGATGCCTGATGGCGCCACGCGACCGAATAGCAGCGAGAGACTGTCAGTGCCCGCCACGTGGCGCAGCAGTACCGCCGCCGACAGCATCGCGGCGTCGCTGATGCGGTAGACGGAGAGCACGCGAAACGCATTCGACACAGCTGCCGGGCGCTCGTGGAAGAATGCGACGAGCAGCGCCGAGCTGAGACCGACGAACTCCCACCCTATGAAGAGGACGGCTACGTTGCCGGCGAGCGCCACCAGGAGCATACCGGTAACGAACATCGCCAGCAGCACGAAGTAACGGTTGTAGCCGGACTCACGGTGCAGATATCGGTTGGAGAACGCGGACACCACGCCCGCGATCGCCGTCGAGAGCGCCGCGAACCCAAGTGAGAGTTGATCGACGAGGAATTCGATCGCGGTGCCGCCCGCGTGGGACGCCGACCATGCACCGTAGGAGAGCAGCTGCGTGCCGCTCGTCGCGGTTCCGTAGACGGCTAGCGCCACGAGGAAAGCGGCGCAGGCCATCGTCATCGAGGCGGCGGCGAGCGAGCCCGTCCACCGTTCCGGCAAAGGACGATTGACGAGCGACGCGACGCCAAGCAGCACCAGCAGGATCGCCGGCGAACCGACCCCGATCAGCACCAGCGACGTCAGAGGAAGGCTCGGCGTCATCCTGCGGGTAGTACGTGAGACATACGCTCTTCGGCCGCGATCGGGATGCGCGGCTGTGCAATGGCGACCGGTGGAAGGAATCCACGCTTGCCCTGGTACCACGCAGCCGAGTCCCCCTCGATCACCGCGAGGGCGTGCTGGCGCGTATGTGCGACGAAGCCCGTCGCCCGAAGCTCCCACAGTGCGTCGGCCTGGGCGTCGAGGCACGCAAGCCAGATCCAACGGTTTCGCACGAGCCGCTCGATGTCGGCATTCTCGCGAACGACGCGCGACACGCGTTCCCGGCTGGCCTCCACGACTATCGCAAGTCTCGTCGGCTCGTGGATTTCCACCATCTGCCATGGAAGACCGGTGCGCAAATCACTCTGCGCTCCATCCATGACGCCGAGGAGCGACGTGACGTTGTGTGGCAGCTTGGTGCCGCAGCCGTAGCCGGAGGGATCGATGTAGCTGAAATAGTACTCGAGGCTGATCCCCGCGACGACGGGCACCACTGCTGCCATGATCCGCGCGAGGATCGCGCCATCACCGTCACGCGATGGATCGTAGGAGACCAGAAAAGCGCGGCGATCGAGGAACACCCCGCGCGTCCGCGCCCGCCGACCGATGACGCAGAACGCGTTTGTCGCATGGCCGTACTCGGGCCGTGGCTGCGCCAAATCGGCGGCACGTCCCTGCACGTGTGCCAGCGCGGCGAGTGGCGGGTACCAGAGCGGGACCGCATCGAAGCGCCGACACCGTTCGTGCGCCTCTCGCCGCCTCACCGTCTCGATCGCGTCCTTCGCGCGCTCGAACGCCGGCTGGCTGCGGGGCGGGACGAGATCGTCGTCGAAGAAGGTCACCTCGTTGCTGCAGGTATTGCGCTGGGCGCCGACGAACCACGTCGTCGCATCGAGGGCGAGCCCCTCGGAGGCGAGCAGGCGACGGACGCGCGGATCGTTGGCCATCTGCGCGAACGCGCGGGCATTCGGTCCGCCGCGTCCGCCCCCGCATGCGCCGCAGTCGTGAGCCGACTCGTGAGGGTTGTTGAGGCTAATCGAGCCGTGACCGATCACGAGCACCAGCGGCGAAAGGCGATCGCGAATCCCGATGTCCTCGACGACGCGTCGCACGATGTCCGCCATCTCCCGCACGGTGAATCCTGAGTACTTCCCGATTGGGGGTGGTGCGTCCTGGCGATCGAGCTGCAGCCGGGTGCGCACGGGCGTGGTCGACGTCTCGCGGACGCGACTCCATCGCGACGAAAGCCACGGGAACACCACGCGCAGCACGAGGGGGACCAGGGCGAGCCACCCAAACGCCGTCATCAATACCGCACCCCGGACCGGCATGCGGCTGCCTACGTGCACGTTGTAGCCGAGGAACCCGGCAGCGCGCCGTTGCAAACGTCGCGAGCGTCCGATGAGGCGATCACCTTCGGCCTCGATTTCGGCGACGTAGTGTTCGGGACGGATCGCGACCGGGCAGAGCGGCCGCGGGTGCGCGTCGGTCACTCCCTTGTGGTACATCGCGACACTGAAGAAGCCAGCCGTGCTGAACGTCTCGCAGCCGGGCTCCGCTTCTTCGAGATGACGGCGGAACGATTCCTCGCGCTCGTCGATGCAGAAGATCGCCTGGAACGCCGGCGGCCCGTCGTCCGCGCCGCGCGCGCCGTACGCGGCGGAGTGGCCCTCGGAAGAGTCGTGCGGAGCGCGGCACATGAGCGCGTCGTACAGCCGATGACGAATCGCTCGCTCGAACGCCTGGTGCAGGATTCGACGACGCCGTACGCCGTCGAGTTGTTGCAGCTCGGATTCCAGCTCCGCGACGTGCCGGGGTCGCCAGTGTTCGACGATCGAGGCATCAAGGCCGCAGAGCTGCGCGACGTGAAAGAGCGGCCACGCGCGTTCGATAGTCGTTGGCGGGTCCGGGAACTGGAACTGTTTTCCAAGCCAGCCGCGAAAGTCCGGCGGATGCCCGGTGAACGAGAGTTGCCGCGCAGCGGCGTCGAGCGCCGCACGCTCGAACAGCAGGCGGACAGCGAGATACCCGCGCAACGTGACCGTGAGGTCCCGAGCCGGCACGCGATCCGGCCGCTCTTCGATTTGACGAACGACACCTGCCCACCCGCGCAGGGCCAGGAGCTCGGCGCCGAGATACCCGTCCCACTCCTCTTCGGGCACACCAAGTGCGGCCAGGGAGTATTCAATCGAGTCGAGCGCCGTTCTTTTCGCGGCGTGATCTTCCGTCACGAGCCGCGGGAGTAATCGCGCCCAAGGGCCGCATTGTGCCGCCAGGGACGTGCGAAAGATCTCCACGAAGCAGCCGTGAATGCCCCGATTCCGGTCGGGCATGGACCAGTGGGCCAGGCCTTGATCGAGATAGCCCGCCAGAAAACGAATGAGGGGTGGATGGATCCAGGCGTCGGTGTCGAGCTCGTGCACCGCAAGCAGCCAGTCCCGATGACGGACGGGTGTCTGCGCCGCGGGAATTGGCGACTTAGCCGCACGTTTCACCGCGTCCAGACACGCGTTCCACAACCGCTGCACCGCGCGCCCCTCCTCGCCGCCACGGTCGTTTGCGTCGCGGAGCGCGGTCACCGCCGACCGTGCGCTCGCCGGCAGATCGGTCCGGAATCGGGCCAACGCGTTGGTTTCTTCGAGGATCCAGGAGAGCTCCGGTCCCGTCGCCGCAGGAATGCCATGCAGGACCAGGGCCCGCCAGAGGTCCAGGCGGGATCCAACCCCCGCGACATCCCTGGCGGCGTTGTCGCGCAGTTCTTCGAGAAGCAGCGCCTCGACGTCTCCCGCGCGAATGCGACCGGAGGCCAATTTGTCCCGGTAGCGGGACTCGGCCAGGAATGGTTCGCGGCCCAGCCGCGTAGCCGCCTGCTCCACCGCCTCCTCGAACGGCAGGTGCTCGAACGCGTGCAGCGTGTTGTGGTGGATGAAGATGCTGATGGGCCCTTGCGCCGGCAGAAGGTTCGCGAGCCGATCGATGGTCCGCGCCAGGGCCGCGTGGTCGGGTGGGTTGGGTTCGTCTCGCATCGGCTTGTGACTCACGGCTCTCGGCTTCTGGCCCCTCCTCGTTCAAAGTCTGTGCGGATAGGGACGTGGGTCCGGTCGCGTTGAATGAATCCCGCAGTCAAACTCCGCCGGGCCGATGTTCTCGAAGGCCGAAAGCCAAAAGCGATGAGCCCAGAGCCGACTTCTATCAGAACACCACCTTCACGGCGAGCTGCGCCTGCCGCGGATCGCCGACGCCCACGCGCGGGAAGCCGGAGAAGTTGAACAACTCCGGCGTAGTGAGTCTTCGCCGATCTTCTTGACCCGGTTCAGCCCTTCGACGCAGTTGGCCGTAGCCTCCGCGTCGCTCATCCCGCGGCGGTTGTCGAAGAACGTGATGACGTTGGGAACCTTCTGCGCCGCGGCGCGCGGGATCATCTGCTCGAAGTTGCGGACGATTGCGTCGTTGATTCGCCTTCACGTTCAACGCGTCGGGGATTGAGCCGCCGCCTGCGTATCCCATCGAGCAGATCAAGCGGTACTGCCGTGCCACCGCCCAATCGGGCTCCTCGAGGAGGTCGATGGCTGTCAGTCCCATCTCGGCGAGCGCCCGGCAGAACTCCGGCAGTGGGATCTTCGAATACGGCCAACGGGACACGGACTGTTTGAGGCGACCCTTCGTCACAGCGCGCTGCGCCCGCGGTCTGGCGGTGACGACGCGCGGTACGGCGCCGACAAGGGCCGCCGCGCCGGTTGTGAGCGCCTGACGTCTGGTGATGCCGTTCATCCCGCCTCCAGGATTCCGGATCGAGGTCGCCCAAGTGTAGGGATCGCAGGCCGGCGGTTCAAGCTTTTGCACTATCACTCGTCCGGACACTTGAAAGCACCTGGATCGGGGTATAAGCTCGCGTCCATTACGCACTGAGCCGACGCGTGCAGCACGCCTGCCGCACACGACACCGCGACCGCGAGAGGAGCCTGCCATGCGCATCCCGCTGATGCTTGCCGTTCTCCTGTGCCTGCTGCTGCCGCATACCGCGGCGGCGCAATCGCAGATCACGACCGGCGTGATCGAGGGGTCCGCGACCGATGCGACCGGCGCGGCGCTACCGGGCGTCACCGTGGAGGCGCGCAACCTCGATACGAACTTCGCGCGCACCGCGGTCACCGCGGCCGACGGGCGATTCGTGTTCCTGCAGTTGCCTTCGGGCCATTACAAAGTGACGTTCACGCTCACCGGGTTCGCGACGATGGTCCAGGAGAACATCGAGCTGACCGTCGGTTCGACGCAGACGCTGACGGCGCAGATGAAAGTGTCCGGCGTGACCGAAACGGTTACCGTGAGTGGCGGCTCGCCGATCATCGAAGCCACGCGGACGGCCGCGGCCAGCACGCTCAATCAGGTCACCGTCGAGTCGACGCCGATTCTCGGCCGCAAGTTCGAGGATCTGCTCACCCTCACTCCCGGCGTCAGCGTGGTGCAGGGGCCCGACGGCGACGAGATCACGTTTGCCGGGCAGCGCGGCATCTTCAACAACGTCAGCCTCGACGGCGGCGACTACAACAACGGGTTCTTCGGCGAGCAGGCCGGCGGGCAGCGCGTCGCCATCGACATCACGCTCGAGGCAGTCAAGGAATTCCAGGTGATCGCCACCGGTGCGCCGGCGGAGTTCGGGCGCACGGCCGGCGGCGTCGTCAACGTCGTCACGAAGTCGGGCACCAACGCGGTCCACGGCAGCATCTTCCACTTCCAGCGCCTCGAAGGGCTGACGGGCGATCTGTCCGACGGCACGAAGCTCGAGAAATTCCACCGGGAGCAGTTCGGCGGAACGCTCGGTGGCCCGATTCAGAAGGACAAGGCGTTCTACTTCCTCGCCGTGGAAGGGATCACGGGCAACTTCCAGCGGCCGAACCTGAGCACGCAGCTCGGCGGTACCCCGTGCCCCGTCTCCAATCCGACCCTTCAGGCCAACGAAGGGCTGATCAACAGCAACGGCGACTGCCAGCGGCTGGCGTTGCTCAATTTTTTCAGCACGCGCCTGAATCAGAACGAAGGGCTGCCGATCGAGCATCCGGTGAAGACACTCGCAATTCTCTGGAAAGCGGACGCCACGATCAACAACAACAACAACGTGTCCGGATCCTGGAACTTCAACCACTCCCGTAAAGAAAACGAAACATTCGACGTGGCAAGCTACGGGACGTCTGCGAACGGGATCGAAGGCGATCCGGCCCGGATCAACGTCGCCAACCTGAACTGGTTCACGACGCTCTCCTCGGCGATGCTCAACGAGGCGCACTTCACCTACTCGCGGGAGACGCGGCCGCGCACCGCGGTGGCGTCGAATCTGAAGGCCGACACCGGGATCGGATTCGCGCCGTCGTTCAGATTCGGGAACCCGTTCTTCCTGCAGCCGAACGTCGACGAATTGATCTGGCGCGTGCAGTTCAAGGACAACGTGTCGCTCGTTCGTGGATCGCACACCTTCAAGGTCGGCGGCGAGTGGATGCACACGCTGAACGATCAGGTTTTCCGGGGATTCTTCACCGGGCGCTATCTGTTCGACAGCGTCACCGGATTCCTGCGCTACGCGTCGCCCGCCGCAGCCGGCGGTTTCGGACCGAACACGGTGGCTTGTTCTAACGGGACATTCGTGACGGCGCCCACGACGTGCCCGGCTGGCACGACCACGACTGGCGGTCCGCTCCTGTTCTACCTTCAGGGCGCGGGGCTCTCGGGTCCGGCAACCGATGCCGCGGGCGCCTCGAAGATCACCAACAACGAGCTGTCGCTGTTCGTGCAGGACAAGTGGCAGTTCCGATCGAACGTGACGGTCAACTACGGGCTCCGGTGGGATGCGCAGCTGATGCCCGACACAGTGGATCCGCGGACGACCGCGTACGGGGCGTTTCTGAACGACCCGAGGTTCCCATCGGACGGCACGATTCCGAATCAATGGAACATGTGGCAGCCCCGGGCTGGCGTCGCGTGGGATGTGAATGGCGACGGTCATTCCGTCGTGCGCGCGAGCGCCGGCGTCTACTTTGCGCGCCAGAACATGCTGAGCCAAGTCGGCTCGGTCACGACCAACGGTCTTCAGCAGCAGACGATCTTCTCGCAGACCGCGCTCCTGACTCAGTTCGGCGTCCCGACTCCAACCTGGCCCGGTGTGGTGTCACCGCCAGTCCTCCCGCCGGGCCAGTTCCCGCTCTTCAGCGGCGTGCGCGTCTTCGATCGAGATTACGTCAACCCGCGAATCTACTCATTCAACGCCGCCTACGAACAGCAGCTGGCGCCCGGCTGGGCCGGCTACGTGGACGTCACCTGGAACGAAGGACGCCACCTGACGAGATTTCTGAACTACAACCGCGGTGCGGGCACGTGCTGTGCCGACGGCCCGGGGACGGGAAACGTGTTCGCCTACCTTCCGGGCCCGTGGGACCCGCAGCTCGGTGAAGTAATGGTGACCAACGCTCGCGGCAACTCGCGATACCGAGGGCTGACGCTCGGGATCAGAAAACGGTTCTCGCAGAATTATCAGCTCGAGGGCAACTACACGCTGGCGAAGGACGAAGACGACGACTCCAATGAGCGCGACCCGTTCACTGATTACAGCTTCGACTTTTTTGACCTCGGGAAGGACTGGGGGCCCGCGAACCGCGACATCCGGAACAAGTTCAACGCGTACGGCTATTTCGTGCTTCCACACGCGATCCAGCTTGGGACGCGCGCGCAGTATCGAGGTCCCCAACCGATCACCGCGAGCCCTCGCAGCCTGAACGGCAACGATCGCGGCCGCAACGGCGAGCGAAAAGACAACGAGTTCTTCTCGTTCGACTGGCGCGTGTCGCGGCCGTTCCGCTTCGGCGGGAGCTGCGAGGTCGTGCCGGTCATCGAGATGTTCAATACGTTCAACAACGCGAACAACATCAACCCACTCAGCACGCCGGCGCTCTTCGATTTTTCTGGGTTCCTGCGCACCGGCGTGGGCGATCCGCGTCAGGTTCAGCTGGCGGTCAAGCTGACGTTCTAGCGAGGCTCCGCCTCAGACCGTTCAGGCTCCGCCTCGCTAGATCGC
>JBKPCD010000024.1:0-6103 GCA_046727175.1 Acidobacteriota bacterium | reverse complement strand
GACGCCAGGGCCGACGCGCAGCTCTGGGCCGACAAGTTCAACGGCACGCTGGAGGACGTCTTCGAGATTCAGGAGCGTCTCTCTCGCCAGATCGTAGACGCGCTGCGGCTCAGACTCACGCCGACCGAGGATCGGCGCCTTGCGCAGCGTCCCATCGGGGATGTGCGTGCGTACGAGTACTACCTGCTCGCGCGGCAAGAGATCTGGAGCTTCAATACGCAATCGCTCGACCACGCTCTTCAGCTCGTCCGGCGCGCGCAGGATATTGTCGGCGAGAACGAGCTGCTGTTCGTCGCCGAGGGACTCATCTACTGGCAGCATGTCAACGTCGGCATGGTACCCGTGTCGCAGTACGACGAGTACCTGCGGAAGGCGGAAGCCTGCGCCGCGAAGGTGTTCGCACTCAACCCGGAATCCTCGAAAGGGCATGGTCTCCGCGGCGCGATCCGACACAACCGGGCCAACCCGAACGGAGCGGCGCGCGATTACAAGAAGGCGCTGGTACTCGATCCCAATGATCCCGAGGCGCTGCTCTGGCTTGGCTATCACTACGGCGTTTCCGGGCGACCCGACCTCGCGCGCGCGCTCATGGATCGCCTACAGCAGGTGGATCCACTGACGTCAATCAACCTTACGATGTACGGGATGGTCGAGATGTTCGACGGCAACTATCCCGAGGCGCTCACCTGGACGCAACGCTCGGTCGACATCGATCCAGCGAACCCGACGCCACGGATGATCCACTCGCTGATGCTGGCGGCGAATGGACGGCGCGAAGAGGGCATGGCGATGCTCGACGCGGTGGCGCGTGACACATCCGCCATGGTATGGGCGAGGTTGGCGCCGGCCATGGCCTGCGCGCTCCGCGGTGAGCGCGACCAGCTGCTGCGCATCATGACGCCCGAGCTGCGCGCCGCGGCGAAGTGGGATGAGATCTTCGCCTGGTGGGTTGCCGATTGCTTCGCGCTGGTGAATGAGCCTGAAGCGGCGATCGATTTCATCGAGCGCGCCGTCGAATTCGGGTTCATCAACGCGCCATGGCTGTCGGAGTACGAGCCGTTTCTGGCCAGCCTTCGAGGTGAGCCCCGGTTCCGTCGCCTGATGGAGCGGGTACGGAGAGCTTGGGACGCATTCGAGCCATAGACCAGAAGATGCGAACCACAGGGCACACGGCACCTGATTGGCGATCCGTAGGCCGCCGCAGCGCTCGTCATTGCCCTCGTGCGCAGAACGTCCGGGGTGCGATCCGCGTTCGCGTACGACATCATCAGCGCTTGCCATTTGCCTCGTTGGTCTTCCTGAATCTGCTCACCAGCGATCGCGAGCGTCCCTATATCGGATTCGAGCCGCAACCGTCGGCGGCGTCGTACGTTCAACGCGTCATCACCGGAAACGGGCTTCGGAACCACTCCATCGTCCCGGTCGCGCTCAGCGACCGCACAGGGACGGCTTGATTCATTTCAGCGGCGATACCAGCACAAGTGCGACGCTCAGCACTGAGCTGAGGCCCTTGAGCATCTACAAGTTCGGCGAGCGCGTTGCGACGGGTGCGGCCGAAGCCAACTCGCGGACGTCCCGGCGATTTGTTAGTAAAGTTTGATGTCGAAGGAAGCGAGTTGACGGTGCTGCGCGGCATGACCGCGACCGTGGAGCGCCTTCGGCCGCCGATGCTGATGGAGGTCCTGCCGTACGCGTGCCTGCTGGATGGCACGTACGATCGTAGATTCTTTGGCACTCCAGGATCATGAAGCGCGGCGCATCGGCGAAGCACGGCGCCGACACTCAATCGAGCGGCGGAGAAGAAGTTCGCCGCACTGCCGTTCCGATGTCCGCCGTGACGTCAGCAACGAGGCGCGGAGCGGCAGACGTTGCTGCGCATGCAGCGCGTGCGCGAAGCGCCAGCGAGCGCGCTCAACTTGCGGCGTGTGTGAAAACTTTCCCGCTGCTCGGGGTGGCCGCCGGCGTTGTGCGAGCGCAGGCGCTGTGGCCCCGTTCGGCTTTGTTGTGTCCGCTCTCGGGTGCCTTTACATTGGCCGTCGTGGTGAGGTGATCGGCTTCCTTGGGAGGCAGGTCAACGTTCCGCCGCATGTGACGGCACCAAGCCGCAGATTATCAGGATTCGATTGCGACTTTTTGAGAACTGAATAGATCCGCTTTTGGTGAGGGTGTGACGCCCGCTCAGCCGTTGTGCTCTCGCCTGGCACTCGGCGCGTATAATTCATCGCCGAATTTCACACATGGACCTTCAGCCAGGTACCCGGCTCGGCGCTTACGAAATTCTCGGCTTTGTTGGAGCCGGCGGCATGGGCGAGGTGTATCGCGCCCGTGACCCGCGCCTCAATCGCGAGGTCGCGATCAAGGTACTGCCCACCGATCGCCTGACAGACGAGAATCGCCGCCGCCGGTTCGTTCAGGAGGCGCAAGCGGCCTCGGCACTGAATCACCCTCACATCGTCACCATCTACGAAATCGAGTCAGCCAACGGCGCCGATTTCATCGTGATGGAGTACGTGCGGGGTAAGACCCTCGACGGCCTGATCTCACGGCAGGGCATGCGGCTGAGCGACGCATTGCGGATTGGAATTGCGATTGCGGATGCGCTCGCCGCTGCGCACGCGCGCGGCATCATTCATCGCGATTTGAAGCCTGCCAATGTGATGGTCGGCGCTGAGGGCGCCGTGAAGGTGCTCGATTTTGGACTCGCCAAGTTGATCAGCGCGGACTGTGACTCGGATGCAGACGGCAATCTCACGCACACTGCGAACCTGGCGCTCAGTGCCGCGGGCACGATCGCGGGTACTGCGGCGTACATGGCGCCCGAGCAAGCCATAGGCGGAGCAGTCGACGCGCGCAGTGACATCTTCAGCTTCGGCGCGATGCTGTACGAAATGGTCACCGGGCAGCGGGCGTTTGCTGGGACATCGACAGCAGACACGTTGAGTGCTGTCATTCGCACACAGCCGAAGGCACCCAGCACGCTTGTATCGGACGTCCCTGCCGACCTCGAGAAGATGATCGTGCGCTGCTTACGTAAGGATCCGGCGCGACGCTTCCAACACGTCGATGACGTGAAAATTGCGCTGCAGGACATCAAGGAGGAGTCGGAATCGGGCGCCGGGCCGGCTGTGCCAGGCGGGGGCACGCGGCGTGCCCGGCTGATCGCGGTCCTAGCGGTCCCAATCATTCTTATCGTGGCAGCCCTGGCCTGGTTGCTGCCAGTACGAAAGCAAAAAGAATTGCCGCCCCCGCGGGTCGTGCCACTCACAACTCTGACAGGGAGCGAGCGCGATCCAACCTTCTCGCCGGATGGCGAACAGGTGGCGTTCGCGTGGAACGGCGTGAAGCAGGATAACTTTGACATCTACGTCGCGCTAGTCGGCTCGTCAGACGTTCGGCGCCTTACAAGCGATCCCTTGCCGGACACCAGTCCGGTGTGGTCGTCCGACGGACGGCAGATCGCGTTCCTGCGCCACCGACCCGATGGCACCACCATTCAGCTCGTGTCACCGCTGGGCGGCGTAGACCGCAGGATGAGCGACTTCCGGGGCGCTGATTCGATCGCCTGGTCTCCCGATGGTCAATGGTTAGCAGCAGGGCGGTCAGGAGGGCTGGACCTGCTGGAGCCGAATGGTCCCTCCACGGAGCGGATAGATGGGCAACCGCGAGGCATTTATCTCATTCCCCTCGAGGGCGGTGACACTCGGCAGGTGATTGTCTCCGCTCCCCTTGCCGGCGATTCCAAGCCCGCATTCTCACCCGTCGGTCAACGACTCGCGTACAGGTCGTGCAGTATTACCAGAACGGTTGCCCTTCCCGGAGGATGCGATATCTATGTGATCGAACTGAATACCGCGCATACGCCTACAGGTCCCCCTCAACGACTGACGACGCAGAAGTCGCTCACCGTCAATTCCCTTACCTGGACTCGCGACGGGAGCGCGGTAGTCTATGGCGCCGCGATGACGGATGCTCCCAGATATCTGTGGCGCGTCAGCGTTGACGGAACGCGCCCGCCGGAGCGCGTCGAGATCGCAGGGGCCGGCGCCGGTGAGCCTGCGATGGCGCTTTCGGGCGACCGGCTGGCGTTCACACGCTCTTCGCGAGACGCCGACATCTACCGCTTCGAAGTCGGGCGCCCGGCGCAGTTGGTCGTGGGGTCCACCTTCGAAGAAATGGAACCGCGACTATCTCCGGATGGGCGACGGCTCGTGTTCGGATCCAAGCGTTCGGGTGATAAGACGGCTATCTGGGTCGCCGACGCCGACGGATTAAACCCGCAGCAGCTGACGCACGGTCCCGGACGCACGCAGGGCTCGCCGTCCTGGTCACCCGACGGGCGCCGAATCGCCTTCGACTCTTTTACCGACGACAACCATTGGCACATCTGGATGATTGATGCCGACGGCGGAACGCCCCATCGGCTTACCACACAGGCTGGCGATGAAATTGTGCCCACCTGGTCACGCGACGGACGGTGGATTTACTTCTCCGGCGATCAGGGGGCCGGATACAACATTTGGCGTGTGGCGGCGACAGGCGGGGCCCCAGAGCGAATGACTCACGGTGGCAGCGGCCCATTCGCCTGCGAGTCGGCGGATGGGAAAACGCTGCTGTTCCAACCAAAGGATGCAGACTCACCGCTGATGGCGATGTCCCTTGCCGGTCGCGAGACTCGGCAGCTCGTCGACTGCGTGAAAAACAGCGCCTTTGGTGCTGGTCCGCAGGGCGTGTACTACGTGCCTTGCGATCCGACCTCCGATCCGCCACTCCGTATTCTCGATCTGGAAACCGGTCGGGACCGGCGCCTCGGGACGCTCGAGTCTGTGACAGCCCGTCCGTTGGGTCTGTCTGTATCACCCGATGGGGGGACCATCGTCTATCCGCGACTGACGAGTCTCGGCGCCGACCTGATGCTGATCGAGAACTTCCTGTGACAATGGGACCTGCCGAACAGCCGACTGACTGATTATGATCGCGGTTCGTGCGCGATTACAGTCTGACGACGCTTCGACAGCTTCTGGCGTTCTTGTGCCTCACGGGCTCGTGAGATCTTCGAGACCGAATCTCACGGGGGGGCCCTTCAGATTCCACCTCGCTGCGCGCTCGCCGCCCACTTCGCGGGCTTCCCTCCGGCGCTCGCTTGCCGCGCATCTCGCTTCGCTCGATGCGCCGTTGCTATCGGGATATGGATTTCAAGGTTGAGGGTGGGATTCGCTCGCGCGAACCTCGCTCGCATCAACAATTTAGGCCAATTTCAATCGCCCAAATCGCTAGAAACGCTTGAAACCTGAGTATCAGGTACGAACAGGTACAGGAAATCCGTGGTCCAAACGTGTTCTCGTCGGCGAGGGCGTATGGATCATCGTCTACGGGCGTGGGTTCCCCATCAAGCCGCTTCAGCGATCGTCGCGTTCAGCTCGATGAGCCCGCGGCTCGGTGCTCGAGGCCACATAACTGACGCCTGCGGGTTCCGAAAATTCTCATCACATCTTCCGGCAATTCTGCGCCACTCGGCCAGTAAGCCGTTCAGGATCAGTGGAGACCGATTCCGGCAGCACTTCAACGCCACGTCGCGCTTCAGGCGCGTGTCACGGGCGCGACCTCCCCCCATGCCACCGGCACCCAGCATCGAGTCGACCTCGTATGGGCCGAGATGAGTCCCAGGCGTGATGCTATTTTGAGTGGTGCCGGGATTATAGCCGGCGGGACAACCACCGGCTGCTGAGTTCCCGCCGAGCTATCAACAACTGTTCTGGTCGTCCTCCGCGGCTCGCGCCAGCGCCCGACCGCGTTACGGACGCAAGCCGAAGTCGAAGAATAGATCGGGGGTGCGGTCTCAACCTGCAATTGAACCCGCTGGCAGCGTCGACACCGACCGCGCTCAGCTCCTCCTTCGCGCAGCGCCCCGCACCGGAGTCAAGGGTAAACACATGGCGACCAGATCGTTATTGATCCGAACCGCCTGTCGGTTGGTTTGTCCGACTTTGAGGCTTCGGCAAGACGGTGATCGGCGGAAGCATCGGGGGGCACTGTCAGGTGACGACCACCAGGCTGCGAGCCCGTTAGTCAAGTTAGAGCAAGGTGGTAACAGCCGATTTCAACG
>JBKPCD010000023.1:0-27283 GCA_046727175.1 Acidobacteriota bacterium | reverse complement strand
AACGGTTTCCTCGTGGCAGCCGACAAACTCGGCGACCTCGAACGCGGTCAGCAGCCGGTTCGGCAGCGACCCGATTTCCGCCGTCGCGCCGGCGGCGAGCCGAGTGTCCGCGTCGGGGTGGTCTGAATGCGAGTACATGTTCCTTCTCATGACGTCCTCCGAACAGCTGTCGGCGTCGCACCACGAGCGTGCCGCGCTGGAGTTGAGTGAAGACGCGAGCCGGTGGATGCCGCCCCGAGTGAAGGACGCTATAGTCGTTCACTCGCGGGCGGCCGGCTCGGAGGACCGAGGCGATGCCGGCGTATGACCGCGCATGCCGTCGGGTCAAGAGGCCGAACGCAGCGACGAGGTCTTGTTCCTGGTCGCAGCCTAGCGGACTAGGCCCGCTTCGATCGGCTCACGAATGGGCGCGACGCGCAGGAAATGTTCCGCGCACGTCGAACTGCCCTGCCACTGCCGCGAGGCGCTACCACGAGGTCTCGCGAATAGGGCCATGAAACGTGTGGTTTCACCCGGTTGGTTGGCTGGCGCTCGGCATCGGTGATGAGCGCCGATCGCTGCGTGCCGGAGCCTCGAGTGGCCTCAGGTCGTCTCGGGCTATTCAGTACCGGCTGCGATCGTCCCGGGTGTTGGATTGGCTCGTGCTGTGCCTCTAGGGCTACGAGCTCGAGCCGGGCTCCACGTGGTCTGGACCGACGTGGAGGAGTGGCGACCATCGCCACGTGAGATGAATCGAAGTTACGCGTGTTCGGTCGGCCTGTCAAGAGACTCCGCACAGACGTGAGACGCGGAGATTGACTCAGCTGCACACTCAAGCTGCCGAGCGCTCGGGACAGATTGACGCGGCCGAACGTTGAGCGCACATGGCAATGGTTATCCCGGTCGTTGACGAGAGCGGAGGCGGAAGCCGCGCGCGCGCGTGAGTTGACGCCCCAGGTCATGAGCGTCGCGAAACTCCAGGAAGCGGAAACCGCGGGCACGACCGCGCGTGCTCGTCTGCAAGGGCTGCGCGACGCGCACACGGCGTCAAGCGGCGCGCAAACGCAACCCGTTCACGTCACCGCAACGATGGCTGGTGTCGTATCGGTTCTCAGCATCGAGGTGGGCGCCGTGGTCAACAAGGGCGATGTGCTGACGCGCATCCTCGCGGGCGGTCCCGCCTGGGTCGTTGTCTTGGTGGCGCCCGATGAGCCAGTTGGTGAGAGCTAACGGGTGGACGATCGGGCGCAACTGGTTACCGCAGCCGTTGCCGGCGAGTCGCGTACTCCCTCGCGGCGGCGGATCGGTCAGGATCTCCGGCGATCCCCAGACGGCGGTCGCTGGACTCGCGCCGACCACATCCGTCGCGAGGACCACGCGCCAGATTTTCGACTCGGGCCGATAGAACAGACTGAACTTGACGCCGGCGTACGCTGAGACATCGGCGCCGAAATCGACCCACGCGTATCGATCCGCCGTAATCGTCTGCTGGGCGAGCCCCTCGTAGATCCGCAGGTCGGAGACGCCGAATCGGAATCGGACTGCGGCACTGTTGGCGCTGGTGCTGAGGGCCAGGAATGCTCGGAAGCGGCCGCGTCGCGGCAGCGGCAACGACCAGATCGCGCGACTTGGCACCGGCACTAGAATGGAGGGCCGGATGACCCCGCCGACTGAGTGAGTAGTGATTTTGAACCCCAAGGGCGGCTGCTGCTCGGCGCGCTCGAATTCACGAACCATATCGACGGCAGCCCAAGAAACATCGTCGCGGGAATGGTGGCATGCGACCGCGATGAAGATGATCACAATGACCAGGGTGTGGGTATACCGCAGCGGCGCGGCCGCCCTTGTCATCATGTTTCTGATGTCGGTGGCGCGATTTTATCATCCGGGCACGGGCTTCACGGCGCTTCTTGCCATGCCCGCTGGACACGAGTACGAAACGCCGACGTTTCGCGCCGTGGCGCACCACGACAATCCAGCCTGGGCGAGCTACGACGGTCAGTTCTACGTACAGTTGGCGCTCGATCCGCTGCTGCGCGACCCGGCGACCGACCACGCCATGAATCTGGCCCCGTTTCGCGCGCGCCGCATTCTCTTCAGCTGGACGGCGTACGTGCTCGGCTTTGGCCGGCCGTCATGGGTAATCGAAATCTACGCCCGGCAGAATGTTGCGTGCTGGCTTCTACTCGCGGTACTCCTGACGCGGTGGATTCCACTGACGTCAATGCGTGGACTCACCGTCTGGACCGCGTGCTTGTTCGCACACGGCATGATGTGGTCCGTTCGCTTCGCATTGCTAGACGGTCCCAGTCTGCTGCTGATCGGATTGGCCGTGGTGGCGATCGAGCGCGGGTATCCGCTTCTGTCGGCGTTGGTGACTGGGATATCTGCGCTCGGCCGTGAAACGAATCTGCTCATTACCGTTGCTCAGCCGATTCCTGCCAACGCTCGCCAGTGGATGCGACTCGCCATCGCCGTCATGCCACTTCTGATCTGGTACGACTATCTACGATCGATCTATCGTTCGACACTCCTCGCGGGCACTGATGCTCTCGTGCTGCCTGGCACCGCGATCGCGCAAGTCTGGCGAAGCTCGTACATCGCCTTGACCCACGGCGGTGTCTTCTCGGGGGATGCGCTGATATTCTGCCTGTTGTTCGCCCTAGCGGTGCAAGCGGTGTATGTGCTTGCGCGCCCCGAGTACCTAGCCCCCTGGTGGCGCATCGCCGTGGCGTACGCGGTTCTGATGTTCGTGGTGGATCGCGAGCTCGCACAGCCTGTGACCGGAGCCATCACACGCGTGCTGCTCCCGATGACGGTCGGCTTCAACATCCTGCTCTTGAGCGAGCAGCGCAACAGCCGGTTCTGGCCATGGTTTGCCGCTGGTAATCTTCACCTCCTTCCAGCGGTTCATGTGATGCCGCTGCTCGGATAGGCGGCGTGTGAACGTCAGGGGCCAGCACGATGGCCTTCGAGATGTCACCCTCGAACATGTCACCTTCGACGAAGGCCGGCTCGCTGTATTCGCATCCGTGCGGCTCTACTCGCGGCGATCGGAGTCTGCGGCATGTTGGCCTACGCGGTCGCCTAGCGCACGCCGGAGATTCGCCTGCGCATATAGAACTGTCCGATTTGTAGTCGAGTTGCCGGCAAACCAACTCGGTCCCAGCTGGCGGAAGCGGGCGCAAGCGCGCCGAAGATAGTTATCCAGATGGCGAAAGCACATCTAGGAAGCCGCAAGACCTGTCAAAACGAGTCGCGCGGCTCCCCTACTTGAGGGCGAAGGATTGGTTCGTTCCCGCCCGCGGTTATCGTCGCGCAATGACGATGAACTCGCTTGGATCGCTCCCGGCATTGCTGAGCGTGTACGAGGCACTCGCCGGCAGCACGCGCACGTCCGGGCGGTAGGATCACGCGAACGACGCGCAACGCCTCGTTTTCCCACTCGACCTGATATGGCCGAAGACCCGGCTGTGAAACGGAAGGCTGCTGCAAGAGTCCGATGTTCACGGCAAGAATTGGTACGGTCGCGACAGTCAGTATGTTTCACCTTTCCTTGTGGCGGCCGAAACGATCAGTCACCTTCGAGCCGGATCGGTCGTCGCATCATTTCTCATGCTTCGGCCACACCGGACTGACGAGTTCGATCCGCCAGACGGGCCCGCCGTTGTAGAGCGGCTGTTCGGATTTCACGAACGCCGGCGCCTCGCCGCCGAGAATCCACACGTGCGAATCCGGCGGCTGCTTGCCGAGGAGCGGTGCGATGACACCGGAGATCCCGCTGATGTTTACCTTCAAGACGTAGTGCAATGCCTTGCGCGCAGCGCCGCCGGTCGCGAAGGAGTCCTCGCCCGCTGTCGAGATTTCGAGCTTTACGAGACGAGGCTTCGGCGTGGCTGCGATGAACCCGACGCTCTTAGGCGGCACTGCGGGATTCGCATTCTTCAGCATCGTCAGGATCATCCCGTTCGCGAGATCAGCCGGCAGCTTCAGATGTTCGGATTCGACCTTGGCCTGTCCGCGATCGTCGGTATAGCGTACCGTGGCCTCACCTTTTTGCGCGTCGATTGTCATCTCCATCGGCTGCGGAAAGGAGGGCCCCTTCTGCACTAGGTGATCGCTCAGCAACCGAAACTGTTGCCGCTGCGAGAAGACGGCCGTCTCGTCGTGCAGCGAACCGTCTTTGAAGTGGAACACCAAACGGCTCGTCACACGCGTGCCCCGCGCCGTCTGCGACAAGTCACCATCGGCCAACAGTGTGCCGTCCAGGGTTCGAAGCGCCAGGAATCCGTGCACCAACCCTTCCGTGTGACGCACAGTTACCTGCTCACCGACAGAGCGCGCCGGAAAGACGAGTCCTGCCGCGATGATTACGATGGCGAGTGCTTTCGATATGGAACGCGGTCCGCGTGTAATCGCCGCACGACTGACCGAAGAGTTTTCTGCCAGCTCTGCCATGGCGCCTCCAGCGAGATCCGCTCGCGGTACCAGCAAATCTACGTCCCGCACTAGAGGATCGGAGCCTGGCCCGTTGGGCAGTGAAAGCCGCACCTCGCGCGGCATCGGCCACGCGTGAGCAAATGACGCGAGCGCCGCGTCAGCCGATATCATGAGCCAGCGTCGGCAGGACCATCGACAAAAAGAGGTCATCGGCCTCGCGTGGCGAAAGCGTACTCCCGCTCTCGACCCACCAAGTCAGCACGAGAATGAAAGTCCCGACAAGGTATTCGAGGAGTAGGTCCGCGGGAATACCGGAAATACGTGATTCTGATCTGTGCAGCATCGCTCGAACATCGTCACCGATGCCCTGCAGGCGGCGACATTAGTGCGTCTCAAACACGCAGCCGGTCGGTCAGGCTGCACGAGCTCGTCCGATGATTCCGGGGTTTGACTCCATCGTCTGGCGCCACACATAATCGTTCGCGGTGTCTGGTCGTAACGTGCAGAAACTGTTTGGGGTACTCGGGACGCTCAGCGTCCTCGCGTCGGCATTCCTGCCAGCCGAGCATCTCCATGTCAGCCGCGACCACGACGGTCATCGTTCAGGCATCGCCCATCGTCACGTCGAGCCGCATCATCCGATGGGAACGGGCGCGCGCGTCGAACAGGAGGATGCCGACGTCCAGTGGTTGGATTCGTCCTTCACCACGCCCAAGTCCCCAACGGTCGCGGCTCGAGACGTCGCCGTCCTGAACGAAGAGCTCACGACACAGCCGCCGGAAGGCGGATCGGACTGGACGGGCCGGACCATCCACGTCTCGGTGCACGACCCGCCGTGGGCCTCCGGAACCGGCCTTCGCGCACCTCCTCCCTCTCCCTCTGATTTGATCTGACGGGCTCGCCCGTCGTCCGTCTCCACAAAACTTCATTCGAGGTGTTATGCGCACAGCGGTGTTCTGCGCCGCCCTTGCGGCGCTCGTCCCGGCGCGCGTCGGCGCCCAATCGTTGAAGCTGACCGAATCCGAGGCACTCGCGAGGCTGTCGACCGAGAGTCCGCGCGCTCGGGCAATTCGCGTCAATGTCGATATCGCGCGTGCGGACGTGTTGTCGGCGGCACGGTGGCCGAATCCGCGGATAACGCTCGACCGTGAATCAGTCGCTGGCGTGACGGAGAACATCGTGATGGTTGCCCAGCCATTGCCGATCACTGGCCGGCGAAGCTTTGAAGTGCAGGCCGCGTCGGCACTCATGAGCGCGAGCTCCAGCCGGGCCGACGATGAGATCCGGAAGTTACGTGCGGATCTGCGGCTCGCATTTGCTCAACTCGTCGCAACACAGACGCGGGAGCGCGAGCTGACCGCCGCACGAGACCGTCTGCGCGAACTCGCGGAAGTACTGGCCAAGCGTGAAGCCGCTGGCGATGTTGCAGGGTTCGACCGTCTACGTGCCGAACGAGAGGTCCTCGACGTCGATATGGATCGGATGATCGTTGGCACCGATCGCGCCCGAGCACAGGCGATGCTCGCCAGCTTCTTTACGACCGTACCTGACCCCTCAACGTTAGTAGCCGTCCCTGGTCCGGCGGCCACAACCGCTGTTCCATCGCTGGACGTCCTTATCGAGAAGGCCGAATCCTCACGCGGCGAATTGCAGGCCTTGCGCCGCGAGATCGACGCGGCGAATCTGGCTGGACGGGCGGCCGACCGGCGCCGAATTCCCGAACCGGAGATCGTTGCTGGTACCAAATCGTCGACGGTCGGCGGAGGCGATATTGGCAGTGTCGTCACCGTCCACGCGTCGATTCCGCTCTTCGACCACGGGCGTCCCGAGCGCGCACTGGCGCTCGCGCGAGCAACCCAGGCCGGCGCGCGCGCCGACGCGTTTCGACAGCTCCTGCGTGGTGAGATTGCCGCGCTTCACGCCGCCGTGGTCGAGCGACGAGAGGCGGCCGAGCGCTATCGCACGCAGGCGGTCACGAGCGCCGATCAAATCGAACGCATCGCACTAGTTAGCTATGACGCCGGCGAACGCAGCATCCTCGAATTGCTGGATGCCTATCGAACGGGATTCTCCGCACGCGTGCGTCAAGCGACGCTCGACGCAGCGGTCCGACAGGCCGAAATCGAGCTGGAATTCGTGAGCGGCTGGGAGATGCCGTGATGACCACGAGAACCAACCTATTTCTCGTCGTGCTTTGCATAGCGGGCACTGTGACGGGTTGCAAGGGTCGGGCTCAGCCTGCCAAGAGCGAGCCGCCGACGTTGAACGTGACGCACTGGACAGACCGCACCGAGCTGTACATGGAATACCCGCCGCTCGTGGCCGGGCACAGCGCGTTGTTTGCCGTTCACCTCACGAAACTCACGGACTTCAAGCCCGTCACTGCCGGGCAGGCACGCGTCGAGTTGACGCCAAACGGTGGAGGCCAACCGACGTCTCTCGTTGGCCCGCAGCCCTCTCGACCGGGTGCCTTCCGCGTCGAGGGTGCACCACCGACGGCCGGCAAATACCGGTGGGCGCTCGTGCTCAATTCACCGGATCTTTCCGATCGGCACGATCTCGGTGAGATCAGGATCTTTGCTGACGAACAGACGGCCAACGCCGAGGCGAGCAAGCGCCCCTCGGACGACGCCACAGCCATTGCGTATCTGAAGGAACAGCAATGGACCAATGAGTTCGCCACAGCACGGGTACAAGAAGCGGACTTGCGCACGTCAGTCCGCGTACCTGCGGAACTCCATCCTCTTCCAGGAGGCGAAGCCGTGGTCGCCGCACCAGCCGCCGGCCGCCTCGTGGCCGAACGGCTGCCGCGAATCGGCGACCGCGTGCGCGCGGGTGTCGTCCTGGCCACACTCGAACCACGTCTGACCGCCACCGCCGATCGTGCGACCCTCGTCGCCGAGGTGGCCGAAGCGCAAGCCACGCTCGACGCGGCGCAGGTCGAACAGGCGCGGGCGGAACGACTGCTCGCCGAGCGCGCCGTTCCGGCGCGGCGAGTCGAGGACGCGAAGCGCGCGACGACCGTGGCCGAAGCCCGCCGCAAGGCTGCAGAGGCCCGACTCACGCAGCGTGACGAGACCTTGCGCACCGGGGGAGGCGCCGCCGCTGGGAACGCCTTCCTGCTCCGCGCACCCATTGCTGGCCGTATCACCGCGGTCACCGCGACCCTTGGTGCGTCTTACGACGAAGGTGCACCGCTCTTCAAAGTCGCGCGCACGGACGCGCTCGAATTGACCGCGTTCGTACCGGCCGCGGACGCGCGCGCGGTTCGCGGCCTCACCAGCGTCAGCCTGGAGATTCCGGGGCGGGCCGATCCAATCGAGCTCCGGTTCACCCATGTGCACGATCCCGGGGTACTTGACGCCGCGACGAAGGCGCTGCCTGTACAGATGGAGGTCGCGAATCCGAACGGTGAGCTTCTGATCGGGCAGGTGGGCACGGCACTCCTTCACACGGCGGGAACGCAACATATGCCCGCCGTGCCCAAACCCGCCGTACTGATGGAGGCAGGTCGCCCGTACGTGTTCGTCCAGGTCGGAGGTGAACGATTCGCTCGGCGATTCATCGAGATTGGGCCGCGCGACGGCGACTTGGTGGGCATAAAGAGTGGCGTGAAGCCCGGCGATCGTGTGGTCACGCGCGGAGCGTACGAAGTGCAGCTGGCGTCGGCGGCCAAAGGGCTGCCCGCCGAGGGCCACGTCCATTGACCGGGGCGATCCGCCCCGCGCGACTGCACGAGTCAGGTGACATATGAAACGGCTCATTCAATGGTCCATCGACCATCACTGGATGGTCATCGCAATGTCGCTCCTTCTGCTCGGCGCAGGCGCGTGGATCGCACGAGACATGCCGGTCGACGTCTTTCCGGATCTGACGGCCCCGACGGTCACGATTCTCACCGAGGGCCACGGCATGGCGCCGGAGGAGATGGAAGCGCTGGTGACCTTCCCGATTGAAGCGGCCATCAACGGCGCGTCTGGCGTCCGGCGTGTGCGATCGGCGACCGCGGTCGGGATCGCCGTCGTCTGGATCGAATTCGACTGGGGAACAGACATCTTCAGGGCACGTCAGATCGTGGCCGAGAAGATGACGCTCGTGAGCGGCACTCTCCCACCACAGGTGGAACGACCGATTCTCGCGCCCATTTCTTCGATCATGGGAGAGATTCTCTTCTTTGCGATTTCTTCCGAGACGGATGACCCGCTGACGCTGCGGACGATCGCCGACACCGTCGTGCGCCGGCGACTGCTCGCAATCGCGGGCGTGTCACAGGTCACGCCGATTGGCGGCGCCGAGCGCCAGTTCCAGGTCGTCGCGCACCCGGATCAGCTGCGCGCCAACATCGTCGCCTTGAACGAACTGCTGGACGCCGTGCGGGGCGCAAGCCAGAACACGTCGGCCGGCATTTACGTGGACGGACCGCAGGAGTACGTGCTTCAGACGATTGGCCGCGTGCGGACGCCACAGGAGATCGGCGACAGCGTGGTGGCGCTGCGCGGGCCGCGCTCGGTGCTGGTCCGAGATCTCGCCGACGTGCGCGAAGGTCCGGCGCTCAAACGTGGTGAGGGCTCGCGCAGCGGCAAGCCGGCCGTGATTGTCGGGGTACAGAAACAACCGAGCGCGAACACGATCGAGCTGACGGCGCGACTCGATCGCGAACTCGACAGGCTTCAGCGCGAGCTGCCGCAGGGGATGACGATCGATCGGAAGATCTTTCGGCAAGCCGACTTCATCGACGTCGCAGTCGACAACGTCGTCAAAGCCCTCCGCGACGGCGGCCTGCTCGTCGTCGTCATCGTCATCTTCTTTCTCGCGAATCTCCGTGCCGCAGCGATTACGCTGACCGCCATGCCCTTGTCGCTCGCCGCGGCGGTGCTGGCGCTGCGCGCCTTTGGCGCGACGATCAACACGATGACGCTCGGCGGCATGGCGATCGCGATCGGCGCGCTCGTCGACGACGCGATTATCGACGTGGAAAACGTCGTGCGACGCCTGCGTGAGAATGCGGCGAAGCCGGACGAGGAGCAACGGCCGGTCGCCGATGTCGTGCGGGAAGCGACGCTCGAGATCCGCACGTCGATCGTCTTTGCCACGATCATCATCGTATTGGTCTTCCTGCCGATCTTCGGCCTCGCCGGTGTCGAGGGGCGCCTGCTGACGCCACTTGCCTTTGCCTACATCGTGTCGCTGATGGCGTCGCTCGCGGTCGCGGTGGTCGTCACGCCAGCTCTCTGCTTCGCGTTCCTGCCGCGTGCAAAATCGATTCTGCGAGGTCACGACGGCTGGCTGGCGCGCGTGCTGAAGGAGCGCTTTGCCAAGGACCTGCCACACGCGCTCGACCATCCGCGCGTCGTCACGGTAACAGCGGCCGTGCTCCTAATCATCGCCCTTGCGGCGATGACGCGGATGGGAACGGCGTTCTTGCCAGAATTCCACGAAGGCAGCCTGACCGTTCAGGCGAACACGCTGCCGGGAACGTCGCTCCCGAAGTCCGATGAAATCGGCCGAAGGGTCGAGCAAATCCTCTTGAGCCAACCGGAGGTCGTCGCGACGGCCCGTCGGACAGGCCGCGCCGAGTATGACGAGCACGTCCAGGGTGTCGAGGCGGCTGAAATCGATGTCGGCCTGCGCGAAACGGGCCGGCCGCGAGCGGCGTTGCTCGCGGATCTCCGACGCGACTTCTCGACGCTTCCTGGCACAAACGTGACGATCGGTCAGCCGATCTCGCACCGGATCGATCACATGCTCTCGGGAACACGCGCCAATATTGCCGTGAAGGTATTTGGCGATGACCTCGCCACACTTCGACGTCTGGGCGAGCGTGTTCGCGAGGTGATGAGCCAGGTGCCGGGTGTGGCCGACCTGTCACTCGAGCAGCAGATGGACGTTCCATTCGTCCGCTTCATCCTGAACCGGCCGGCGATCAGTCGATATGGACTGCGAGCAGGGGACGTCGCGGACGCAGTAGAGACCAGCTTTGCTGGGGCAACGGTCGGACGCATTTTCGATCGAGGCACGGCGTTCGATCTCGTCGTGAAACTGGATCCGCGGTCTCAGGAGGACTTCGAACGACTGGGTGATCTGCCGATCGACACGCCCAATGGCGGTCTCGTTCCTGTGCGGGTGCTCGCGGACGTGCGCCGTGAGGAGGGACCGAACATGGTGCTCCGCGAGAACATCCAGCGCCGCATCGTGATTTCCTGCAACGTCGCCGGTCGCGATTTGGGGAGCGTCGTGCAGGAGATTCAAACCGCAGTAGGTGCGGCGGTCCCGATGCCCTCAGGCTACCGTGTCGAGTACGGTGGCCAGTTCGAGAGCCAGCAGACCGCATCCCGACGGCTGCTGATCCTTGGTATTGGTGTCGTTGCCGGCCTGTTCATGCTGCTCGTTCTTGCGTTCGGCCGCGCGCGTGACGCCCTACTCATCATGCTCAATCTGCCGCTGGCGCTTATCGGCGGGGTCACCGGGGTGTTCCTCGCGGGTGGGGTTTTGAGCGTGGCTTCTGTCATCGGCTTCATCACACTCTTTGGCATCGCGACGCGGAACGGCATCATGCTGGTCTCGCACATTCACCATTTGATGCAACAGGAAGGGGTAACCGATTTCCGTGAAGCCGTCGAGCGAGGCGCTCGTGAACGCCTCGTACCGATCCTCATGACGGCGATGGCTGCGGGCCTGGCCTTGATTCCGCTTGCGCTCGGCGGCGGTAAGTCCGGCAGCGAGATTCAGACACCAATGGCCATTGTCATTCTGTGCGGCCTCATGTCGTCGACCTTGCTGAACATGGTCGTTGTGCCGACGTTGTATTTGCGATACGGCCGAGCGTTGGTCCCGGCGCAATCCGCGTGCTGATAGGGTCTCTCGAGCCTCACTCTGAACGCAGCGCATCGATCGGGTCGAGGGCGGAGGCGCGCCGGGCGGGATAGTAGCCGAAGATCACTCCGGCGCCAGTTGCGCACGCTGTCGCGATCGCGATGGTCTGCGGCGAGACGCGCATCGGCCATCCCAGTGTCGAACCCAGGACGCGGGACGCCGCAAAGCCCAATGTAATTCCGGCAACGCCTCCAACCAGACTGAGGGCGACCGCCTCCGCGAGGAATTGACGACGCACGTCGCGCTCGCGAGCGCCGGTCGCGAGGCGTACGCCGATCTCTCGCGTCCGCTCGACCACCGAGACGAGCATGATGTTCATCACGCCAATCCCACCAACGACGAGCGAGACCGACGCCACTGACGAAATCATCAACGCAAGTGTCTTCGTCGTCTCTTCACGCAGCCGCATCGTCTCCTGCGGCGTGCGGATGGTGAAGTCGTTGTCGGCGGCCGGTGTGAGACGATGTCGAAGCCTGAGCAAGGCAACAATCTCGTCCTGAGCTTTCGGCACCAGCTCGCGCGAGCTGATCGAACACATGATGTCGTCGAGCCAATGAATCCCCTTGATCTTGCGCTGAGCCGTTGTATAGGGCAGCAAGAGGGTATCGTCCTGATCCTGGCCTGTCGACGACGTCCCCTTCGCGCGCAGCACCCCGATGACTTTGAACGGCAAGTTGTTGACACGGATGCTTTGCCCTACGGGATTGTCATCGCCGAACAATTGGTCGACGACAGTTTTTCCGATCACGCAGACGTTCGCCCGGCTATCGACATCCTGCTTCGAAAACATGTCACCGGCTTCGATCACCCACCTTCTGATCTCAAGATATTCAGGGGAAACACCGCGATACGTCGTGTTCCAGTTTTGATTTCGAGACACGAGTTGGACGCGGCTGTCGACCTGTGCGGTGCATGCCGTCACGTCGTGCGCCGACTCCTGGATCGCCTGCATGTCTTCGATGACGAGGGTCGGCGATGCGCCGGTTCCGGTTCGGACACCGCCGACGTTCCGGCCTCCGGCCTCGATCCAGACGAAGTTGTCGCCCATCTCGAGAAGCTGTCGCTGCACTTGCTCTGAACTGCCCTCGCCGAGCGCCACGGTGCACATCACCGCGGCAATCCCTACGGCGATCCCGAGGGTCGTCAGAGCGCTCCGCATGATGTTGCGGCGCAGCGCCCTGAGCGCGAGAACCATCGCCGTCGCGATCGTCATGAATGTCCTCAGTGGAGACCGAGAACCCTCCGAGGTCCGGTCTCGAGCTCTGGACCAGCTCTAGTCGCGGACCTCGAAGACTCTGATCTCTGCTCGCTGCGCGCCTCGATGCGGCACCGCGAGATAGAACCGTCCCTGATCGGATGCGAACAACGCCGTGCGTGCGCCGGCTGCTGTGTTGATGCGCGCCACTCGCGTGAGTGTTGCCAAGGCGCGCGCGTCGAGCACGTCGATGAAGCCTTCGCCTCCCGCGACGTAGAGCCGTTGGCGTTTCATATCGAAGAACATGTCGTCGGTATCGCCGGCGATGTCGAGCGCGCCACTCTGCTTCCCGGTGGTCGTGTTGTACACGAGCACCTTGGCAGGCTTACGACATCCGACAAACATCCGGTGATTGGCTTCGTCGAGCGCCATGGGGTAATTGGCCTTGGCCCCCGAGACAGGCCAGGTCGCGATGACCTTCATCGCGGTTCGATCGATGACCGCAATATGCTCCGCGGTGGGTACGTTGACAAAAATACGCGAACCCGTGCGTTCGAGCTGGAACGACTCAGGATGTCCGGCCAGCTTGACACTTCCAAGCACTTTGCCGTCCTCGGGACTGATCGCCGCAAGCGCGCCGCTGGCGTATCCGACGTACAGCCGTTTCGCGGTGGCATCGTACCGGACGTTGTCCGAATCCTCACCAAGCGGGATGGCTTTCCCGAGCCGGTAGTCATCAGCGCCGACCAACTGCACGCCCTCACCCTGACCATTCGCGACTGCGATCATCTTCGCGTCCGTCGCAGCGGCGATCCCCTGCGGTTCGCGAAAACCGGGCAGACTCTTGAGATGAACGCCGTTCTTCACGTCCACCACTTCGACCGTGTTGTTTCCGAGCGCTGCGACGAAGAGCTTCTCGCCCGCGGGATCGAGGGCGAGATGATCGATTCGTCCTTCGACACGCGGCAGCTCGATCGCGCGGACGAACGCGAGCGGCTCTTGTAAAAAGCGGGGTTCGATGGCCATCAACAGATAGACCGCGGCAGCGATGAAGACACGCACTGGACTGTCCTCTACTTCGACCCGTACGAGAAATCGTCGAACAGCGTCACGCTGTCCGCCTTCGTCCAGACGCCGACCTTCCCCGCATCCTTGAACGTCTCATCGTCCCATTCGAGCGCCTTCTGGCCGTTGAAGGTGACGACGAAGTGATGCCCCTGAAAGTCGACGTGCAGTGTGTGCCAGTGATTCGTGGCGACCTTCATGGGCGTCCGCTTTTTCTCTGTACGACGGCCGTTGATCGTGTGGTAAATCGTCACATTGTCCTCGAGCGCGTTCGCGCGGGCGATGTAGTAATTGTTCGCGTCCTTCGCGCGCCAGACGACTCCACCCGCTTGATCTTCCTTGCCAGAGACTGGCTTGAACTTCACCTCGACGAATCCGTCTGTAAGATTTGTGTCGTCCTTGAGACATACCGGATACGTCGCCTGACCGGACTGCTTCAGCACATTGGGCTTGCTTGGCGCGCTGTCGTCTTGCACGACGGCCCACTTCGCTTGTCCCGACCCGGTCTGGGTAGCCGTCCAGCCCGTGGGCGGCTTGCCGACTTCCTCCTTGTCGAAGTCGATAGTCTCTGCGGCGGGCGCGGCGAGGATCACCGTGGTCGCGACAATCGCTGAGATTCCCATTCCGAACTCCTTTGTTCTGCAGAATCTTTTCTTTGATGTGAGCTGAACGCGCGGAGCCGTCCGACCTCGCGTGCGCTCACCAACTGATCACGACGTAGCCCGGTTCCCCATCCGCACCCTTCTTTCCCGGATTGCCCAGAAGTCCGCCAGCGCCGCCGGCACCACCGGCTGAACCACGGACCGCGACCGTACCGGCGACAAATGCCGCACCACGTCCTCCGAACGTGGAATCAGACTCGTCGTTGGTGCCGCCTTCGCCGCGATAGCCAGTCAATCCCGATCGGACGAGCATCCACTGGGCCGGTGTACCTTCGCCTCCAGCGCCTGGCATGCCACCGCTGAACGTTGTAGCGGATCGTCCTCCGCGACCGCCTCTGGCCATCAACACGGCCGTACCTCCACGCCGAATCGTGGAGTCTCCCCCGTCCAATCCAGATGCCGGGGCGTTGCCCGATGGACCTGCTCCACCCTGACCACCGGTTCCCACTGTCACGAGGTAACTCTCGCCAGGTGTCACGGCGACGCTGGCGCGAAGGTACGCGCCGCTTCCGCCGCCGCCACCACCGCCGCCCGGAGCCATGCCGACTCCCGCCAACGCGCCGCCGCCACCACCGCCACCGGCGCCCCAGAGCTCCACGATGATCTGGGAGACACCGGCCGGCACTTCAAACGTGCCGGACTCGGTGAACTCGCGGACGCCATGAAGCGGTACTTGCGCCCATGCCGGACCGCACGACAGGCTTCCAACGGTGAACACAAACACCAGGGAGGCGAATGCCGAACACCCGCGACGATCGGACCGCAGCTTTTTCAAACTGACGCCAGTCATGAGATCACCGCCTTGTTTGTCAACTCCCGTGGTCACGTGGTGATCGCCGCCGTGGATGCGAACGCCGGTTATTCCTTCGGTGTGGCAGACTGTTTGCCGAGTTCGGCGAGCGCAGCCTTGAACCCGGTGGCGAGCTGCTCAGCGGGCCCGGTCCCCCAGTAGTGCAAGAAGAAGATCGTCGGCTCCGTCTGCGTCATGTGATGGTGAATGGCGACGACCTCGAGCCCGTTCTTACGGAGTGCTTTCAGCACGGGCGTCACCTCGTTGGCGAGCATCGCCACATCGCCTGCAATGGCGGCCTTGTCGTTGGTGCCGACAAACGCCGCCCAGGTATTTAGACCCATGCGCGCATTGATCGGCGCACCCATCTCGGCCAATTTCAGATCGTCACGTCCGATGGTGATCTTGTACACGTCACCGGTCTGCTCACCCTGCGTGCCGACGATCTGGGTGATCTTCTCCGTATCGATCGTGCCGGCAGAGGAGCCCGTTGTCGGCGCGGGGGCTGGCGTCGTGGTTGCGCGAGCGGCGCCTTTGCCGATCAAATCGAGCGCCGGCTTGACCTTCTGTGCAAGCTCCGCAGGCGTCCCATGACCGTGCACGTGCATGAAGTACATCCGCGGTTCATCGTAGAAGAAGTGATTGTGCAGCGCGGTGACGTCGAGACCGTTGTCGAGGAGCGCCGACATCACCGGATTCACTTCGTCCTGCGTGAGGACGAGATCGCCCATCATGACGTTCATGTCGCCCGTACCTTTCGTCATGGCGATCCACCCGCCAAAACCGAACGGCGTAGGGGTCTTGACGTTCGCCACAGTCACGGTGACGTCGTTCCGAGGGATGTTCACCTTCAGCACGTTCGCCTTGTAGTCTCCTTGCTTGCCGAGCGTTGTGAGCACCTGTCTGTACTCGGCGGGCATGTCCTGCGCCTTCGCGACGGACGCGTTGGCGATTACGAGCATCGCCGATCCGATGACCAACCCTTTCATGATTGACCTCCAACGGAATGAACTGCCGGATGTTGCCCGTTGATAGCGGCGCCGGCGAGCGGCAGAACGATGCGGAAGACCGAACCACCGTTCGGCCGTTGATCCACGGCGATCTGACCACCATTGATTTCGACGGCCCATTTGGCGATTGCAAGTCCCAAGCCCGTTCCGCCGCGATCGCGCGAGCGTGCCTCGTCGACACGAAAGAAACGATCGAAGATACGGTCCCGGTATTCGGATGCGATCCCCGGTCCTTCGTCGGCCACGGTCACTATCGCGCGCCCGTCCGCCGCGCGGGCCGACACGTCGATCGTCGAACCGGGCGGGCTGTATTTGATCGCGTTGTCGACGATGTTGGTCACGGCTTCGCGGAGCACCGGGCGATCGGCCAAGATGGTGACGTGATCGGCGACATTGACGGCAAGGCATTGATTGCGCTCTTCCGCGAGAACCGCAAGCGACGAGACGACCTCGTTTGTCAGTTGGCCCACATCGATCGATTCGCGTGCCAGGCGAACCATGCCCGCATCTGCGTGAGAGAGCCGCAACAGAGTGTCGACGAGATTCGTCAGTCGATCGACTTCCTCGAGCATGCTACCCATCGCTTCACGATATTCCTCGGGAGATCGCCGTTCGCCCAACCCGGCTTCGCCGATGCCGCGAATCACGGCGAGTGGCGAGCGGAGCTCGTGGGAGGCATCGGCCGTGAAGCGGCGTAGCCGGTCGAACGACGATTCCAGGCGCGCAAAGGTGTCATTGATGACGGCCGTCAACCGCCCGACTTCATCATTCGGATTTGGGACGGAGAGGCGCTCGTGTAGCCGATCGGCGGTGATCCGTCGCGCGTCTGAAGCCAAATGATCGATGGGCGCGAGCGCTCGCCTCGCGAGCACGTAGCCGCCCATCGCCGCGAGGACGACGACGAGTGGCAGCCCGAGCACCAGCACGACGAGGATTTCCCACAGCTGATTCCGCAACCGTTCTTCGGCTCGAGAGACTCGCAGGACGACGGCGCGGCTGTCGACCATGGTCGTGCCGGTCAACAGTCGCCAACGCTCTCCATTCGCTACGATTGACTCGTATCGAGCGTGCGGCGTTCCTGTCGTCAGCGTCACGAGTGGAAGATCGACGGATGCGCCTGAGCGATGCACTCGCTCCCCGGTGAGCGACCACACGTCGATGGCCCGACCTTCGTCGTCCGGGTCGTGATGTCGCTCAGCAGTCGACGTCAGACCGCCATCAGAACTGCGCGAGAGCGAGCCTTCCGCTGTTTCAAAGTCCTCGTGCAATTGATCGTCGAGTTGCTCCAGAAACTCATGTCGAACCGCGACGTACGTGGCCCCGGCGTACACGATCAGCATGAGACCGAGGACCACGGCGTACCAGACGGTAAGGCGGACGCGAATCGATGGCGCGGCCCAGCGCGGCCTCATGGCTCGCCCTCTTTCAATACGAACCCCACGCCGCGAAGCGTGTGAATGAGGCGCGGCATCCCCTCGGAATCGACCTTCTTGCGGAGCCGCGCGATTTGCACGTCGATGACGTTATCGAGCGGTGTCGCACGACGTGGCTCTTTCCAGACCTCCCGAGCCAACATCTCGCGCGACACCAGATGGCCCTGATGCCGCAGCAAATACTCGAGGAGATCGAACTCCCGGGGGGTCAAGTCCAGCTGCCGATTGGCACGCGTCGCGCGACGTGTCACGACGTCCAGTTCCAGATCGCTCGCTTTCAACCGAAGGGCATCTGCTGGACGGCCACGCCGGAGCAAGGCCCGAATCCGAGCCAGCAGCTCCGGAAGGGCGAATGGCTTGACGAGATAGTCGTCTGCGCCGAGATCGAGCCCTAACACGCGATCCTCGATACCGTCGCGTGCAGTCAGGATTAGAACCGGTGTGTGGATCTGCCGTTTCCTCAATGCCTGCAGGATCTCGAGCCCGCTCCGACCGGGCAGCATCAGATCCAGCACGACGAGGTCGAATGCTTCGTCGTTGGCCCGAAAGAACCCATCTTCACCGGTCGGCGCAACCACCACGTCGTAGTGCTCGCTGTGCAAGGCCGACTGAAGTACCTGTGCCAGCTTCCGCTCGTCTTCGACGACCAGGATGCGCACACGATCTATGTTAGCGACGTCGATAGCACCGATCGCGGTTCCTGACGCAAATGTCAGAAAGTTGTCAGGTTGACCTTCGAGACCGCTCGGTACGATGCGACGACGGGCGAACGGGAGGCGCCCCTGTGCATGGCACAGCTGGATGGAGACGGCGTGCTCGATGACCGGAGAAGGAATCGATTCGCGACGTGCCTACGCACGGCGTTATGCGTGCTCGGATGCATAGTCAATAGCGGAATCGCGTCCGCACAGACTCAAACACCACAACCGCTCACGTTGCTTGACGCGCTTGATCTGACGCGCCGGAACTACCCGTCCGTGAAAGAGGTCCGGGCGAGAGCAGACGCCGCCAAGGAGAACGTTGGTGTCGCACGGACGTCGTACCTCCCGCGGCTGGATGTGTTGTGGCAAGGAAACCGTGCGACACGAAACAACGTGTTCGGGCTGTTGTTGCCCCAAACTATCGTTCCACCGATTTCAGGTCCCGTGCTTGGCACAACGTCTTACGACAGTGTGTGGGGCAGCGCGGCTGGTGTGTTGCTGTCGTGGCAGGCCGTGGATTTTGGATTACGCAAGGCGAACGTCGAGGTCGCACGTGCTCAGTCGTCCCAAGCAGCGGCGCAGACGGCGCTCACCGAGCTCGATGTTACGTCCGCCGCGGCGGACGCGTTCCTCAGCGTGCTCGCATCGGACGAATCCGTCCGCGCAGCCCGTGCAAACGTCGACCGTCTTGGAACGTTCGCCGAATCCGTCCGAACACTGGTTCGGAATCAGCTTCGGCCGGGTGCCGACGAATCGCGAGCTGACGCCGAATTGGCGATTGCAAAGAACCAACTGAGTCAGGCGGTCCAGACATCCACGATCGCCCGAGCGGCATTGGCGGACGCGATCGGCATGGCCGGAACAACGGTGACGCTCGACCCTGGACGGCTTGCGCGCTTGCCATCGACACCGCTCGATCCGGCATCGGACGTTGCCTCGCATCCCGCCGTTCGCGCGGCATCAGCTGCCATTGAAACAGTCGAGGCCAGGCAGCGTGCCGCCGCGCGCGCGTATGCGCCGCGTGCGGATGTGCAGACCGCATTCAGCGGCCGCGGCAGCGGAGCTGAAGTGGCCGGCCAACCGCTTCGCGGTGACGGCTTGTCACTGCGCGTGCCGAATTGGGCCATCGGTGTGACGGTGTCGTTCCCCGTATTCGAGGTGTTTGCCGTCGAGGCGAGAAAGCGTGTGGAGGCGCAGAACGAGCTCGCCGAACGTGCGCATCATGAGCAAATCGTGCAGACCGTGACGACGCAGCGAGCACGTGCCCAAGCGCTGATGACTGCTGCGACGGAGATTGCTCAGAACACGCCGATCGAGCTCAAGGCCGCAACCGATGCCGAGAGCCGTGCGCGCGTGCGCTATTCGAGTGGCCTCACGACCATCACGGAAGTCGCCGACGCGCAGCGGCTCCTGGCTCAAGCCGAGGCGGACGCTGCGATCGCTCGGCTTGCCGTGTGGCGCGCATTTCTGGCGATGACGCAGGCGGCGGGAGATCTCACACCGTTTGTCGAGGAACTTCGCCGACCGTGAGCGATGAATGAAGACGTGAACGACCGTACATCTGCAGGAGATCTGACATGTGGTTAGTGCTCATGGCCATGCGACGGCCGATCACGATCGTGGTCGCCGTTCTGGCAATCGGACTGATGTCGGTGATCGCCATTCAGCGGATGAAGATCGATATCTTTCCGCAGCTCGGTGCGCCCGCAGTTTACGTCGCGCAGCCATATGGCGGCATGGATCCCGCGCAGATGGAAGGCTATCTCACCTACTACTACGAGTACCACTTCCTTTACATCACCGGCATCGAGCACGTCGAGTCCAAGAACATTCAAGGCATCGCGCTCATGAAACTGGTGTTCCACCCGGGGACCGACATGAGCCAGGCGATGGCCGAAGTCGTGGGCTACGTGAATCGGTCTCGCGCCTTCATGCCGCCTGGCGCGGTGCCGCCGTTCATCATGCGGTACGACGCCGGCAGTGTGCCAGTGGCCCAGTTGGTGTTCTCGAGCGACACGCGAACGCCGGGCGAAATGCAGGATATCGCCCTCAATCGTGTGCGGCCGGTTTTTGCCACGCTCCCCGGTGTTTCGGCGCCACCGCCGTTCGGCGGCAGTCAACGGACGATCGTCGTGCGCGTCGATCCCGAACGGCTGCGGCAGTACGCGCTCTCGCCCGAAGAGGTCGTCGCCGCGGTGAATCGATCGAGCACGGTGGTCCCCTCGGGAAACGTGCGCACTGGCGATGTGATTCGCATTGCATCGACCAACGCGACCCTGGGCGGGAACATTCAGGAACTGCTCGATGCGCCGATTCGCGTTGGCAGCGGCCCGACTGTCTATCTGCGCGACGTCGGCATGATCACGGACACGACCGACATCATCGTCGGCTATGCCCAGGTGAATGGGAAACGGACGGTGTACATCCCGGTTACCAAGCGCGCCGATGCGTCGACGCTCGACGTTATCCGAAGTGTCCGGGCGGCTTTGCCGAGCATGCGGAATGTCGCACCGGAAGATGTCAAAATCGATTTGGTCTTCGATCAGTCCCGCTACGTCGTAAGCGCCCTCACCGGCCTGCTGGGTGAGGCCGTGCTCGGCGCGTTGCTCACCGGGTTGATGGTCTTGATCTTCCTCCGCGACTGGCGCAGCTCACTCATTGTCGTGATCACGATTCCCGTGGCGCTCCTGTCGGCGGTCGTGGCGCTGTGGGTGACCGGACAGACCATCAACATTATGACCCTCGGCGGCTTGGCGCTCGCGGTCGGCGTCCTCGTTGACGAAGCGACGGTGATGATCGAAAACATCCATACGCGATTTGCCGCCGGCATGTCACGGGCTCGAGCGGTCATTGAGGCCTCGCGTCAGACGACCACCGCTCGACTGCTGTCGATGTTGTGTGTGTTGGCGGTGTTCCTGCCGGCGTTGTTCATGACCGGAGTCGGACGACAGCTCTTCATCCCTCTGTCGCTCGCGGTTGGGTTTGCGATGCTCGCCTCGTATTTCCTCTCGAGTACGCTCGTGCCGGTGATATCGACCTGGATGTTGCGCACTGGCCATCAGGAGCCACCGTTCTTCGAAAGGCTTCGGACATCGTACGGCGCCGGACTGCGGTCGGCGCTGCGCTTCCGCTGGATAGTCGTCGGCGGATATCTCGGCGCAGCGGTCCTCCTCATAGTCCTTCTCCTGCCGTTCGTTGGAACCGAGATCTTTCCGCGCGCCGAGACCCGCCAACTTCAACTGCGCCTGCGCGCCCCGACAGGGACGCGTTTGGAGCGCACGGAGTTGATCGCGCTCAAGGCCATGGACGTCATCAAGGATCTCGTGGGGCAGAACAACGTCGAGATCACCACGGGATTCGTGGGCGTGCCGACGCCGAACTATCCGATCAATACGATTTACCTGTTCACGAGCGGGCAGCACGAGGCCGTGCTCGGCGTTGCGGTGAAGCCGTCGGGACCTGTGATCACGGACGCGCTGAGGGAATCGTTGCGCCACCGCCTGAAGGAGGCGCTGCCGAACGTCACGGTCTCGTTCGAGGCCGGCGACATCATCAGCCAGGTGATGAGTTTCGGGTCGCCCACGCCGATCGAGGTGGCGGTCCAGGGGCCCTCGCTCGCTGTCAGTCGTCCGTTCGCGGAAAGGCTGTTCGCGGAGCTGGGCAAAGTGGGTTCGCTACGGGACCTGCAGTACGCGCAGCCACTGGACTATCCGTCGCTCCAAATCCAAATCGATCGGAATCGCGCGGGCCAGTATGGCGTGACGACGGCCGACGTGGCCAGGTCGCTGGTGGCCGCCACATCGTCCAGCCGGTACACGGATCTGAATTTCTGGCGGGACCCGAATAGCGGCAATGGCTTTCAAATTCAGGTCGAGATTCCGCAATCCAAGATCGCATCCATGGACGATGTGGCAGACCTGCCGGTCATGCCACGCGGAAGTGCGAACGGCATCGGGCGACCACTCGTCGCCGACCTCGCACGAGTGGATTACGGGACGACCTTCGGTGAGGTGGACCGGTACAACATGCAACGGGTGATCAGCTTTACCGCGAACATTCACCGCAAGCCGCTCGGCACCGTCGTACGCGAGATCCGAGACGCGATCAGTCGCGCGGGGTCAGCGCCGCGCGGGGTCAACGTCTTCACGCGAGGCCAGGTGCCCGCATTCGAGGAGACAGTCTCCGGCTTGCGCACCGGGTTGATGTTGTCGATCGTCGTAATCTTCCTCCTGCTGGCCGCGAACTTTCAGTCGTTCCGGCTGGCCGTTGCCGTAATCGTGGCGGTCCCGGCGGTGATCTGCGGGGTGCTGGTAATGCTTCTCCTGACCGGCACCACGTTGAACGTGCAGTCATTCATGGGCGCGATCATGGCGATCGGTATTTCGGTCGCAAACGCGATCCTATTGCTGACGTTTGCCGAGGAGGCACGGAGGCATGGCGCCTCGGTGCACGATGCGGCGGCCGAGGGTGCGCGCAGCCGGCTTCGCGCGATTCTGATGACGGCGTCAGCCATGATTGCCGGCATGATTCCGATGGCGCTCGGCATGGGCGAGCGGGCGCAAGCCGCTCCGCTTGGCCGCGCAGTCATCGGCGGCCTCCTTTTCGCGACGATCGCGACGCTAGTCGTGCTACCCGCGGTGTACACAATCGTGCAGGGTCGTGTTCACTCGCTGTCACCGACGTTGGATCCCGATGATCCGCTGAGCGCGCACTATGAACCACGCAGCTAGGGTTTGCTTTACCACAGTCGGCTTGGTGATCGCCGCGACTGTACTCGCCCAGACTCGGGTCGAAGTTGTGCGCGTCATCTCGAAGCCGGTCGACCGGCAAGTGAAACTGCCGGGTGAATTCCAACCGTACCTCGCGGTCCCGATCTACGCGAAAGTCTCAGGGTTTGTGCAGCGAGCGAATGTCGACCGCGGAAGTGTCGTGAAGCACGGCCAGGTGTTGGCCACGCTCGAAGCGCCCGAAATGCAGGCGCAGATTGTGGAGGCCGAATCGAAGGCTCAGGCAGTGGACCTCCAGCGTGCCGAGGCAGAGGCCAAACTGGCGGCGGCGCAGAGCACGTTCGAGCGTCTCAAGGCCGCGTCGGCCACACCAGGTGTGGTCGCGGAAAACGACGTCGTCGTCGCACAGAAAACCGCGGAGGCCGCGCAGGCCCTCGTCCGATCGTACGAAAGCTCGATCAAAGCGGCGCAGGCGCAGGTGCGCGCCGTCAGAGACCTGGGGCAGTACCTCCAAGTCAAAGCGCCGTTCGACGGGATCATCACTGAGCGGAACGTCCATCCTGGTTCGCTCGTCGGTCCAGGTACCGGTGCGCCACCGCTCTTTCGGCTCCACCAGATTTCGCGGCTGCGCCTCGTCGTCGCTGTGCCTGAAGCTCTCGTAGGCGCCATCGTGAATGGTGCCCGAGTCGCCTTCACGGTCCCGGCATATCCAGGAGAAACGTTTTACGGGAGCGTCAGCCTCGCGGCACACGATCTCGATCCCAAGACGCGAACGATGGCCGTCGAACTCGAGGTCAAGAATGCGGATCTGCGGCTGGCCGCCGGGATGTACCCAGAGGTCGCCTGGCCGGTGAGGCGACCCCAGGCCTCGTTGCTCGTGCCTCCCACCAGCGTGGTGACCACGACCGAACGGACGTTCGTCATTCGCGTCAAAGACGGCACGGCGGAATGGGTGAACGTCGGCCGCGGTGCCCGCATTGGCGAATTGATCGAGGTTTTTGGTCCGCTGAAGGAAGGCGATCCCATCGTGCGGCGCGGCACCGACGAGATCCGAGAAGGCACCAAGGTGGAGGTCGCACCGGCGAAGTCGAGCTGACTCTCCGCATGCGTGATCGCACAAACGGCGGCGTCGAGGTCGCTGCCAAGGAGATTGAAATGAGCGGGACGCGATCGCACAGGATAACAGCGGGCGTTGGCGCGTTAGCGATGGCGGTCGTCTTGAGCTGCGGGGGCACGCTCTCTGCGGCTGGCGAGGGATCTCAAAACGCGACTCGACGCTCCGAGAAGAGAACGACCGTCCTCTTCATGTGTCCGCACGGCGCAGCGAAGAGCGTCCTCGCGTCCGCGTACTTTCAGCGGCTCGCCAAAGAGCGCGGATTGAATGTTCGCGTGGAAGCTGCTGGCATCGAGCCGCAGGAGGCTGTCTCACCAGTTGTCGCGAACCATCTACGTCAGAACGGCTACACGATGCCCGTCACGAAACCACGCGCGGCGACGCGTGACGACGTCGAAGCCGCTGACGTTGTGATCTCGATGGGATGCGATCTCGCCGGCCTCCCAGTTCCAGCTGAGAAACTTCAGAAATGGGATGACGTTCCCGGTCCCAGCGAAGATTTCAAGGCTGCAGACGAAGCAATCCGCCGGCGCGTCATCGCCCTCGTGGAAGAACTGCTGGCTCGTCAACGCAAGTGAGCGTCGATTGCTGTTGCTTACGCCGGAAGCGACAGGAGCTCGCGATCGCGCTCTCGACCTCTGGCCAATCGAGGGGCACGCGATTCTCGACGAGGCTCCGCATCGTCGTCGCTGCTATGGTTGCGGCGTGCGCAGCCGACGCGTCGACGAGCGCGCTCGCCCAAACGGGCCAGCCACCGCATATCCGGGCGGGGACGCTCACCGATCACATGACGATTGATGGACTGCTCAACGAGCCCGCGTGGGCTTCCGCGCAAGCGTCGGACACCTTTCTTCAAGCCGACCCGGTCGAAGGTGCAGCTCCTACCGCCCGTACGGTCGTTCGGGTGCTCGCAAGCGTCAAAGCCATCGTCGTCGGAATTGTGTGTGAAGACCCGGATCCCAGCAGAATCGTGAGCTTCAGCGTGCGACGCGATGCGCCTCTCACCTCCGAGGATCACGTGCGGGTCGTCATCGGCCCGTTCCGTGATGGCCGGTCAGGGTATCTGTTCGCCGTGAATCCCAGCGGGGCCCGCTACGACGGCCTCATCAATCCCGGCGGTGAGAGTGATAACCCGGATTGGGATGGCATTTGGGAGGCGGCAACGGCACGGACGTCGTCCGGATGGAGCGTCGAGCTCTGGATTCCGGTGCAGACCGTCAGTTTTCAGCGCGGCCTTCGCGAATGGCACTTCAATGTGCAGCGCCGGATTCAACGCCGTTTAGAGACGGATCGGTGGGCGTTCCCGGCGCGACAATACCGCATCACCCAAACGAGTCGGGCAGGCTTGCTGACTGATCTGCCAGACTTCAATCTCGGTCTAGGGCTCACGGTGCGTCCTGCGGTGACGACCGGCGGTGGAGTGCCGGCGCCATCCGCGCCGGTCGACGGTGAGTTTCAGCCCAGCCTGGATTTCAGCCAGCGGCTTGGCGCAAACGTGCTCGGGTCTGGGACCATCAACACGGACTTCGCTGAGACAGAAGTCGACACGCGGCGGACGAATCTCACCCGGTTTCCGCTGTTTTTTCCCGAGAAACGCACGTTCTTCCTGGAAGGCGACGACATCTTCGCGTTTGGTCTTGGCCTGGACCAGGACGTGCTGCCCTACTTCAGCCGCCGCATCGGTCTTGTCGCCGACACGGAAGTGCCGATCCTGGCGGGCGGCAAGATCAACGGCCGCATCGGCGAGACAAATTTTGGCGGATTGGTCGTCGGCACGAATGACAAACCGGGCGTCGTCGAGAAAAACGCGGCGATGGCGGTCTCCCGCGTGAAGCGCAACGTATGGCGCGAGTCGTGGGTGGGAGGAATCGCGACCGTCGGAGATCCCCTCGGCCGGTCTGGCAGTTGGCTCACCGGTGGCGACTTCACCTACGCGACATCGCGGTTCCGTGGCGACAAGAACTTTCTTGTGGGGATATGGGGCTTAGCCACGGGCCGAGACGATCTCGGGGGCGATGCGACCGCGCACGGGTTCAAAGTCGACTACCCCAATGACCTCTGGGACATCGCGCTCACGTACAAGCGCATCGGCCGCAACTTCGATCCATCGCTCGGATTCGTACCACGGCCGGCGGTGCAGCTCTACAACGTGGGCATTAATAGTAGTCCGCGGCTGGCCCACGGGCCAATTCAGCAGATGTTCTTCGAATTCGAGCCGTCGCTTGCGACGAACCTCGCTGGTCGTTGGGAGAGCTATCGCGTCTTTTCAGCACCCATCAACTGGCGGTTTCGAAGTGGCGATCGCGCTGAGTTCAACATCGTTCCGGCTGGTGAACGACTCGTCGAACCCTTCGAAGTCGCTGACGGCGTATCGATTGCTCCTGGCGCGTATCACTGGCGGCGGTATCGACTCGAGGCGGGCACGGCACAGAAGCGGCGTTTGTATTCTCAGGTGACGTGGTGGTTCGGCGGCTTTTACGACGGCGATCTCGATCAGTTTCAGTGGACAGGCGCGTGGAATCCGATGCCGCTCTTCACCGTGGAGTTCACCGGTGAGCGCGACGTCGGCCGTCTGCCGAGCGGTCGTTTCGTTCAGATGGTGATTGGCAATCGGGTGCGTATCAACGTGTCCCCGGATCTCTCGATCGCGAGCTACGTGCAGTACGACACTGACAGTGATTCCATCGGCGTCAACACGCGACTTCGTTGGACCTTCCGTCCGGTTGCGGATCTCTTTGTTGTCTACAACCATAACGTGCGGTCGGTGCTCGATCACTGGCGGCTGGATTCGAATCAGCTGCTCGTGAAGCTGCAGTACGCGTGGCGTTTGTAGTTCTGCGGCAGCTCATCAGAGATGTGTTCGATTCCTGCGGCAGCGAGGTCATTAAACGCGTCCCGCCAGGCGTAATCTTGGACCGCGGCACTCGCAGCAGTTAGCCTTTGGGCCACGCCCCATACAATGAACGCTTAGAGAGCACAACCGATCAAGCCGTGAATTACGCCTTGATTCGGATGTTCCGGAAGCCAACGCGCCCCGTGTGCGATTGCAAACCGATCCAGCCGAAATCAGCACCATCCGATACCGGCCTCCCACGAACGGCATCGCTGTTCGTGTACGTGGTCGTCACCTCGCCGTTGAGCGCAACCGTATAAACGTCGCCGGCGGCAGTCTTCGCCACTTCGATTGAATAGTCATTCCAATCGTTGAGCCTGGCTTGCCGCTTTCGGCCGGTGAAGTTCTGCATGATCCACCCGGGCGTGGTTGGGATGTCATAGACCGCGCCGGTGCGGTCC
>JBKPCD010000022.1:0-26037 GCA_046727175.1 Acidobacteriota bacterium | reverse complement strand
GCCGCACTTGCGGCCGCGGCTGAACCCGGTCCCGATTCGGCGAAACGGATTCACCAGCACCACTTCGAGGCGAGCATCGAGGACGTGATTGCCGGCAAGCGGGTGATGCGGCAGTCGCTGTTTGCGGGCGCGCCACTCGTGTCGCCGGAGCCGAACCTTCTCGCCGGCGCGACGCCGTCCTACGCGTCGCCGCTCGTGCTGAACGCCCTCGCCGGCGCCGCGCTGCTCGTGGCGCTCATCGCGCTCGCGGTGGCCCTGCTCAAGTAAACTATCGGTACTACGCACGCGGTTTGCGCCCCCGGGACCCCAAGGCCCCTTCCCCCAAAGAATGCTTGTCTCCGCGCCCCGGGGAGAATTAGATCTGGAGGTCACGGAGGAAACGACATGGCGCGAAGTGCTCGGCCCTTTCTCGTCGGCGTGAGCTTCGTGCTCTCGACAGCCATCTTGGCAGTCGCGACGCATCTCCACCTGATCCAGTACACGGGCACCGGCACCGACCACCTCGGCGCGGCGTGCGCGTTCGGCGACGTCACTGGGGACGGCGTTGCCGATATCGTCGTCGGCACAGACGGCGGCGACTACGTCGATGTCTACGACGGCGCGAACCCGGCCTCCCGGATCTACCACTTCACGGGCGGACCGGGCGATGCATTCGGCAGCGCTCTCGCGACCGGCGACCTCGACGCAGATGGCATCGACGACGTGGTGGTTGGAGCTTACGGTTGGGACGGCCCGGCCGGTACGGACCAGGGCTACGTGGAGGCGTACAGCGGAGCGTCTGGCGCGCGCCTCTTCCGGCTCGAGGGCGAGAAGCTCACCGACACCTTCGGCGCGTCGCTCGCGGTTCGCGACCTAACCGGTGACGGGTGGGGCGAGCTGCTCGTCGGCGCGCCGTTCGCCGACAAGCGCGGCACCAACAACAATAACGGCTACGTCAAGCTCTTCGACGGCGCGACGCTCGGTTTGCTCTATCGCTGGGACGGGCCCGAGGCGTACGACGAGATGGGGCGCAGCGTCGCCTTCGGTGACGTGAACGGAGACGGCCGGGCGGACATCATCCTCGGCGCGGGCAGCGGGAACCGCACCGACTATGGCGGCTACGTCTGGGTCATGAACGGACTCTCCTTCGGGCAGCGCCTCTTCAGCTTCACCGACGGGAAGGCACACGTGAAGCCCGAGCAGAATTTTGGTTTCGCCGTGGCGGCCGGCGACGTCAATGGCGACGGAAGTGCCGACGTGATCGTGGGTGCCTATCGCGGCCAGAGCGGTCCGCTGCGAACGGATCCAGCCACTGGCTACATCCGCGTCTTCGACGGTGCGACCGGGGCGCAACTCTATCAGGTGAACAGCGACTTCAACGGCGAGCAGTTCGGGCGGGCCGTGGCCGCAGCAGACCTCACCGGTGACGGCCGAGCGGACATCGTCGGCGGGGCCCGCTGGGGTGCGACCGGCGGACACGTCTTCGTGATCGACGGCCCCACCGGCACTGTCATCCACCGGCAGGACGCGAACGTCGACTTCGAGTGGCTCGGTGCCTCGGTCGCGGCGACGGACGGCGGCGCGAACGGCACGCCCCGCTTCGCGGCGGGCGCCTACCAAGGCGACTCGCGCTCGCCGAACCCGGGCGGCTATGTGCGCGTCTGGGACTTCTGAGGTCGGGCCCGGCGGCGTCGATTGGATCCGGGCCGGTGCGCCGCCCTCGTTACGGGCCGTGCACACCGCCGGCGCACGCGATCAAGGCTGAGAAGTCGGGTCATTCGTCAGAAATGGTCCGGGGCCGCACGAGCCACATTACACACCGTGATGGCTCGCGGTCAGGTGAGTCGATCACTCCCTCACAACTACACTCGCCAGTTTACTGAGCGCTCGCTCAGATGCGCGGCTCTGTCACGCGGAACTCGAGAGACGACGTGCCGTGCCACCGCGGTGGGACGAGATTACGCCGCGCGCCGCTCATATCGGTGATGGAGACCACCGACTTCCGGGATCGCGACGATTGGCCCGGCCGATATTGCGGGCGTTGGACGATGATCGGGCGCGTCTTTCTGGAGCGCAAGGTGCGTTCGGGTCCGATGGTGAGGCAGCCAAACGGCGCCGTTCGTCGTCGGTGAACCGCACTCGTCTGGTGCGCAGTCGCGCCTTACAGGATCCGGTTCTCTGCGCGCAGGTACTGGATCACCTGCTGCTGCTCGTGCTGGAGCCAGCCGACAAGGAAGGTGATGAGCAGGGCAGCGGAACCACGCATCGAGTCTACGCCAACCTGCTGGGCGAGTTTTCGGACACTACCGCGGTCATGACGCAGCGCGGCGTCTTCCGCTGCGCGCACGAAGGCGTGCGTTCGCCGCGGCAAGCCTGTTGGCCAGAATCGTCCAGTTGTCCCAGGCGACGCGTTGCGCTGCGACGAAATCCCGCTCTCGCCAGGCACGCGGCTGACTGTCCGTCGTGAATAGTTTCTGGTACGGGCCTGTTCTTGCTGAACGAGCGGACCGATGTTGGTAAGATCTGGCTCACAACCGGCATAAATTTGAGACCCGCGCTTGGCGTTTGCCTCGGAGCATACGAAATCGTCGATCTGCTCGGCGCGAGCCGCATGGGCCACGATCTTTCTCGCGCCTCCTCGGCGCCGCGGCGCCTCACATTCGAGAGCGATGACGCCGGTCCTGTCTGGTCGCCCGACGGCAGCTCCATCGCGTACGGATCGCGAGCCGGCGACGGACGCTTTACTCTGTTCCTGAAGCCTTCGAGCGGCGCGGGCAAACAGGAAGAGAATCCAAGGCAGTTGACGCTGGTCCTGAACTCGACGGCGGAGCTCGAGCGATGAGCCTCTCGCCGGGCACTCACCTGGACCGCTACGAGATCATCTCGTCGCTCGGCAGTGGTGGGATGGGGGAGGTTTACCTCGCGCAAGATACCCGGCTGAAGCGACAGGTCGCGCTCAAGCTGCTCCCGGTCCAGTTCACCCGCGATGAAGATCGAGTGCGTCGTTTCGAACAAGAGGCTCAAGCGGCATCCGCGCTGAACCATCCGAACATCATCACCATCCACGAGATCGGCCAGGCCGGCAGCTCCCGCTTTATTGCCACCGAGTTCATCGCGGGTCAGACGCTTCGCCAAAAACTCGTGCAGGAAAAGTTGGGCCTCCGTAGCGCGTTCGATGTGGCCCTCCAAGTGGCGAGTGCCTTGGTGGCGGCTCACGCGGCGGGAATCGTTCATCGCGACATCAAGCCAGAGAACGTGATGGTGCGACCTGACGGTCTGGTCAAAGTCCTCGATTTTGGACTCGCCAAACTCACCGAGAAGCAATTAACCACGGCTGATGCTGAGGCAACAACAACCATCGCCGGGACCGAGACCGATCCCGGCACCGTGATGGGGACGGCGCAGTACATGTCGCCAGAGCAGGCGCGAGGGCAGACGGTGGATGCTCGCACCGACATCTTCAGTTTGGGGTTGGTGCTCTACGAGATGATTACAGGCAAACGACCATTCGAAGGAGCAACTCCTACTGACGTTATCGTTTCGATTCTGACCAGGGACCCGACGCCAGCCTCGCTGTTCACACCAGAAGTGCCAGCCGAGCTAGATCGAATCATCAGCAAGGCTTTAGAGAAAGATCGGGAAGAGCGGTATCAAGTCGTCAAAGAGTTGTTGCTCGATGTGAAGCGGCTCAAGCGACAGGTCCGTTTTGATGCCGAATTGGCGCGCTCGGCAGGGCCGGGCGGACAGATTGCCTCGAGCGGGCCAACAGCGACTGCGACTGGCTACCCACAACCAGCCCAGACCACCGACAAGGAACTTGCCCGCCCGACTGCCAGCATGGCGTATCTGGTCGGCGCGACAAAGCGTCACAAGCTGAGAGCGGTGCTGATACTAGCCGGTCTGCTGGCGGCGGCAAGCCTCATGCTCTGGCTCTCCCCATTTGGCCAGCATCGAGCGCCACCGCCGACGGCGACGGCGAGAATTATTCCTTTCACCACTTTTTCGGGCACGGCGGACCAACCTGCCTTCTCGCCCGACGGCAATCAGATCGCCTTCGTCTGGGACGGCGGCAACGGCGAGAATCTCGACCTCTACGTCAAACTTATCGGTGCTGGCACGCCGCTGCGGTTGACGACAGATCCAGCCGAGGACATCAGTCCGGCATGGTCGCCCGATGGTCGCTACCTGGCCTTTCTCCGGCGCTCAGCGAGTGAGAACGGCATCTTTATCGTGCCTGCGCTTGGTGGACCCGAGCGCAGGTTGGGCAAGACCGAACCAAGCCTGTCTAGACAAGCTTGGTCCCAGTGCAGACTGAGCTGGTCTCCCGATGGAAAGTTCCTCGCCGTAGTGGACCAATCGTCACCACAGGACGGCTACGGCATTTTCCTATTCTCCGTGGAGGATGGCGAAAGGCAGAGACTGACGTCGGCTCCGCAGTCCTCCGCCGATTATTCTCCAGCCTTTTCACCTGACGGGAACACCCTGGCTTTCATCCGGTCGAGCGGTCTCAGTTCCGAGGATATCTATCTCATCTCCACGCATGGCGGGAAACTGCAGCGACTCACGGCGGATGAGCGGCGGATCACCAGCCTGGCATGGACGGCGGACGGTCGTGAAATTGTCTTCTCGTCGAATCGGGGCGGCGGTTTCAGCCTCTGGCGGGTGGCACTCTCCGGCGGGACGCCGGAGCGGGTCGCCGTCACCGGACAAAACGCCTATTCGCCAGCGATTTCTCGTCAGGGTGATCGCCTGGTTTACAACGTCTCATTCTTGGATTCCAATATCTGGCGCATAGACAATTCAAACGCCGCCGACCACCAGGCCTCGCCGACCAGGCTGATCTCCTCCAGCCGACAGGATCATAGCCCGCAGTTCTCACCTGATGGCAAGAAGATCGCCTTTGTCTCGGATCGCTCCGGCAGCGATGAAATCTGGTTATGCGAGAGAGACGGCTCCCATCCCGTGCAGCTGACTTTCTTTGACGGCACGGTCAGCGGAACACCGCGGTGGTCGCCTGACGGTCAGCAAATTGTTTTGGATGCGCGGCCTGCTGGCAACGCCGACATTTACGTCGTGAGCGCCGAAGGCGGGAAGCCACGGCCCGTCACGCTGGAGCCTTCCCACGACGTCATGGCGAGTTGGTCACGCGATGGGCGTTGGCTCTACTTCTGCTCCAACCGCAGCGGCGCCTACCAGATTTGGAAAGTGCCCGCAGCGGGCGGGCAGGCCATTCAGGTGACGAAGCGCGGCGGGTTTGAAGCTTTTGAATCACCAAATGGTGAACTGCTCTACTACACGAAGGGCCGTGGACCTGGCGGGGTCTGGCAAATACCGGTCGCGGGTGGTGAGGAGAGGCAAGTGCCGGAACTACTCGATGCCGGATATTGGCGTTACTGGGCCATCCAGGACAACGGCATCTATTTCGTCGCGCCCATGACGTCCGCGCGCCCCGCGATCAAGTTCTTCAACTTTTTCACACACGCGGTGGCGCAGCGTGGCGTGCTCGAGCGAGACCCGCTTCAGGGACCGCCAGGATTGACGATTTCTCCTGACGGCCGATGGCTGCTGTATGCGCAGGTGGATCAGAGCGTAAGCGATCTCATGCTGGTAGAAAACTTCCGTTGAATTCACCGGAAATTCTCCACCAGCATGATCTCGCTATCAATCTGGTCTACGCGAGCGAAGAGCATCCACCGGCCATCGGGAGAAACGGCGAACCCGCCCCAGATGCCCTTTGCTCTATCTACGGTGGCGATTTGTTTCACATGGCGGGTCACGAAATCGAAGAAATCGATCTCCGGCGGAGTTGCGTCCCAGTCGAGGAAGTAGATGCCCTTTTCCCCGACCCTCCAATGGCTCCATGCGATCTTCCGGTCGAGGACGGGAGTTTCCTCACCGCCCTCAACCGGCATTCTCCAAATAGGACCGGTCGCAGCCTTGATATAGTACAGAAACTTGCCGTCGGTCGACTCGAGGGCCGCAAATCCTCCCTGTTTCGTGACCTGCACCGCCTGGCCGCCCTGGGCGGGCATTCTCCAGATCTGGCCGGTTCCGCTGCGATTCGAGGCGAAGTAGATCCACCGCCCATCTCTCGACCAGTTCGGCACGTTGTTCTCGAAAGGTTCCGTCGTCAGGCGGCGTGCCGGGCCTCCTTCCGCGTTGATCACATAGATATCCGAGTGACCTTCCTTGCGCGAGTCGAAGGCAATGTGCTGACCATCCGGAGACCAGCGTGGGGTGCCTGAGTTAGGAGCGCCGAATGAAGTCAACTGGATAGGATTCGAGCCGTCACTGTCGCAAGTCCAAATCTCGAAACTGCCAGAGCGATTGGACCGGAAGGCAATCTTTTGGCCGTTGGAAGAGATATCCTGATCCATTTGATCCCGCCTGGAGCTAATTAACTTGATCGGAGAATCCTTTGGACCTGTCCAGTTTGGCCCTTCCATGCGCCAGATGTTTATGTTCCTCCGCCTCCGTAAGTAGGCGAGGCGGTTTCCGTGGCGAGAAATTGAAGGCTGGATAGCGTCTTCTCCAACCGCGCTTAACGGCTCGGGCGCCCCACCTGAGGCCGAGACACTCCACAGGCTATAAAGACCTCCGCGATTGGATGAGAAGACGATTTCCCTGCCGTCTGAGGTCCAAGTCAAGCCGCCGATAATTCGATTATCAAGGGTGAGACGCCGGGGCTCCCCACCGGCCACGGGCGCCACATGAATGTCGTGCGCCAAGTAACTGAGGCCTTGCACAAAGGCCAGGTTTTTGCCGTCCGGGGAGAGCGTAGGACTGGCCAAATAGGGGCCAGACGGCGATGTCATCGTTGTTTTTTGACCGCTCTCGATCGAGATCAAAACGATACTTGGGCGGGAATCCCTGGGCGAAACTTGGTCGGCCACCAGCAGGAATTTCCCATCGGGTGACCAGTCGAGAAAGCGACCGGCACCGAGTTGGTTCGTGTAGGCATCCGCCAGCCTGCGCTCCTCACCTCCGAGAGATGGGACCAGGTAATAGGCGCCGCCGATTGTGGATTGACGGAAAAAGGCGATGAAGCGACCGTCGGGCGACCAAGCTGGACTCGAATCCGCATGGGAATTGGTCGTGAGCCGGAGCGGTGTCCCGGCGCCGATCAGTTTAACGTAAATACTTGGATTGTCGTCCTTTTCCCCTCCCCACGCGAACGCGATCGCGTTGCCATCGGGCGAGAACACCGGTCCGGATTCCTCGCCGACAAGGCTGGTGAAGGGAACGATCTTGAGGGCCGTTCCCGTTCGTTGAGACGTATGGAAATGAAACCAGGCCGCCAAACCGGCGGCGATGACGGCGGCAACGAGCGTCGCAACAACGACCGCCGCCTTGTGCCTCTTGACGAGCGCGGCCACCATCTGCGAATCGGAACTGAGATCCTGTTCGTGCGGTACGGCCGCGGGCGTGGTTGCCACTGGTCCACCGACAGCCGCTGCCCCCGCCGACGGCCATGAATCCGTGTCGCGCTTCAAATGCTTCAGATCGTTTAGCAGCTCAGAGGCGCTCTGATAGCGCATCTCGGGGTCTTTCTCGAGTGCCTTGTTGATGATTTCTTCGAGCTTCGGCGGGAGTTCAGGCTTGAGTCGGCGTACCGAAGTCGGAGCCTGGCTGAGGATCGCGTGAAAGATCACGCCCGAAGTGTTGCCGGAAAAGGCTTGATGTCCCGTCGCCATCTCGTACAGCACCAGTCCAAAGGAGAACAGATCGGTCCGGCAGTCCAAGTCTTCTCCGCGCACTTGCTGGGGCGACATGTAGGCGATGGTGCCCATCGCCGCGCCGGGATTGGTCAGAAGCGCCTCTGTTCTCGCCGCCGGTGCTACAGCAAACTTCGCCAATCCGAAATCCAGAATCTTCGCCTGGCTTCGCGCGGTGACGAAAATATTGGCGGGCTTGATGTCTCGGTGCACGATCCGCTTTGAATGTGCGGCGTCGAGCGCATCGGTGATCTGAATCGCGAGCTCCAACAATAAATCGCTTCGCAGGAGAGTACCGTTACCGTGCGCCCGCTGAGAACCAGGAGCGGGAAGGCCGTCAAGGCCCTCCCCTACATCAATCAGGCGCTTCAGTGTCTGCCCCTCCAAAAGCTCCATGGCAATGAAGGGCTGGCCTTCGAATTCGTCGACTTCGTAGATCGTGCAGATGTTCGGATGGTTCAGCGCAGAGGCGGCGCGCGCCTCGCGCCGGAATCTCTCCAGAGCTTGGTGATCATTCGCGAGACCTTCGGGCAGAAACTTGAGCGCCACCATCCGGCCGAGCCTGGTGTCCTCGGCCTTATACACGACACCCATCCCGCCGCCACCGAGCTTCTCGAGAATGCGATAGTGGGAAATCGTTTGGCCGATCATTGGTTTCGCTCCGGGCGCCATCTCCCGCTGGCCACACTCGCTGTAGCCCCGCCGTCACGCATCCACACTGGGCTTCGGTCCTCGCCCGGAGACAGGATACCGCGGGTTCGGGACTCTTCGGGGAACGGTTGTCAGCGACTGTGACAACACATCACCGGAGGCGCTTCCCATGGCGATGGAGTTTCCAACAAAACAGGCTGTGGCGTCGCCATCCGCACGACCAGGCGCCAGAATTTCCGCGAGCAGGCGGGGGCGTCCGGGCTGCCGGCGCGCCACGCGCCGTTACGCGGCGCCTCCCGTGAGCCTGCGCACCCCGCGGCCGACCGCCTTCAGGTTGGGCACCGTCAGCTCTTCATCCTCGCGCGACACGACGATGCCAGCAGCGCCCGCTTCGGAGGCCTTGATCACGCACTGGTAGCCTGGCTTAGCGGCCTGACGCCCAATTGGCCAACGCCCGCACCGGATCGTCGCTCGCCTCCAATGTCCGAACGGTGGCGTTCGGAACACTCTCGTAAAGCTTCAGCGCAACGTTTCCGGCCGGCTCGCCACGCGGCGTAACTGGGTTGAGCAGCAGCACCGGCCGCGGCCCGGCCGCGCGCACTACATCCGGTAGATCGAATTCCCGAAGAATGCCGTACGCGTAGATGCCGAACGGCTGCGTGTAGCGCTCGGCGACTGCGAGTGAACGATAATCCGTGACGGTCTGGCGTAATGCGACGCCTCGGACGCGGACATCGAGTGCTGCGGCGTAAAGGGCGATCACGCCATGAGGGCCGTCGCCCACGAGCGATACAGCACTGCCAGCGTCCGGCCTCGAACGAAGATAGTCCAGCGCGCGCAGCGTGTCGTAGATCTGTCCGCCGAGGAGCGGCCGGCCCAGCATCAACGTGAACCACGTCAGGTAGGCCTCGTCCGGAATACGATCTGGAAAGTAGAATCGTCCGCGCAGCGGATAGGCGATCGCGCAGTCGCCGCGACCGCGTACGTCGATGACGGCAACGCGGCATCCTCCTCTTGCGCACAGCTGCTCAGCAAACGTGTCCTCCGCGACCGAGCTCCAGGCGGCTCTTTCGCCGACATAAAGCAGCGTGGGGGTGGACGGGCCCGCATTGTCGGGCGTGAGCAGCCAGCCCGGCGTGCGAATCTCACGATCGCTCGTGAACTCGAACTGTTCCGCCCGATATCCCGGCTTTCTGATTGTGGCGAGGACGCGGGCGGCCAACGCCGCGCCGCCCGATTCGTCGATGCCCAGCACGTTGCGAATCCGTGAACGCACGACGTCAGCGCCGAGTGACGACGGCGTGTTGATCGTATCCGCCATCTGCCGCGTCAGCGAGAGCGCCGTTTCGCCGCCAAACGACGTCGTCACAAAACCGGTCGGCGTGACAAACAGCGTCGCGTCCGACTCCACCGCCTGCGACGTCTCATCGTCGTCCGCATTCTTCATCTCGAACCAGCGGTTGAACCACGCGTACGTCGCCCGGCGCATCTCGTACACGTATCCGTGCGAAACGGTGGTGGCTTGAAACGACACGTGGTCGCCGGCGCCGAGCAGTCCCCACGTGTGCGCATATTCGTCGAAGAGATCGTGCGAGCTCGACACGTATTCAGGTGAATAGGTGTGACCGGCATCGTGCAGCGTGATCCCCATCAGCAGCGGCTTCGGCGCGAATGCGTAGAGCAGATCCGCCCGGTCGAGCCCGCGAGCCAGCGCGGGCACGATGTTCTGTTCTGCATCGTCCGCCGATCCGGGCGGCTCGACATTCACCTGCGCAAGGTTCTCCGTGTTGCCCATGGAGACGACGGCCGCACGGATGCGGCTGTCGAGCGCTGCGAGGAACTGCGTCAACGTTCCTCCGCCGGATTGGCCGCAGCAGCCGATCCGCTCGGGATCGACTTGCGCGCGCGTCAGCAGGTAGTCGATACCACGGATGCCGTCCCACGCGCGGAACAGGCCGAAGTTGGCGCCGAGCAGGATGAGGCGGCGTCCGGCATACTCATGCTCGCTCGTTCCACCGCCGAGCACAGACTGACCGGGCCGGCCTCCCGGATACTCAATGCGTTCACCTTGCCCAAACGGGTCGTACCCCAGGACCACATAGCCTTTGCGCGCGAGGTTCGAGAACAGTTTCTGGTAGCTCGGCCACGCCTTGCCATTCACTGAATGCCCAAGCGGCCCCAGAATCGCCGGGCGACGTCCCGTTCCGGCCGGGACATAGAGGTTCGCCGTCACGTAGAGTCGCGGCCGGCTCTCGAATGTCAGTTTCTCGATGCGATAGCCTGGCCGCTCGACGATCCCCGTCACGCGCGCATTGAGGGGAGCGCGATCGAGCGGCCCTCCCAGCATTTTCCAGAGCTCTGCGACGACCGTCTTTTGCCGGTCGAGAACTTCCTGCCGCGTGGAGATCGCGTTGATGACACGCTTGCGCCGTTCGCGCGCGTCGCTCGCGAGGCGCACCAGGTACCGCTCGAGATCGCGGGAATAATCCGGCAGCGCCACGCCGCCGACGTTCAGCTCCACGCCCGGCGCGCCCGTCTGACGGCTTCCCGCCGACGACTGTCTCGGAGAACCCAACGAGCGGCCGAGGCCCGCCGCAGCAAGGGCTCCGGAGGTTTCGAGGAACCTTCGGCGGGTATACGTCATGAGATGCGCTCCGGCGCCATATTAGGTCGGGGAAGATTGATGAGGGAAGTGTCGTCGGTTCAGTCTCGCTGGCGTCGATCGGGTGGTCAGGCATGTTGCATGGATGCGCTCACCTTGACCAGGCAGCTCGTTGCGAAAACTTGATCGACTGCGAGTGTCGCTTCGTTCGAATCCAGCGTCTACGTGAGCATTCCCGCCAGGCTTTGATACGACACGCGCGCGGCGGTAGCGAGTCGCCCCGGGCGGCCGCGTTGTCCTGCTCGATGACGAAATGCTTCAGGCCAGCGAGCGACGCGTGCGCGAGTACGCCCGACTGATACGCACCGCCGCGCCTGCGACCGCTGCAGGACCTGGAGTTGATGCCGCAACGCAAGCACCTCAAGGTGCGGGGCGGCCCGTGAGCGCACACAAACCCGCACGGTCAGCAGGAGTGAGACGAGGACGGACATGATCGGAGAGAAGCGTATCCGGGCTCAGCCGCAACATCAACAGTGCCAACAAGTACGGACTTTTCAGTAACTACAGCGTATCGGCGGTTCGCGCAGGTGCAGCAATCCGAGCTGACCGCCCACACTCCGAGCGCGATCAGCACAACACCGACCAGTTCCCATAACATCGCGCGACTCACCGCGGGATCGCGTTCTCTCGAATGTATTCCTCCACGTGATTCTGTACAGGGCCGATGTAATGGAACTGCTCGGCGTAGGTGACGCCATGGCGCGCGCCGTTCATGCGATCTTGGCGCAGGACGAACTCGCGGATGTAGTTGCGGTTCGCCGACGTGTCGTCCGTTCCGAGCATTGGCAGACGCTGGCCCTGCGCTTCGAGGCGCGCGCGTAGCCGCTGACCGTTTTCCCCCGCCGGCCCCTGTGCCTTGTTCTCCAGATTCAGATCGATCTTGCGCTCGACCCAGGGACCAATGTCCACGACGCGGTTCACACGTTGCTGGAAGCGGGCGAAGTAGTACTTCTCCTTCACCGAATGCGGCGACAAGCCGGCGGCGAAGTGCTCGGGGTAGTCCTTGGCGCCGCCGGCCATCCAGGCCGCCGCTTCGACGCAGGCGCTGGTGACGTAGTGATCCGGATTCTCCTCGTACGCCCCCCAGGGATCGTAGGTCACGACGATGTCGGCCTTGAGCAGGCGGAAGAGAAAGATGAACCGCGCGCGCAGTTCCGACCGCGCGATGTTGTCCATCATGTGGTTGTTGTAATTGAGATCGAACGTGCGCTCGACGCCGAGCACCTTGCTGACCCCCACCATGTCCCGCGCATTCGCCGACACGGTTTCGGCGTATGACCCCGGCCCGGCCATGTCGTCGTTGGTCACGCGAATCAGATAGCCCTTCGCGCCCTCGTCCATCAGCTTGAAGACGGTGCCGGCGGCGAAGAGCGGAATGTCGTCGGCGTGCGGCTGAATCGCCACGAGCACCTGGCCCTCCCGCGGCTTGCCGCTGCGGGGCCGCTCGATCACCAGGGGTTCGTGCGCATCGAACTGCCGCAGCGGCTCGGATTGCTGCGGGGTCTGCCGCGCGGGCAGTGAGAGAGGGACGCCGGCGGCGAGGGCGGTCTGGAGAAAGGTTCGGCGGTTCATGCGCGTGATTGTAGCCGCGCGCGACGGGTGGCCCGGCGCGCGGGGATGGATGAAAAAGCACTTGACACGGTGATCCGCAACAATGCTTCCGGCCGGCTCCCGCGATTTTCTAACTCCAGCGTCGTGACGCCAATGTCAGACTTCTCGTGGACTCCGCAGGATAGGTCGTCAAGAGCGGGCGAGAACACGGCATCGCGATCATGCACCACGAACCGATACGGCTCATCGCCCGTCAGGAAGCCTCCTGAACTGCTGAGCCGTCCACTCGGCGGTCGGGTGTTCGGTGACATTCCAATGCAGAATCCGACGAGAGCCGATCTCCAGCGCCAGGAACACGTAGACGAGGCGCAACGTGTCCAGGTCGCGCGCTGCCATCACCCGGGGCTCTCGTCGGGCCCTCGTTCGGATTGTTGTTCCCTCTGGCGGAGTTGCTTCTGGTTTGCGCGACGCCTGACGATGTGCTGATGCCGTTCTTCGAGTTGGGCGCCTTGCTCGCGCAGGTCACCTCCTTCGCGGCGCAGCCGCTCGCGGTCCTGAATCAGCGTCTCGTGCTCGCGCCTGAGCGCCTGATGCTCGATTTCGAGATCCGTCAATACTCCTGCGTTCCGACGCTCTGCTGCCCCCTGCCGCTCCTGGTGCGTTGCTCGACGCTCCAATTGCCATCGTGCGCCACAACTACGGCATTCGTATACCGAACGATCTTCAGTCGTGATCGGGAGCAGTGGCCGGACCCGTATCGACTGACACTGCGGACAGATCATGTGGGACTGTGGAATGGCGGGCAGTATAGCACCCGCACCACCGAACGGAGACGGATTCTCTCGCCATTTTCGTGAGAGTCATGATCCCATTTCGGTGGCGCACAGCCGAAACAACCGACAGTGACATTTCACGCACCGATACTCGTGAAGCCTCGGGTTGTACCCAAGAAGAGCAACTCCAAGGACCGACAGGCATCGCACGGTTCCGCTCCTCGTATGGATTCCGTACGATCTTCGGCGCGTCGATCGCCACGTGGTTGTGCGTGACGGTCGCGAAGCACGCGACGATCACGGGCGAATCGGGGATTTTTCGGCCGGGAACGTGGCTATGAGACGCGGCGGGACTCGACCCCGTTATAACCCTAGGAGTGCTACCGGCTGCGACCGACAGTCGGGCGAGCTGCGTGTTCGAACCCGCCCCCCGGTGCCGAGCGCGGGCTCTACCAGGCGGAGCCGGTGCCTGCCGCTTTTCAAATCGGGCTCAGTGTTCGAAGCATGACCACTCGAGCTTGTAAGACCCCACGGGCCTTCGCGCAGCCGCCTCAAACGTACACTCTGACGCCCTTCTCGATCGCAAACTGGAGAAGCTCCTTGAGCGGCGGTACGGCGAACCCGAGAATGGCATCGTCCAGTTTTCTGCACCTTACAGGGTTTACACGCGTAAGGCGTGCGACCGGACATCGAGAAAAGGAACTCGATCACAATTGACAAACGCGAAGCGCTGACATCGGCCGCGCTCTGGGCTCGGCGCCTGACGAGACTCCGCTATTGGGCGACGCGGACGTTCTCGGCGCGCGGACCCTTCGGACCTTGGCCGCGCTCGAAGGTGACCGACTGACCTTCGCGTAATTCGTCGAAGCGTGTGCCATTGCAGGCGGATTGGTGAAAGAAATACTCGCTCCCGTCGCTTGCCGCGATAAAGCCAAATCCCTTGGCCGTCAGACGTTTGATCGTGCCGTTCATTGTCGCCATCGTCGCCTCGCTGAAGAACGTCAGTTGAATGTAGCCTCGACGAGCTGCTCTCCCGGAATCGGGATATCCGGCATCGGTTTCCCGAGAAACAATCGCCGGCACGCGTGACCGATCCAGCGCGCCCATCGTGCCGATCGCTGCACCCGAGCGCTGTCGGTCGCGATTCCGGTGTTCACGTACATGTGTCGATACAGCTTCGAGATCAACACGAACGCGATTCGCGCGCGGATGGACTCGACGACGCGCGACCGGGCCGACACGTGCCGCCAGCTGTAGAACCGGTCCCACGTGCGCTGAGTGCCGAGCCGGATCTCCTCAAGCGACATTGTCGGATGTGTCGTGTACAGTCGTGGCCGGCGGCCTGCAGGAATAAGCCAATGTCGGGTGAGAGATCATCTGGCAGCTCGGCGAGTCGCGTCATCAATGCGAATCATTCACCGGCGCGGTCGCCGCGCTCGACTCGCAGGGCCCGGGGACCGCTCACCTCGTCCTCGAGCAATTCGAACCTGACGGTATCGCCAACGGCAAAATCATTGAACGCCGTGCCCTCGCGGACGTCGCTGCGGTGGAAAAAGACTTTACGATCGTTCGTCGGCCGTATGAACCCATGGCCCTGGCCGATGAACAGCGTGACAATTCGGCCCGAGCTCGGGGTACCGCGGCGTTCCGCCGGTCGTACGCCTGCGGCGTTGCGAGCAAGTGCCGTCTTTCGGACGGCACCTCGAGGGTGCACGGCCACGTTAATTACCAGCGCGGTTCCGAGCGCCGACGGGGAGAGTGGCCGCCGCCGAACCCACCGCTGCGAGCTGGCTTCGGCCGGGCTTCGTTGACAGTGAGACTGCGTCCGCCAACCTGGCTCGCGTTCAATTCGCGGATCGCGGTCTGCGCCTCTTCGTCGCTGCTCATCTCGACGAACGCAAACCCCCGCGCGCGACCGGTCATCTGGTCACGCATGACCGTCACAGATTCGACGGACCCTGCGCGGGCGAACAACTCCTGGAGCTCGGCCTCTCCAACTTCGTACGGTAGATTACCGACATACAGCTTCCGACTCATAAACATGGACTCCTCTGTCGCAATCGCGACGTTCCCGAGCATCGAACGTGATGTCGAGTGGATGTCGTCTCGTAGCTAGGCTGAACTTCAGGAGCGAGTCAGAAGTGGCTCGATACGCTTGAGGCCGGCACAGTACGTGGCAAAATCCGAGCAATAAGCATAGCACGGAACCAGCAACTGATGTTCGAGCCGGATGACGAGACCTCACTCGGCCACACTCGCAGGTGCTCCATCCGGGCTCAAGCGCCCGACGCAACTCCGGCCGGTACGTGTGAAATTCTCGCCCGATGCAAATGCAATCGCGCGATGTGCGTGCGGTGCGCGTCCAGATCTTTCGGCCGGCGATACGGCGCAGCGTGCTCCTGTTCCAAGATCGCATAGCTGGAAGCGCCCCTGTGGTGGACGCCGCAGGTCCACTACAGGGGCGGTCGCTGCGCAGTGAACCCTGACGCACCAGTGAAAGAAAGGAACCTGCGAATGGTCCAATTGATGAATCCGTGCAGTTGGGATGTACGCCGGGATTCCCCACCAATCGCAACCGGATCGCGCTGCTACAGAGGACGTTCGGCCTTCGACTTCAAACGGTCGCTGCACATCAATGCGGAGAAGCCGCTGTGGCGTCCTCTTCGTTCATGGTCATCGCACGCCAGCGAAGTATACTGGCGATCGCGCGCGATGATTCCAATGCGGCTGCTCCGCATTCCCGAGCCATTCGATCATCCCGTCTTCAACTTCGACCCAAAGATCGATGGCTTCCGCGCGCTCGCGTACGTGTGCGGACATCACTGCGAGCTCGTTTCGCGGAACGGGCACATGTTCAAATCGTGGCCGTACCTCTGGCGAGAAATCGCTCGCGCTGTCCGCGCACGTGACGCGGCGCTCGAGGGCGAGATCTGAGCATGAGCATCCTTGCTGCGCCGATGTTCGCCGTCGCCTTTGGCGCGTTCCTTCTCTGCGCTGAAACGTGCCTCCACTTTCAAACGATCATGAACCCGTCTCACTGGACCGACTTACCGGTTCACGATTGGCTGGCGGGCGGCTTACTGGTTTATGGCGGCGTGCTTGCTCGCCGCGAATGGAGCACGAACAGGGTGTACCAGGTCGCTGGATGGGCGTTCATGTCGAGTCTTCTTGTCGCCGCGTTCGTGGCGCACTGGGAAGAATGGGCGCGGCAGCCACAGCATAATGAGTGGATTTCTCAAGGCGGTTTCATTGGCATTCTCGCTGTTTTGATGGCGCTTGCCTTCGGTGCCCTTGTGAGCACGCTCAAAGCGCACACTGGCCGATGAATCACTTACGTGAATAACGGTGAGGAGTGCGGCGGTTGTTGGTGTCCGTGCGAACACTTCGATCACGTACTAGACAGACGGACCGCGTGACGAGTTGGCTCAAGGCCAAGAATGCCGACTACTCGCAGATGTTCGATCGACGCGAGCTGTTCGAGCTTGCTGGACGTCGGCACATCCCCAAACTGAAACTGCCGCCGCGGTCGAGCGTCCTCGCTCGCGCGATCATCCACGCCGCGCTGACGTTTGCGATTTCACACCAGCGGTGCAACATCCACGATCCAGCGAGGAACACGCGGGCACTTTCTCGATCCGCTCGCGATGCGACGGAACCGGAAAGATCACGAAAGGCCTGATCGATGACGCGGACAGCGAGGTGGCGGCATCCCTCGTCGGTCGAGCGTTCGGGCCCGTGCGGCTCGACGGCCCTCATCGTGTTCCTTGACATTCTCACCTCGTACGAGGATCCCCTGGTCAATGCACAACGTGGGAGTGGCGGCGTTCGATGGCGACCTGTAATTCCGCCAGGATGATCTTGAGGCCTGCGATCTTTCTCCGGACTGCCGCGCTACTCGCGCTCTCGACCCTGTCCGAGGTCGCATCATCGAGCCGTTCGCGCGCCTCGAGCGCCCGTGCGAGCTCGTCGTAAAGGGCATCGAACACCTCGAGCAGCAGCGGATCCGGTTGACTGAACATATGTTCCCCCCATCCAAAAGGCGACGTGGGTTGCAGTCGTGCGTCCAGTTCCTGCTCGCCGATACGCGAGCATTTGGACGTTCACGTCCGCCACACGTACAGGAGCGCGGCGGTTACCGCAATGCTGAGCGCCAGCAACGCGCGAACGCGCCCAGAGGCGTCGAGTTTTTCGCCACGTGCATGCCACGCCGCCCAGCGTTCCTCGCTCGTCGGGGCAGCCACTGGCAGCGCGTTGGCTGTCAGCGATGGGGCAGTGTCCACTTCGTGAATGAGCTGACCGACGCTGTCGGTCGGCTGACTGTTTTTCCATGCGTTGACGGCGATCAGAGCGGTCGCGAGCAGGAATGTACCAACCACGCCGTAGGTGGCCGGGGCGGCCGCGTTCGATCGCGCCAGCAGCCACAGCGAGGCAGCGCAGGGTAACAGCAGTGCGATCCTGACGGTCATTCTGTTTTGGGTGACCGAGGTCATGCGCGGGCCCCTCCTAGATACGCACCGTTGCTCGGGAGACGAAACCGGACCGGAGCAAGATGCGCCCCGGGGCAGTCGCTTTAGTGAGGTTGACGGCTGGTTCGGCCGGGAAACTCAGGAAAGAACCTTTACTATACATCGAATCATGGATTCAACGGAGACTGCGATGGCGGCAATGAACGGCACGATCAAACGACTGGTTGGCGGGAAAGGATTCGGGTTCATTCTGGCCAGTGGCTCATCAGCTTTTCGGCAGACGGCGCTTTGACTTACGCTGCAGCCGATCCGCCGAACAGCCACACCTCAGTCATGAGTTTCTCGCGATGATGCTCGGGTCCACGCGACCAACCGTTACCGTCGTGGCAGGCACGTTGCAGAACGCCGGTCTGATCAAATACACACCCGGCCGCATCACCAGCCTGGACCAAAGCTTGGAGGCGGCGTCCTGCGAGTGCTACAGCACGGTCAAAAGGCATTTCGATCGTCTGGGTCTTCGATGCGCAAACCGTCGCCTAGCCGACAGTTCTCGAACGCCCGGCCGCAGTAACGTCGTCTTGTCGATCGCCCCGCGGTCGACAGGAAGTGCCGGCTGCATCGCCCGTTCGTCGTACTTGATCGTGGCCGATGATCAGAGCTTGCTGGCGATGTATGCGTTTGGCTTGCTTGCGATGGGGTTTCAGCCGGTCGTTGTGCAGAACTCTGACGACTGGTTCGCGCGCGCCTGCGAGCTCCAGCCGGACGTCGTCGTGGTGGATGTGGAGATGGCTCCGGTGCTGCATCTGCCGCGTCGTCTCCACAGCGATACCCGAACGCGAGACGCTGTCATCATCGCGCTGAGTGGCGACGGTTCGACGGCGAAAGGGCCGAGCGACGCCTTCGACCGTCTACTTCCGAAGCTCTGCTCCTCTGATACGCTCGCCCTCGCCATACGCGACGTGTTCGCGCATCGTCGCTTGGCGGCCGAGGCGGGTCACTCGAAGTAGCCGTCTTCAACGCGGCTCGGGCATCTGCAACTCCGGCATCGGCGTGGTCAGGAACAGCCGGCGCACCGCGAGACCGAGGTACCGTGCCCAGCGATTCGAACGCGCCACGCGCGCGCTGTCGGTGGCAATTCCCGTGTTCGCGTACATCTGCCGATAGAGCTTCGAGACGAGCACGAACGCCACTCTGGCCTTGACGGATTTCACGACGCGGGAGCGGGCCCAAATGCTGGACCAACTGTAGAAGCGATCCCAGGCACCCTGGGTCCGTACTCGGATTTCTTCCAGCGACATCGTCGGATGCGACGTGTAGAGCCGCGGCCGGCGATCATTCGGAATGAGCCAATGCTGGGTGACGGGAATGCCTTCAATCGTTCTGGCGCGGTTCTCGTCGCTGCTGGCCCATCGTTCGAAATCCACCGTGCCTGGAAATGGCGTCAGCAAGACGAACTGCGCGAATGTCAGGTCGGCCTTCTTAGCCAGGGCGACCGTTGTCTCAAACGTCTCCGAGTCATCACTGGGGAGCCCAAAGATGAATGACCCGAGCACGTGGATGCCGTAGCGCCGAAACGCACGAAGCCGCGCGACGAGCGCGTCCCCTGCGAGATTGAATCCCTTGTACACGTCCTTCAGACCCGCCGCCGTGACCGATTCCACGCCGACCAACGCCCCGCGGATGTGTGCACGCTGCATCGCGTCGAGGAATTCCGGATCTTCCGCCGCCTCCATCGTGATCTGCGTGTAGAAGACGAGATCGTCCGGCAGTTTCGCGAGCTGCGCCATCAGCGCGAATCGCTCATCGCGCAGCGCCTGCAACTCCCGCAGGCGTGAGGGGTCGGCGCGCCGCCGCGCCTGCGCGAGATCTTCGAAGCTGACGGGATAGAAGTTGTCGTCGGCGAGGGCGATGAAGCGGAACCCGCGTCGCCGGAGCTCCACGATTTCGTGCACGACACCATCGACGTGTCGCTGTCGTGGCTGCTGACCGTCCGTACGCCAGACGGAGCAGAACGAACAGTGCTTGGGACAGCCGCGCACGGTTTGCACGGACGCCCACATGTAGCGTCCCTCCGGCAGCAGGTCCCATCGCGCCGACACGAACTGATCGCCCCCGACGCGTCCGCCCTCGTAGACGGGAGAGGGACGGCCCGCGAAGCAGTCCTCCACGACTTGCTGCCAGACGAGATCGCCATCGCCACGAACGACGGCGTGCGCCGCACCACGTTCGCGTGACTCATCCGGATAGAGCGTGGCGTGAATGCCTCCGAAGACGACCCACGCGCCGCGCTCGCGTGCGAGCCGACCGATGGCGTATCCGCGCAGGGCATTGCCGGTGTGAATGCCGATGCCAACGACGTCGCCGGGCGCAAAGTCAGCCGGATCGACGTGGTCCAGCGTCTCATCAACGAGGTGGGGATCGCCCCAGCGCGACCCCGTTGCCGCGGCGAGGACATACAACCACCGCGGGGTGATGACGGCCACCCCGAACGTCAGGTCGCTTGGGTTGATCAGATGGACTCGCGACGCCACGCTCACCTCCTTTCGCCCTGAACCCCCGTCGGGTCTGTACCCGTTTGCGCGCAGCCCATACAACTGAGCTTCGGGTTGGATTGGATGTCGTTGCCACGTCGCACCATTATCGCCGCCCCGCAACAGGCCGGCGATGGTTTCGTCGTAACTGTGCCGTCAGGGCGACCAATCCGACCACGAAGATGTCAACGTTCGGACGTCAGATCAGCTCCAACGGTCGCCTGAGTTCACCAAGTGAAGAATCTCGACTCTGAAGCCGTGTGCAAGACGGTGGGTCCCATTGGCAGAACATGGATCCTATCAAGAGTGGCCGCGCTCCAGTCGTACGATACCCTCCGTGAAGGAGGGCACACTGTTCAGAATAGAACAGACGTCACGAGGCGGCGGTTACGACGAACTGCGGCCTCGACCCGCAGGTGCATGCTTTCAGCGATTCGGTTGATTGCCTGGTCGCAATTGTGCACGACACAATCACGGAAGCGGCTCGAGATTACGAGACGCTGAACCAACTCCATCGTGCCCTGCGCCGTCTGGAAACGAGCCAGGAGAACGTCCGATAGTCCTCTGCCCGAGGGCCGGGCGATATGAGGCTTACTCGGCGTAACTCAGCGCGGACGTCGATCGATCGGCAGGATGTCGGAGTTCTCGCGCACGCGATCGAAGACGATCTCCCGGCCGTCGAGAGCGAGGTCGAAGTCACGAATCGTGAAGTCCAGACCGAAGTTGGTCAGCTGGCGTTCGGTCCCCTTTCGAGATCGACGAGCCAGAAGTTCTTGTGCTCGATCTCTCCTCATGAATCGGACGTAAACCTGTGAATTGGAAAAGGTTCCGGCGCGGTAAAACGACAGTTGTTTGCGAAGGAACAGATTTTCGGCTGCGAGGCTGTTGTGGGACGAAAACATCACGCCACGAAGTGCAGAAGATCACGGGCGAGAAGGAGGGCGGTGCGAATCGGTGTCAGTCATCTTACCCTTCTCAGACGCCGTACGGAGCTTCCGGACTCGCGTGCAATGAGCGAAGATCAACGCTTTCATCCCGAAGCTGCTCGACCTCCACCGCGTGCCGGGACTTGATGAGCGGCATGACACGGCGCACGTCCTTCGCGCGGTTGAGACCGACAGCCGCATCGATTCGGCCATCGTTCACATAACACGCGAGGTAGCTACCCGAGTCCAGGCGGCCACGTACGACGAGCTGCTCCCACTTCGTATGGAATCCGGCGTACTGCAGGTTCGCATCGTACTGGTCGGACCAGAACCAGTGGACTTCGTCGTACGCGACGCGCTTGCCGAGCATGTTGCGCGCCGCGGCGGCGCCTTGCTTGATGGCGTTCTGCCAGTGTTCCACTCTGATGCGGCGATCGAAGATCGGGTGATAGTGATTCGCAACATCACCGGCGGCGTAAACTCCGCCAACGTTGGTCCCGCAGTACTCATCAACGATGACCCCGTTGTCTTCGACAATGCCGCTGCCTTCGAGCATGTCCACCGCCGGCTCAATGCCAATGCCCACGACAACGAAGTCGCACTCCAGACGCAGCCCTCCTTTTGTGACGACTTGGTGCACGCGACGGGTTCCTTCGAACAAGGCGACGGTGTCCTGGAAGATGATGCGAACACCGCGAGCGCGATGGAGGTCAGCGATGGTCTGGCCGACCGCTTCGCCGAGCACGCGGAAGAGCGGCGTCTTCGATGGCTCGATGGCGACCACGTCCAGGCCTTTTTGCCGGAGCGACGCAGCGACTTCCGATCCGATGAACCCCATGCCCACGACGACGACTCGGCGACCAGCCACCGTCTCTTCCCGAATGCGATCGGCGTCCCGCACCGTACGCAGACCGTAAATACCTTCAAGATCGCCACCGGGAATCGAGACGCGCCTGTTGCGCCCGCCCGTGGCGATGAGCAGCGCGTCGAACGGTACGCGACGATGATCCTGGAGCTCCACGAATCGCGCCGAGGAATCGATCCGTGTCGCCCGCATCCCGAACACAGTCTCGATGCTGTGGTCTGCGTAGAACGCGGACGGCCGGACCAACGCTTTGTCGAACGGCACCTCGCCGCGTAGGTAGGCTTTGGATAGCGGCGGCCGCTCGTACGGCGGCTCGTGCTCGGCACCGATCAGCGTCACGGTCCCATCAGCGCCCTCTTCGCGCAGCGTGATGGCGGCCGTGGCGCCGGCCAGGCTTGCGCCGACGATCACGTACCTCGGGGCCATCACACCTCGATCTGTAATGCATCCCCCGCGATACGGACGGGGTACATCTTGACCGGCAGGGTCGCCGGAGGAGCGAGCACTTTCCCCGTCCGCACGTCGAACTCGGAGCCGTGGCAGGTGCACGTGACGGTGGCGCCCGACAGCTCCCCTTCTTCAGCAAGCGAGCACTGCTCATGCGTGCACTCGTCGGCGAACGCGTAGTACGCGCCGCCGACGTTCGCCACCGCGACTCGTGTGCCACGCACATCGATTGCCGTGAGGCCGCCCGCCGGTATTTCGCTCGTTTTGATGGCCGTCACAAATTCGGTTGCCATTCGCAGACCTCCTCGGTGATGAAACGTCATCGCCATTGGGACACTCTCGCACATTCCACGCCAGACCCCAACCGACCTTGGCGTTCGAACCGCCTCAGAGCGCCTTCAGGAATTCGATCAGGTCGGCTTTCTGGACGGCTGTGAGATTCAGCCCATACAACTGATCATAATGATTGACGACCGCCATTAATCCGGTGCCTTTCAAAAACTCGATCTGCAACGTTCCGGGGTCGGTCGACGTTCCAGAGGGGCAGGTCGGTTCAGTACGGGGAACCAGGCGGTTCTATATTTTTCGAAACCGAAGACGGTCGCTGAATGCACCTGTCAGACGAGAGGCGGAAGAGCTGCGATTCGAGTGTTTCGTTGGCAATTCGGCCGCGGCGCGTTCCAGAAATCGTGCGCACGCCGCCTCATCGAAATAGAACATCTGTGCGCGTGCGAGCTTGAACTTATGCAAATCGTATAGGCCGATGACTTCGCCGTCGAATCGCTCGCCCTTTGGGCTCACACCGCGCTGATGATAGAGGATGACCACCTGGTGACAACCAGTGGCCCCGATCACCTGCGGATCCATTTTTCGCTCTGCCGCGGTCGGCTGTAGCGGAGTCCACGTCGTGTTCCAATCCCGGCTGCTCCTTTGGGAGAGTCCGCGAAAGGTCCCGCCGTACGGGAGCGCGGCCGGCCAATGGAACTCCACATCAGGTTGATAGAATGACAGCTCTCGCTCGACATTCCTGTGATTCGGATCACGCTCCTCGATCGCCTTGAAGAGATCGAGCATCACTCTGATGTTGCGATCTCGCACTGTCGCGGTTGTGTGCTTTCTTGCTTTCAAGAGGACAGAGAAGACTGGCGCTGCGACTAGGGCCGCTGTCGTCCCGATAGCTGCCATCGCGTAGGTAATCAGCATTGGCTCCTCCTTATCGTCTTGTCTCATTTCGAGCCTACACGCGACATGGACCAATCGAAAGGTCCAATTCGTCTCGTTCTCATATACCATTGGAGCATGTCAGCCCGGACAACTCACGAGCTCGCCTTTGCAGAGCCTTCTAGCGATGCGCCTCTTTGGCAATGGCTTTACGGAGAGATTCGAGGAGCGATCCTCGACGGTCGCCTGCGACGGGGAACGCGCGTACCGGCGACGCGTGCACTCGCCCACCGTTACGGCGTGTCTCGAGGCACTGTCGTGACGGCATTCGAACAACTCACAGCCGAGGGTTATCTGGACGGCCGCGTCGGCGATGGCACCTACGTGAGCGTTCGTCTGCCCGACGACTTCACCACGCCAGCGAGTTCACCGGGTGCTCCGAACGAAATACGACGGCCTCGTCCTCTCTCGAGGCTCGCCGCCCGCCTGAAACCGGCGCCGACGACTGACGTGACAGCGCCTCGCCCGTTTCGTCCCGATCCCGCGATTGATGCGTTCCCGATCGACCTGTGGACTCAAATCGCAGGCCGCCGCCTCCGACGAGCCACACGAACGCTGCTGGCGGATGCTGATCCTCGTGGATACAGGCCGTTCCGCGAGGCGGTTGCCGATTATCTCGGAAGCGCTCGCGGCGTTCGCTGCTCACCGGATCAGGTGATCGTCGTCGCGGGCATTCAACACGGGCTGGATCTCGCGATTCGAGTCCTGCTCGATCCGGATGCAGCCGTGTGCCTGGAGGATCCCTGTCATCCGATTGTGAGCGCCATGTTTCGGGCGTTGCCGGCAAGAGTTGTCCCCGTGCCCGTTGACGCTCGAGGTCTAGATGTAGAGGCGGGCGTTCGCTGCTGCCGTCGCCCACGGTTGATCTACGTCACACCTGCGCATCAATTCCCGTTGGGTCCGATGATGACGGTGGGCCGAAGGCTCGCGCTCCTCCAGTGGGCCGCGGAATCGGGTGCGTGGATCTTCGAAGACGACTACGACAGCGAGTATCGATACGACGGACGGCCAATTCCCGCGCTGCAGGGAATCGATCGAAGCGGCAGCGTCATCTTCTCTGGCAGTTTCAGCAAAGTGTTATTGCCGACGCTTCGTCTCGGGTATCTCGTCGTTCCGTTGGAGCTAGTCGACAAGTTTGCCGCCGCGCGTTTCATGACCGATCGTCACTCGTCCGTTCTGGACCAGGTAGTCATGTGCGACTTCCTCACCGGAGGCCACTTCGCGCGACACATCCGGCGGATGCGCGAAATCCATGCGGCCCGGCTCCGCGTGCTGACCGAAGCGATCAAGGACAAGCTAGCCGGCAGCGCCGAAGGGCTGTCGACGGCGGCTGGGATTTCCACCATCGTGTGGCTGCAGCAGCGCCTCAAGGCTCGGTCTGTTGTCGCCGCCGCTGCGGCAAACGGGGTTGACGTGGTGGCCGTTTCGGATTTCGTGGTGAGCACAACACGGCCAGAAGGGTTAGTGCTGGGGTTTGCGCCGTACGACACCCGTCAAATCAACGACGGCGTGACACGCTTGGCGCGGGCGATTGACAAATGCGCGAACGGAGTTCGCCGCACGGCGAGCCGCCGTGTCTTGGCCAATCGCTGATCTACAACACATTCAGATTTCAGGGACGAATCGCTTTCGAAATGATCCTCGAAAACTCGCTGTTTGCCTACGTCGATCCCAGCGGCGTTGGGATGCATCACCTCGAGTCCCGGATCGGCGGACTGCAGGCGGCGGGCCAGCTCTTTGCGCTGCTTCCGGTTCAACGCTCACGTGCGTGTAATGGCCATGCGGGCACCCCTCTCCGGTGTCAGACCAGGGGGCGGCCCGGTTGCGATGGTGTGTGAGTCTCTCCAACGGGGCCACGAGCATCGTCGACGGACAACGATGTCGGCCACCAGGTCAGCGATCGCCGGGACCGGAGCCATGCTGTTAAACGGGCAGGGACGCGCCAGTGAAAACAATCGGCCGTAGCTGCCGCACCGGGTCGTCGCTACGATCGCACGACGTGCGAACAATCACCACGTTTCTGTGCCCAGCGACGGCACTGACGCGCCGCCGGCGCTGTCAACCGGAGGGTTGCTGGTTCGAGTCCAGCCTGAGGAGCCAGCTCCTAACGGTCCATTCCGGACACATGGGTGACAGTTCATTCCGAGGACATAGGTAACACTTTCGGCCCGAACGGATTGTCGATCGGCTCGAGCCGGCATGTCTCATCGTCGAAGTAGCCCAAATCGTACTGCATGAAGGTGACGAGCC
>JBKPCD010000021.1:0-13668 GCA_046727175.1 Acidobacteriota bacterium | reverse complement strand
CTCTCGGGTTGGCCGTTTCAGGCGGATCGGACTTTCACGGTGACGATCCAACGCACGGGGGGCGTCTGGGTGACGTTATGCTGGAGCAAGCGGACTTCGAGGCGCTGGAGAAGCGCTGGAGAAAGGGAAAAGGGAAAAGGGACAAGGGATAAAGAAGCAACGAAAATCACTTCTCCCTTTTCCCTTGGAAGTGATGCCTCTCGTCCTCGAGATCCAGAATGTCATCAAGCGCTACCAGGGCCTTCGTCCTCTTAGGCTCCAGGCGCTGACCGTTTCAGCGGCCGAACGAGTCGCGGTGATCGGGCTCGATGCTGCGGCGGCGGAGGTGCTCGTGAACCTCGTTACGGGGGCGAGTCTCCCAGATCAAGGATCGGTTCGTGTGTTGGGACGGGACACCGCTGACATCGCGAGCGGCGACGAATGGCTCGGCACGTTGGACCGATTCGGCATCGTGAGCGAGCGCGCCGTTCTGCTCGAAGGCGCCACAATCGAGCAGAACCTGGCGATGCCTTTCACGCTGCAAATGGATCCAGTTCCGCCGGAAACGTCCGGCCGTGTCTCGTCGCTTGCGAAGGAATGCGGAATCGGGCTCGAGTCGTTGAATCGCACAACGGGCGACGCGCCGCCTGAAATCCGCGCGCGCGTCCATCTCGCGCGCGCCGTCGCGCTGGGCCCCTCGCTGTTGATCCTCGAGCACCCGACTGCCAGTATCCCGAAGGCGTACTGGAACACCTACGCGGCGGATATTGCCCGGCTCGCCGACGCCCGCGCGCTCGCTGCGCTCGTCATCACGCAGGACGAAGCCTTCGCGAATCGGGTCGCACATCGTACGCTGAAACTGGATCCCGCCACGGGTGCGCTGACGGCACCGAAGCGAGGGTGGTTCCGGTAACGCGGCTCTACCGCGCTTGGACGCACAGCCGCGGACACTGTTAACAGAAGGTCAGGGGAACAGGAGAATTCCAACAAAACTACTCCTGAGCTCCTGATCTCCTGTGATGACTTTAGTGAACTGTGAACGCTATTTCGTGATGACTCCACACGCGACTCTCGGCCCGCCGCTCACCCCCGATTTGGGCTCGCCGGTGATCCCTTGATCGGGATTTGCGTGGATGATGATCGCGGTGCCGTCATCGTCGAACAGCGAGAGCGGTCCGGGCGACAGCGTCACGCGCGTCGTGACGCCCTTGAGCGCGCCGGATCCGTCCTGGCCGACTTCGAGGTTGGGAATGTCGCCCATATGGAACGGATGATTTGCATCCGGATCGGTGTTGCCGGCGGGACCTGGATCGAAATGGCCGCCCGCCGCGGTGAACGCTGGCGGCTCGCACTTGCCAATCGCGTGCAGGTGCACGCCGTGGCGTCCTGGCTTGAGGCCCTTCACTTCGAGAGTGAACTCGACGATAACTCCAGTGCCATTAGGTCGCTCGGTCAGCGCGAGCGTGCCCGTGATTCCCTCACCGGCGATTGTGGCGCTCGCCTTCATCGTTCCAGCCTGTCCGGCCAGAACGGCCGCGCTCGCGAAGACGAGGGCAACGCCTGTGATGAGAGCGTGTCGGTATCGCATGCTGCCTCCTGCGCAGAAATTCTAATCCCAAAGCTCACGGCCCATGGCTAAGCTGCTGCTTTTCGATATCGACGGGACGCTCGTCCTGACCGGTGGCGCCGGAGTGCGGGCGATGAGCCGCGCGTGCGAAGAGGTAATCGGTCACGCCGAAGCGCTCGAAGGCATCCCCGTCGCCGGCCGTACGGACTGGATCATCCTTCACGACACGCTTCGCCGGATCGATCGCGAGCTGGACGAGGACCTCTTCGCAACGCTTCGCGATCGTTACCTACGGAACCTTCGTGAGGAGATTCAGAAGCCCGGACGTGGCGTCAAGGCTGTCATGCCGGGCATTCGTGAGCTCCTCGACGCGTTGCACGTGCGGTCGGACGTGTTCCTGGGCCTGCTCACCGGCAACTTCGAGGAAGGCGCGCGAATCAAACTCGCGCACTTCGGCCTCTGGAAGTATTTTCGATGCGGCGCGTTTGGCGACGATGCGGCCGATCGGAATTCGCTGGTGCCGTTCGCGCTCGAGCGCGCGCGTCGATGCGGATTGGCCGACGTCGCACCCGACGAGATCATCGTCGTCGGCGACACGCCTCACGACGTCGCGTGCGCGTTGGCGGTGGGCGCCGTGCCCATTGCCGTTGCGACCGGAAGCTTCACCGTCGATCAGTTGCGCGACAGCGGAGCGGAGATCGTGTTCAGCAATCTGAGCAATCGAGAAGAGTTCCTGCGCGTCATCGACGACCGCCCGTGAGCTGGAGGTCACCGAGTGGACGGAGATCACCGACTAACCTGAATGAAGTATCCGTGTTCCCGGTCTCCTCCGAGATCGAGACGGCTACAATCCTCGTATGTCGGCGCTCAGTCTGCGTTGCCAGCGCTGTGGAACCCAGATGGAGATGCGTGATCCGGCGCCGGGGACGCCGTGGAAGCAAGATCAGTTCTGGGTCTGTCCTCGCTGCGGCAGACACTTCTGGACGACGTATCCTGCGCCGCCGAATCCGCTGAGCTCGGATTCGCGAACTTCCACAGAGACGTGACGCGAGGCGCGGATTCGCGCCGGCGTCCGCCGATACGCTGCGTTTCTGACGACCCGAAGGGTGCTCGGATCGAGAAAATCGCGCGATTTGGCGGGCTGGTTTGGCTGCCGCCCTAACCTCGGCCAATATATTGACTTCGCCCGTGGAACTCCCTACACTGGCCCCCTGTTCCAAGCTCAGCGTGGGCCGGGCGTCCGGACGACGCTGGGTCGCGGGTAGATTCGGAAGGTCGTCGGCGCTCGCCTTATCAATACGGGCCGCGTCCTCCCGGCCCTTCTCGCATGTCATGTCCGGCCCTGGCGCCGGGCCTGGTCTGGCGAGTGCCAGGCGCTGCAACCTGTAAGACCCCCGGGATTTTCCCGGCGGTACATCGGAGGACACGGGTATGCCAACCGGGACGATCGCGCGCCTTTTGATTGACAAGGGGTTCGGCTTCATCCGCGACGAGAGCGGGATCGAGCACTTCTTCCACCGGAGCTCGGTTCGGGGAGCCGTGTTTGAGCTGTTGCGGGAGGGCCAGCGCGTCGAGTTCACGCCGGAGGAGTCCGGCAAGGGTCCCCGCGCGGGTGAAGTGCGTCTGATCGAAGGCTGACGCGTTTTAGCGCCAGTCCGCCTGGCGGGGCTGCTGACGGAGCCCCGCCATCAGACCTCACTCCGAAATCCGTCCAGTCTTAGACTATCGAGCGGCCGCGGCGGTTCCATTCGACTTTGCGCCGGTTCCCGAACCGAATTCCTGCAACCAACTTTATCCAGCGTAGGTTATTGGCGCGCGAAGACGTCCTTCGCCTGGCTTGTTGCCAACCGTAGCTCTCGCTCTCGGTGGCACGCGTGAACGAAGGTTGGCGGAAGCGCCTGGGAGTCGAACCCAGCCCGCCCGCGAGACGCGGGCGGCGGCCGGTTTTGAAGACCGGGAGGGCCACCGGGCCCCGTTCGCTTCCAAGCGGCATTGTACTGTGGCCGATGGGGCCGTCCGCCGCGCCGCTCGCAGGTAGCAACTATCGAGAATAGGAGACGGGGATCATTCCACTCTGAGCGTGATCGATGGATCCACGCAAGTGGCGCGCCAGGCGGGGATCGAGCATGCGACGCCAGATACCCCGAGCAGGAGCACGACCACGCCGACATACGTGATCGGGTCGAGCGGGGAGACCTGAAAGAGCAGCGTCGAAAGACCACGGCTCGTCGCGGCTGCACCGATCAATCCGAGCAGGGCGCCAAGCCCTGCGAGCATCATCGCCTGGCGAACGACAAGCGCGAGGATGTCGGCGCGCGATGCGCCGAGCGCCGCACGCACACCGATCTCGCGCGTTCGTTCGGTAACGCTCCCGGAGAGTACGCCGTACATGCCGATGGCCGCCAGAACGAGAGACACGAGCGCGAACGCCTCGAATAGAATCAGCGCGAACCGCCGTTGCGCCGCGGAGAGCGCGAGCACATCCTCCATTGTGGCGATCCGGACGATCGGTTGATCCTTGTCGACGGACCAGATCGCGGCCCGTATGGCCGGCGCAAGTGCCGCCGCATCGCCGCGGGTGCGAATCACCACCCACATGGCGCTATCCACGAAGTGCCACTGGTCCGCTGGAACATAGATCGCCTCCGCGCGGCTCACCGCCAGCGATACTTGGCGCACGTCGCCGACAACGCCGACGACCGTGTACCACGGGCGGTCGGTAGGTCCGACATGGACGCGTCGCCCGATCGCGTCGCCATCGGGAAACGTCTTCGCGAACGATTCACTGACCAGAACCGCGAACGGTGCGTCAGCATCGTCGTGTGCGTCGAGCTGGCGGCCGCGCAGGAGGGGGACACGCATGGCGTCGAGGTAGCCTGGGCTGACCGCGTATCGAAACGCCGGTTGACCCGCCGCCGCCTGTTGGTCGACGCTCGATTCGAGCAGGACGCCGTACTCGTCGCGCTCGCCGGTCAGCGGCAGCTGGCTCGTGAACTCCGCTGCGACCACGCCCGGTACTCTGCCCACCGACTCGATCGCTTGCGTGAAGAACCGCACGGTCGCGTCCTTGTCGAATCGCCGGCCGGACGTCTGCACCTGCATGGTCAGCAGATGTGAGGCGTCGAACCCGGGGGAAATCGCGAACAACCGTTGCAGACTGCGCAGCAGCAGCCCGGCACTGACCAGCAGCACGAGCGCGAGCGCGACTTCCGCGACGACGAGCACGCGGCGCGTGGTGTGATGGCTGCCGGCGGCTCGCTGCGAGCCCTGCTGAAGGTTTACGGACAAACCGCGGCGCGAAGCCTGCAGCGCCGGGACGAGACCGACGATCATCCCGATCAGCGTGCTCAGTCCGAGTCCGAAGAGAAACACCGTGCCGTCGACGTGAATGGCGCCGGCGCGCGGTAATCCTGGTGGGCTCAGCGCAATCAGTGCCCGCACGCCCATCTCGGTGACGACCATTCCTAACGCGGCCCCCAGAGTTGCGAGCAGCAGGCTCTCCGTGATCAGCTGGCGGACGAGACGCGTGCGCGCGGCGCCGAGTGCGGCGCGCACTGCGAACTCGCCGCGGCGCTGCGCGCCACGCGCGAGGAGGAGATTCGTCACGTTCACGGACGCAATGGCGAGGACGATGATGACCGCGCCGAGTACGGCAAGGAGCGCCGGCCGTACGGCTTCGGTCACATCCTGCTGCAGCGGGTTCACAATCACTCCACGCCCAAGTGCCGCCCACGCCGGGCGTGGAAACTCGGCGAGAGGCGAGCTGGCGATTGCGTTGAGCTCCTGTTTCGCTCGATCCAGCCGGACCCCTGGCTTCAGGCGGGCCACCATGCGCAAGTGATGGCCCCATGCCCGACCCTCCGACATGTCGTACTGAACGAGCGACCAGATTTCAGCCGACGGCTTCAGCACGTTCTCGAAAGACGGTGGCATGACGCCGACGATCGTGTAGAGCACGTCGTCGAGCATCACTTGACGGCCCACGATCGTCGGGTTCCGGTTGAAGCGCCGATGCCACAGCGTGTCGGTGATGACAACGACGTTCGAGCCGTTCGGCCGGTCCTCGGACGCATCGAAATCTCTTCCGATCACAGGCCGGACGCCCAGCACGCGGAAATAGGGCGCGCTCACGCGATCGCCCTCGAGGCGCTCCGGTTCGGCCGATCCCGTCATCGTTGGCTGCCACGGTTTGAGCACGGCCGCTGAATCGAAGTCCCGGCTTCGCTCGAGCAACTCGCGATAGGTCCCGAACGTGACGTCGAGCCGCGAGTCATCGACGGCGAAGTCCCAGATTGTCACGATTCGATCGGCCCGAGGGTACGGCAGCGGCTCGAACAGGATCGGCTTGACGGCGCTGAAGATCGCCGTGCTCGCGCCGATGCCCAACGCCAGCGTGATTACGCTGGCGGCCGTGAATCCAGGGTTCCGCCGCAGGCGCCGCGCGCCGTACCGGAGATCGGCAAAAAAAGTTCCGACGATGCTTTCCCATCCGGACGCTCGCACTTCTTCTCGGATTGCGGCGATGTTGCCGAGCCGCGCTCGTGCGGCACGCCGCGCGGCACCAGGCGACAGGCCCGCCGCGATCAACTCTGCGGTCGCCTCCTCGAAGTAGTGCTTCACTTCGTCGTCGACCTCGCGATCGGCTGCGTCGCCGTGCGCGAGTGCCCGCAATCCGCGTGTGATCTGGCGCAGCAAAGACGTGTGACTAGCCCTCGGCTTTCAGGAGACGCGCGATTGCCGCTGCCCGCCGCGTCCAGTCCGCCGTCTCGATCTCGAGCTGCTTCTTCCCCGCGCGCGTCAGCGTGTAGACCTTCGCCCGCCGTGAGTTCTCGGTGTCGCGCCACTCGGCATCGAGCCAGCCGGCGCGCTCCAGCCGTTGCAGCGCGGTGAGAAGCGAGCCCGGGTTCACCTTGAACACGCCGCGCGAGATCTGCTCGACCCGCCGCGCGATGCCGAAGCCGTGCATCGGCTCGAGGCTCAGCGTCTTGAGGATGACCATGTCGAGCGTTCCCTGGATGACATCGGTATTCGGCTTCTCCATCGAAGGACCATACCTGCCTTCATCTTGATTGTCAAGATGTGATGATCAGGTGAATGCGCCGGGGCTGCGCACGCCTGGGAGGGATTGCGAGTGTTATTCGCTTCGAAGCGCGATGAGCGGATCGGTGCGCGCCGCGCGTCTGGCCACCGGAACGACGGCGGCGCCGCCAACAAGGACGAGCACCGCTGTAGCCACGCTGACGCTTACGAGATCGATGTGATTGCCGCCGATGACGAGACTGCCTAGCGTGCGAGCGGCCCACAGCGACAGCAAGGCGCCGACGACGAGACCGGCCGCGAGCAACATCGCGGCCTGCCCGAGCGTTGCTCTCATGATGCGCATCGGGTCAGCACCGAGAGCCAGACGAATGGCGAGCTCGACGCGCCGCCGCGCGACATCGTGTGCCACGACGCCGAACAGTCCAATCGCACCGAGCACGATCGCGAGCAGCGCGAAGCCCAGGAACGCCGCGGTCAGCACTCGCCGCGCGGGAACGCCAGGCGAGGCCTCGACGACCGCGGCCATTCGTCGCGTGCTGTAGACCGGCAGGCTCGGGTCGAGCCGCGCGACCGCTTCGCGGACCGCCGCGATCACATCCGCATCCGGACGCGCGCTTCTGACGACGATCAGGCGCGAGCGCGAAACGGACTGCCAGGCGGACAAGTACACGGTAGGGGAAGCGGGGGCGTCGAGCGCGCGATGCTTGACCTCGCCGACGACGCCGATGACGTCCGCCATTTGTCCGGCAGCAGCCAGCCAGATCTGACGGCCGATTGGCTGCTCGGCTCCGAACACCCGTGTGGCAACCTGCTCGCTCAGCACGACCCGTGTGGGAGCCGACAGGTTGTCGGTGGCGTCGAACGGTCGACCCGCGAGTACCGGGATACGCATCACGTCGAAGTACGCGGTCCCCGCCTCGCGCACGACGGCTTCGCGCCCGACATCTGTCTGTCGCAGGCTGACCAGGCTGCGTCCTCGATCGTGGGTCAGCGGGAGTTCATTGATGATGGAAACGGCTCGAGATCCCAGGCGTTCCTCGAGCTCGCTTTGGAGCGCGGAGTAGAACGACACCACGCGCTCGAGGCTCGGGTAGTTCGCCGCCGGCACCGAGACGCTCAAAGCCAGCACGCCGCGAGGATCGAAGCCCGGATTCACTCGGAGAAGAGTGACCAGACTGCGCCCCAGGAGCGTCACCGAGACGACGAAGACGAACGCGAGCGCGACCTGGCCGGTGACGAACGCGCGCCGCACGGTCAGCTCCCGCGGCCTCGGCGTCGCACCGCGACGCAGCACGTCGACGACGTTGCCACGGGCCGCGACGAGCGCCGGCAGCGATCCACAGATCCACGCGCAGATCGCCGCAACGATCGACATTGCCGCGATCACCCGCCAGCTCACGGCGATCTCACGGTTTGCGATGGCCCCGAACTGTTGCAGGGCGAGCCGGCCGACGACCGGCGTCAGCCAGAGCGCGAGCAGCACGCCTCCGGCGATGCCCACGGCGACGAGCGCCTCCGCCTCCAGGAGCGAATGTCTCGCAATCTCGGAACGGCGCGCGCCGAGGGCGCTCCTGACTGCCATTTCGCGGCGACGGTCGATCGAACGAACGATGAGCAGCCCCGCGAGATTCGTGAACGCAATCAACACCGCGATCGCCGCCGCGCCAGCGAGCAGGCCGAGCGTCCTTCTCGCGTCGCCGATGATTGCCGCCGCCAGGCGTCTCGAAGGCGCGTGCGCAGGCGGCGACGATGTGCGACTCACGTCGTCCAACGCAGCTTCCAAAGATGCCGGTGGGATATTGCGCCCGAGACGCGCGATGCCGCTGACGCGCTGTGCTGCACGCGCGGACGCGGACGTCGCAGGCATCGGTATCCAGAAATCCGAGGGATTGAGCGCAAAGAAGAACCGCTCCGGCAGGACGCCGACGATCGTGTAGGGGCGCCCTCCAAGCACGATCTCGCGTCCGATTGCGCCGGGATCGGCTGCAAGCCTTCCGTGCCAGAAGTCATGACTCACGATGGCGACTCGCTGACCGAGATCGTCGCTCGTGAACCCGCGACCGAGCACGGGCGTGACACCGAGCAGCGGAAGCAACCCGGGTGTGACGTACGTTCCACTGAGTCGCTCAGCGGCACCAAATCCGGTGAGCGTCAGGTTCGTCCCGTCGATTGCTTCGAGCGTCGCCAGAGATCCCGCGCGATGGCGCCACGCCTCGAACGTCGTGTAGCTGACCGGTCGTGGCGCTGCCGCGGGATCGTCTATCGGCGTCTCATCAACGATGACGAGCGACTCGGGATCCGTAAAAGGGGGTGGTGTGAGCAGAACTGCGTCTACGACTGCGAAAATCGACGCGCTGGCGCCGAGCGTCAGCGAGAGCGTCACGATGGCAGCCGCCGCACTGGACGGGGATCGGCGCAGCGTCCTGAGGAGATGGACGAGATCGAGGCGCATCAGACAAAGTATATTGCTACGACCGGCTGCGGGTCCCCGGCCCTCGGCCCCCTCTGGCCCCCGGCCCCTGGCCCGTTAGCCTCTCAGCGCGACGGTCGGATCGAGCCTCGATGCCTTTCGTGCGGGAAGCCACCCGGCAAACAATCCAACGAGGGCAAGAACCGCCGCCGCTCCGCAGATGGTGATCGGATCGCGTGCGTCCACCTGGAACAGCAGCGCACCGATGAACTTCGACGCCCACAGGATCAAGGCAATGCCGATGACCGTACCGAGCCCAATCATCGTGACGACGCGGCGGAGCACCAACCGCACGAGGCCGCCCGCGGTGGCGCCAAGCGCCATACGCACGGCGATTTCCGGCCGGCGACGACTGACCGAGTACGACGTGACGCCGTAGAGACCGAGCGCCGCGAGGAGCATTGCCAGCAGTCCGAAGAAGCCGGCCAACATCGCGACGAGGCGCTCCTGGACCAGCGTGGCGCGCACCTGGTCGGTGTAATCGCGGAACGAGAATGCCAGTGTCGGATCGGCGAGCCTGAGCGCATCCGTCAGGCTGCGCTCGATCGACACGCGCTCGGCCGTCAACTTCGCGGTGACCGAGAACCCGGAAGGGATGCGGCCGAATTGTGTCATCGGCAGATAGATCGTCGGGACAACACCGATGCGTGCCGTTCGGTAGACGGCATCGTTGACGACGCCGACGATGACGCAATCCAATTTACCAAACCCCACGCCCTTGATACGTCGCCCGAGCGGCGTCTGGGGACCGACGAACCGGCGCACGAAGGTCTCGTTCACAACAGCAACGGCATCACCGTCGGCCACGTCGGATGCGCTGATGTCACGACCGGCGAGGACCCGCATGCCGTACGTCTCGAACCAGCCTGGAGCGACACCGGCCACCCAGGCCGTCTGCTCGGCGGGACGTGACAACGCCGGTCCGCCCGAGACGACGACGCGATTCGTTGTGTTTCGCCCGCTCAACGGCGTGATGTGTGACAGCGACGCGCGCGCGACGCCAGGGATAGTCGCCATGACGTCCGCGATCCGCTGCCCGAACGCCGCGACGTTCTTCAGCGGCACATCTGCGGGCACCTGGTCGACGGTAACGATCAGCAGCCGAGTCGGATCGAATCCGAGCGGAGTCGTCATCAGGGTCGTGAACGTGCGCACGAACAGACCTGCGCCGACGACGAGGGCGAAAGACAGTCCCACTTGAGCAACCACCAGGCCATTTCGAAAGCCGGCGCGTCGTTCACCGGCAACGGTGCGACTCTGGTCTTTCAGGACGTCGTGCGGCTCGACGCTTCCGAGCCCAAGAGCGGGCGCAAGCCCGAAGAGCAGCGTGGCGCCGAGCGATGCACCCGCGGTGAATGCCAGCACACGCCAGTCGATCGGCACGTCCAATGTCACCGTGGCGACATCCGATCCGAGCTGGCGGATCAGCAATGCAGCGCCGGATGCGGCGAGCGCAAGCCCGGCGACGCCACCGGCCAGCGCCAGAATGAGGCTTTCAACGAGCGTCTGACACGCCAGGCGCGCGCGCGATGCGCCCAGCGCCAGGCGGACGGTCATCTCGTGACGGCGAGCGGCGGCGCGCGCGAGCATCAAATTCGCGATGTTCGCGCACGCGATGAGGAGAACAGCGGCCACGACGGACATGACGATGGCCAGCGGCTGCTCGAAACGATTGCGGAGTTCCGAAACGCCGGTGGGGGCGGACGCCAGCGTGAATGGTTCGTTCAGAAAGCCGGCAACCATTTTCTGGTGATCGGGCGGCAGCGTGGCCTCGCGAATGGCGGGACGGACGGCATTGAGCGCGGCCGCCGCCGCTTCGAGAGTCTGATTCGGCCGTAGTCGGGCCATCACGCGGAGCCACCAGCTGGATCGGCCATCGAGCGCGGAGTCGCGCCCTCGAATGGCAGCCTCGGATGCGATTGGCAGGAATACGTCCATCGCCTGCCCGGGCTCGAGACCGCCGAACCCAGGAGGCGACACGCCAACGATCGTGAACGGGACGCGATTCACTACGATCTGACGTCCCAGAACGTCACTCGCGCCGGCGAATCGTTGCTGCCACAAGCGGTAGCTGATGACCGCAATCTGGCCGTCCGGACCACCGCCTCGCACATCGTCGGCCGGCGTCAACGCGCGACCAGCGATTGGGTTGATCCCGAGCGTCCGAAAGAGCCCGCCGCTGACGTAAGCGCCGTCGACGAAATCGGCGCGTCCCGAGCCGGCGACATTGAACCGGTTCGGCGACCACGCGCATGCGCTCTCGAAGAAGTCCGGCTGTCGATCGCGAATCTGCTCCCAGATCGGATTGGTCCAGCTCGTCATCGTGCCGTCGCTGGTCAGCATGACCAGACGTTGAGGATCGCGCACGGGCAATGGCCGGAACACGAGGCTGTTGAGGATCGAGAAGAGCGCGGTGTTGGCGCCAATGCCCAGGGCAAGTGAGAGAACGGCGACGGCGGTGATGATCGGCGTCGCCCAGAGCGATCGAATCGCGTCGCGGACGTCGACCGACAAGAACGAGCGAAACGTGGCGGCTCGCGGGAGTCGTTCCACGAGCCCGAACCAGAGCGCGTGCGCGATGGTTGTCGCGAGGAAGACGCACGCGGCAAGGCGACCGCGTGCACGCGAGCGGGCGTAGTCCTCGGCGAAGGCCTCGTGCATGCCGGCGCCGAATCTCTCGCGAAAGCGAGAGGGGTACGCAGCGAGGAGCCAGTCGTAGAGCTTCATGCGTCGGCCTTTCGCGGCGACAACCGGATCTTCTTCATTTGCGCGACCAGGTCGAGGAGACGCCGCTTCTCGGCGGCGAGCACCTGTCGGCCGCGCCCCGTGATCCGGTAGTACGCGCCGCGCCTCGGGTCGTCGGCTTCACGTCGGCCCGTGGCTTCGGCCACGAGGCCTTCATCCATCAGCTTGGCCAGATGCCGGTAGAACGACGCGGTCTGGACTGGCACTTGCCCGCCGGACTGTTCCCGAATGGCCTGCATCAGCGCGTAGCCGTGACTATCGCGGTCCGAGAGCGCCAGGAGGATGTGCAGCGCGATCGGCTTCACCATGGGGGCATCTCCGATTGAGATATGTCCGTTTCGAACATGTCCATCTTAGACGAGGACCGGCCAAGATTGGTTGCTGCTGCAGAGCTGTCGATTTCTCGGCCGTCCGACAACGTCTTCCGGCTGAATCACAACATCGCACCAAGCGGGCGCAGTGCGCGTTGAACCGGAGCTCACGGATTGCTGTGGGGTGGGGTCTTCATACAGACCCCGCCTGGGCTATCGTGGCACTGGCTTGTCGAGAGAGTCCCAGTCGTAGCCAGCCGCTACGCGCGCTTCCAGTTCCGCGTTCAACCGCCCACCGCTGTCGCTGTTCGTCATCACCACGTACCCGTAGCCCTTGAGCCGATGCGCCAGCAGATTGCACTGGAATCCCCAGTTGCTGCCGCCGTGTCCGAAATACCAGCCCTCGTTGCGCTTCTCGATCCCGAAACCGACGGCGTACGGACCCGTCCCGACCGGCGTGACCATCTCCTGTGCCGCGGCGCGAGACAGGACCTTCGATTCACCACGGAGCGCCTTCTGCAATTCAATCGCGAGTTTTGCGAGATCGGCGGGCGTCGTCCACAAACCCGCCGGCGCCTGCTCGGGATACACGTGCCACTTCGCGTCCATTTCTCGACCGCGTCCGTTGTGGGCGCGCGCCGCGTTCGCCTCCCGGGCAGACGCTAGCGGCTGCTCGTACGTGCTGTTCTTCATCCCGACCGGATCGAGCACGAGCTCCCGCATGATCTCGTGAAACGGCTTGCCGAGCGTATCGGTCAGGAGCAGCTGCACGATCACCGTACCGCCTCCGGAGTACTTGAAGGCCGTGAAAGGCGGTCTCTCCCAGAAGACCCGTCCGACGTTGGATGGTTTGTCGCCATTCAGAATCTGCACCAGCGTTGGTCGCTCGGCCGATGGATGATAGCCGGGGAACCCGAACCCGTCGCCGGTCCCGGAGGTGTGACTGAGGAGCGCGCGCAGCGTCACGGGCCGGCGGCGCGTGAACTCGTTCTCCGGAACCTTCCATGACTTGAGATAACGATTCGCGTCTTCGTCGAGCGAGAGCTTGCCTGCTTCCACGAGACGCATCACCGCGAACGCCGTCACCGGCTTGCTGATGGATGCGGCCTGGAACATCGTGTCCGGCGTGACCGGCGACTTCGTCGTCACGTCCGCCTGTCCGTACCCTTTCGTCCAGTGGATCTGGTAGTCCTTGATGACGGCGATGCTGACGCCCGGAACGCCGAACCGCTCCATCAGCTGCGGCAGCGTGTACGGATCCCACCCTTGACGGTTCGGCGACTGCGCCGCCTCGATGCGTGCGATATGCGCGGCGGTGCCGTCTTGCGCGCGCGGGGCCGTTCCGGCGATCGCGGTCGAGAGCGAAAGAACGATTAGCAGAACACGATAGCGTTTCACGTTGACTCCTCGCACCTGAACCAACTCCCCCAGGCTTTGGGTTCACGGCTTTTGGCTTTGGGCGTTTCCAGAAATCGACACCGATGTGTTCACGAGCGCCCACTGCAGTATGACGACGGGCATGATCGACCAGGATCCTGCGCATGATCTGCGCGGCG
>JBKPCD010000020.1:0-18630 GCA_046727175.1 Acidobacteriota bacterium | reverse complement strand
TTCCGGCAGCTCGCCGGAGATCTCGACGCCGAATCCGAGACTCTCGAGGCAGTCGGTCATGAGGACAGTGCCGTCCACGCGGGTGAGGTCGGCCACCAGGTGGGCTACCTCGAACAACGCGTCGTCCATATCGCTGAGTTGGCGCGCGCGACTCACTTCGTAAGTGCTCCATCCCACGGCCGTACCGTCGGCCCCTCATCCCGCGCGAGCGCGTTGATGATGTGGATCATGAGGGTTAAAATCCGGCGCCGAGGCTCCTCATCAGTGAAGCTGTACTTCATGCGCATATAGCGCCCGTCCGAGAAGAGCTCGGGTACACGTCCGCCGGGCACGATGATCAGCGTTCCCCCATGCTGCGCGGCTCGGATCGTCGCGAGTACCCGGCGCCAAGTGTGCTGGCGTTCATGCCGCCTGAAATCCGCATTCTGGGGATGATCACAACCGCGATCTGCATGATGACTGCACCGACAATCAGCAGCATATGGTTCTCGACATGGCGCCACTACCGCCCATCCCCTGACTGTAGCGAATAGAGCTGCTTTCCGCTGTTCTCGATCGCACGACGCAGCACTCGCAAGGCATCCTGCTCCTCGGCCCCCCGGCTGTGCTGCGAGGGACGGATGTGTCGGTCTGTGGTTTTGCCTGTGCACTCGGGAACAGCGCCGTTCAGCGCGGGCCGGTAGACTTTCAATATGCAACTCCGATCGATCAAAGCATCCGTTGCCACGGTCTGGGTTTCGGCAGTCTGTACCGCAGGCATTCGCCGGCAACTTGACATCGTTGTCGGGCTGGCCCTTCTGGCGGGCCTCGCTGTCCTTCCGCCGCTGGTCATGATGTGGCACTGGACTAACCCTCGCCAAACCCTGTCCGAGAGCATCCAGGAGGCACTCCAATGACGAGTCACGTTGCGATCATCGCCGACACGGAAGCGGAAACCCGGTGGCGCGACTGGCAGGCGCGAGGTGCCGCGAGGGACCGGCAAACGGCCACGAGAATGCGCAGATTGATGCTTCTCATCGTTACCGCGTTGGTCCTGTGGTTCTTCGTCCAACTCAGATGAGGAGTCAGCACACTCGAGCGGGCGTGTCCATGTAGCGCAACTGGCCATGCCTCAGGAATGATGATCGCGGATCCCACACGCGCGGCGTTTGAGGACTCGATGCGTCGAATCATCAGCCCTGGAGCGATCGTTCATTGGTGTGACCTCCAATTTCCTGACGACGTACTGCGCACTGCCGCCGTCTCCTGTTCAGCATCCCAACGCACGTAATCTGCTCCGATCAGAAGTGATGCGGCCTGTGCGAAACGGCACAGACACGCACCGGCTCACGTAGGACGATGGTTGCGCGCCACGAGACGTAATCGTCGCGTCCATCTATGCCCGTGATCGTCGTCGTCATCGTGTCGATCGTGCGCTCCACCACAACGAGGCGTCGACGGCGAGTTGGCCCTAGCGCCACGAGGTTGTATGAGATGAACGGGCCGCGGTGGCTCAGCGCGTGGATGGCGCTCGGCTTTCCGCAGCGGGTGATCGCCGCGTGTGTGTTGCTGCTCACGGGGCTCGCGAGTGCGGGTCTCTCGTCAGCGCAGACATCGCGTCCGCTCGTCTATGTCGTGCCTATCGAGGGCGTCATTGATCTTGGCCTCGCTCCGTTTTTAGCGCGGACCATCCGCGACGCGGAGCAGGCGGGCGCCACGGCCGTGTTGCTAGACATCAATACCTTGGGTGGACGGGTCGACGCCGCGGTCGTCATGCGCGACGCGCTTCTCCAGGCGCGCCTACGGACCATCGCGTTCATCAACCCGCGCGCCATCTCTGCTGGTGCGCTTCTCGCCCTCGCGACCGAGACGATCGTGATGACCGAGGGCGGCACGATCGGAGCGGCCATGCCCGTCCTCAGTGGTGGCGGCGAGGCAAAGGCCGCAGACGAGAAGTCCGTGTCCTACCTGCGCAAGGAGTTCGCCGCGACGGCGGAGCGGCGCGGTCGTCCAGCCGCGTTCGCGGAAGCCATGGTGGACGTGGACGTGGACATCCCCGGTGTCGTGGCGAAGGGCAAGCTCCTGACATCACCGTGTCGGAAGCGATGAGCCATCACGTCGTCGAGTTCAGCGCGGACACATTGGAAGCCGCACTCCTCGCGGTCGGCTTGCCCAATGCTGACGTGCGGCGCGCCTCTCAGACGTAGGCGGAGCCGCTCGTTCGATTCCTGACGAATCCGATTGTGGCCTCGCTGCTCATGACGATCGGGCTTCTCGGGATCCTCGTCGAGTTGCGTACGCCGGGATTAGGACTCCCAGGTTTTGTCGACCTGGCGTCGTTCGCCGTGTTGTTCTGGGGGCACTGGATCGTTCAGCTTGCGGGGTGGGAAGAACTGGTTCTTGTCGGCGCCGGAACGCTCCTCGTCGGAGCGGAGGTGTTCGTGATTCCCGGTTTCGGCATCGCCGGCATCGCCGGGATTATCGCTCTCGTGGCGGGGCTCGGCATGACCCTTGTCGGGGCGGGTGCGACGACCTCGATGGTCATTGGCGCCCTTGGGCGTGTGGCGATGTCACTGCTGCTTCTCTCGGCGGCGGTCTCGCGTTGCTGCGCATACTGCCGCATCTGCCGTACGGCCGCCGGTTCGTGCTCAACGCCGACATGAGCGCCGAACAAGGATACGTGTCGGCGCCGGAGACCGATCGCTCGTGGCTGGGCCGGACGGGCACCGCGGTGTCGCCGCTGCGGCCGGCAGGGATCGCCGAAATCGCGGGAAACGCGCCTGGATGTCGTATCGGACGGCGGATTCATCGAGCCGCAGGCAGTTGTTGAAGTGACGCGCGTGGACGGGAACCGGCTTGTCGTTCGGCAGCGGCACGCCGCGTGACAGAGGAGAGGGGAGCATTATGAGTGGCCTCGAAACCGGCGCGCTCGGCGCCATCGGATTGTTGGCCGCGGCCGTCGCCCGCGCTCATCTTTGGATTGTATTTCGTTCCGGTGCCCCTCTGGATCGCGGCCTGGTCATCAGGGGCGTATGTCGGCCTGTTCACACTCGTCGGCATGCGGCTCCGGCGCGTCCCGCCGGCGACGATCGTGAACGCGCATATCAGCGCTGTAAAGGCTGGACTGCGGGGGTCTCGATCAATGAGCTCGAAGCGCACTACCTCGCCGGAGGGAATGTCGTCCGGGTCGTGAATGCGCTCATCTCGGCCGACAAAGCCAACATCACGATGCCCTTCCGCCGCGCCGCGGCGATCGATCTAGCAGGTCGCGACGTGCTCGAAGCCGTGAAGATGTCGGTGATCCCCAAGGTCATCGAGACGGCGTCGATCGCTGCGGTCGCGAAGGACGGGATTCAGCTCGTCGCGGTGTCACGTGTCACCGTCAGGACGAATCTCGATCGTCTGGTCGGCGGCGCCGGCGAGGAGACCATCATCGCTCGCGTTGGCGAGGGCATGGTGAGCACCATCGGGTCCGCCACGACGCACAAGGACGTGCTCGAAAACCCGAATCACATCTCGAAGAACATCCTGGCCCGTGGCCTCGATGCCGGCACTGCGTACGAGATCCTCTCCATCGATATTGCCGATGTGAACGTCGGTGAGAACATCGGTGCCAAACTGCAGATTGATCAGGCGAACGCAGACAAGCAGATCGCGCAGGCGAAGGCAGAGGAGCGCCGTGCGATGGCCGTCGCGCTCGAGCAGGAGATGCGCGCGCGTGTGGTGGAGGCGGAGGCCGAAGTACCCCGCGCCATGGCCGCGGCCTTCCTGCAAGGAAACCTCGGCATCATGGACTACTACCGGATGAAGAACATCCAGGCCGACTCCTCGATGCGCGAAGCCATTGCAGCCCCTGAGAACGGCGGGCCGACAGGTCTGCGCCAGTGAAGGGGAACGCCATCCTGGCCTAGACAGGGGACCAGAAGGCTGTCGGCATCGAAGGTAGGGAGTAGGCAATGTCGATCGAACAATGGGGCATCTTGGCTCTGGTCGTCTTGCTTACCGTTGCTGCAGGGCGTGGCGCGCCTTCCGCGAACCCGCGCCAGTAATGGCGGACCCAGCGACCGCGTTGCCCAGACGCGGACGTCACGGCGTGGGTTGCCGCTCTCGGATCGGGACGCCGAGGTGCGAGCAGCGAAGCAGGTGGCCATTCCGCCGCCTTCACTGCCGCCGCCGTTGCCACAGCCCGCGGCGCAGCCAGCGATATCCCTCTCCGGTCTTTCGGCGACCCACGCGTCGTCGTCTCAGGGGTCAGGCTCTTTCGAGCCTCACACGCGGACTCAAACAACCGGTGACGCAGTGGTGCAGTGGCTCCGGCCCGTGCGCGAGCTGCGCCGCGCCATTGTCGTGGCCACGATCCTCGGTCCACCCAGACAATGAGGTGTCCATTCATCGGCGTTTCTTCCACGATGAACGGTCCACACCGTGTGCGCCCACCTCGAGTCGACGGCAACCACCTGTTGAGGTCCTGGCGCGAAGAGTCTGCCTACATCTTTCCTCCGGGATCAGTCCACAATCAGACATGAGGAAGAAACCACCAAAGCGACCCGCGAAGAACGCACAGGCCATTTCCAGGTGGGAAGGCGAAGGTGGCGCTCGCAGGTCGCCCTCGGAGGAAGAGCGCGAGACGCGTGAAGCGCGAGCGAAGGAAGAGCGCCTCCCGAGGTACACAGGCCCTCGGCGAAAAACAGAGTAGTACGACGCTGTTGTCGGATGATCGCTGTTGTCGGATGATCGCCGCAACGGAGAAAACCATGGCACCGTGATCGGACCCGTGATCGCGATGCCGATCGCTCGGTTAGCGGGTCGGCTGGGTGCGGCACCCTCCGCGATTGGGCTGCCGCCACTCGCCTCGGCCTGGCCGTCATGTTTGCTGCGCGGCCGTCTCGCGATGTCGACTGCCCAGGAGGAACACGAGGGTTTCTTCGGGCAGTTTTTCACCGCATGCTGCCGATCCGTTGCGGCGATCGTGTCGGGCTCGCCAGTACTTCGGCCGCATCCGTCAGACGCTGAGGATCATTCCAGACATGGCTGCTGGCGTGACGGATCACGTCTGGGAGGTCGGAGAAATTGTGGCACTGCTCGGGTAGACTACAATTCCAGCACGATGGACCGGCTGAACGAGGCCGACCAGCTCCAGGCGCCTCGGTTACGTGCAACGCGAGGACGCGATGCGAATTGCGCAGCGTGAACTGTTCGTACCCGATATGCACGGCGTACACACCTGCGCTGACAATCCACGCCAAGCCGGCCGCGTGGCTGCTCGCGTTTGTGATTCGGCCAGCCGTTACACCGATTCCAGCCTTCGTAGGTGCTTTCGTGGCCGGGGCAGTGCTACGACACATTCGGCAAATCGGCTGACGGGACGCAGCTGCCGTCCTGATTCAAACTGACCCACCACCGGAATATTCGAAGGCGAGGCGCCGCATCCCACTGTCGGCGCTGTCGTTCCGCTAATCATTGAAACCACGTTGCCTCGTCATTTTGAGGGCCAACGAGCGATTGTCGTAGTTCATCGATCCGATAGTCGCCGACCCACCGTCGATGACGAACGTCTTCGCATGCTACGTCGACGGCTCCGACGGCACAGAGGCGCGCGCGACAGCGAGCCGCGTGCCGTACCACGCACGGCCAGCCAGTCGGACATCCTCGCCCGTCAACCGCGTCAGCTGCGTGCGATACGATCACGGGGTATGGCGTGCAGCGTTTAAAGGAGCCGACCACGTGACGACCGTCGCGAGCGAAACGCCGGATCCGAGCCGCGCATACCGTCAGGCCATCGATGATGTCATTGCCGCGCTCGGGAGCAACCCTCGGAGCGGTCTCGGCAACGGCGAGGCACAATCGCGACTTCAGCAGCACGGACGCAACGAGCTCGTGGCGGAGAAGCCGCTTCCGGCGTGGCGCCGGTTTCTCGCACAGTTCCAGGATGTGCTCGTCATGCTGCTTCTCGCCGCGACGGCGATCTCGGCCGGTCTGTGGGCCTATGAGCGTGACGCCGCGCTGCCGTATGAAGCCATCGCGATCTTCGCGGTCGTCCTGCTCAATGCCACGATGGGCTACGTCCAGGAGTCGCGGACCGAGGCCGCTGTGGCCGCTCTTCGCGCGATGTCGGCTGCTGATGCGACGGTCATTCGGGACGCTGAGCGACGGAGTATCCCCGCCACCGATATCGTCCCCGGCGACATCATGGTCATCGAAGAAGGCGACACCATTCCAGCCGACGGACGCGTGGTCGAATCGACCGCCCTCCAGACGGCCGAGGCCGCACTAACCGGCAAGAGACTGCCCGTCACCAAGGATACGGCGGCTGTTGCCGACGATGTTCCACTCGGCGATCGACACAACAGGTCTTCAGCGGAACGGCTGCCACCTATGGGCACGGCGCCGCGGTCGTGACATCCACTGGGATGCGTACGGAGATGGGGCGCATCGCCAGTCTGCTGAAAGAAACGCACGACGAAGCCACACCGTTGCAGAGTGAACTTGACCGAACGGGAAAGAGGCTGGGCATCGTCGTCGTGGTCATCGCCATCGTGATGATTGCGACGATCATCGTCGTTGAAAACGTGCGCGGCCTGTCTGCGATCTTCGGTGTCTTGATCCTCGGGGTGGCACTCGCCGTTGCGGCAGTGCCGGAAGGCCTGCCGGCCGTTGTAACGGCTGTCCTTCGATTGGCGTGCAGCGGATGGCCCGGCGTCACGCGATCATTCGGCACCTAGCGGCGGTGGAGACGCTGGGGTCGGCCAGCGTCATCGCCTCCGACAAAACAGGCACGCTGACGAAGAACGAAATGACTGTGCGGGTCGTGGTCACTGCAAGCGGGCGCGTCACGTTCGAAGGCTCCGGATACGAGCCGAAAGGTGAGATGCGGCGGGAAGATGGTGGCCCCATCGACGGGCTGCTCCGAGTCGAGCTCGAGCGCGCGCTCGCGGCCGCGGATAGAGCGAACAATGCGGTGGTGAAGGAACGCGAGGGCCGGTGGACCGTGCAAGGTGATCCGACCGAGGGTGCGCTCCTCGTCGCGGCTCGGAAGGCGGGCCTCAGGCCCGAGGCGCTCGACAAACGACTCCCCCGCGTGAGTGAGGTTCCCTTCTCATCCGAGCGGAAGCTGATGAGCACGATCCATCGCGACATGGAGCAGCAGCCGCGCGGCATCGTGTTCACGAAGGGGGCGCCCGATGTGTTGCTGACGCGATGCAGCTTCGAGGTGCTGGGCGGGGACCGCCGACCGCTGACGTCCTCGCGTCGTGCGGAGATTCTGCAGGTCAACGAAGCGCTCGCCGGCGAAGCGCTGCGGACCCTCGGTGTCGCCGCCCTCTGGCTACCAGCGGACGTCCTCGCGGAGTACGCGGCCCGTCCTGACAAGCGCGTCGAACGGGACCTGGTCTTCGCCGGACTGATCGGCATGATCGACCCTCCCCGCAACGAGGCGAAGGACGCCGTGGCGCGAGCCAAAGGCGCCGGTATCCGCCCACTGATGATTACCGGTGATCATCCGCGCACGGCCGCGGTGATTGCCCAGGAGCTCGGGATTGCTGCGGACGGCCGCGCCATTACGGGCAAAGAGCTGGAGAAGCTGTCGGAAGAGGCATTGACCCGAATCGTCTCCGAGGTCTCGGTCTACGGGCGCGTCAATCCTGAGGACAAACTGCGCATCGTCGACGCACTCCGGCGGCATGGAGCGGTCGTGGCGATGACGGGCGACGGCGTGAATGATGCGCCCGCGTTGAAAAAAGCCGACATCGGCATCGCCATGGGCATCACGGGCACGGATGTGGCGAAAGAGGCGGCCGACATGGTGCTCGCCGACGACAACTTCGCCTCGATCGTCGCCGCGGTCGAAGAAGGCCGTGCGATTTTCGCGAATATCCGCAAGTTCCTGCGTTACCTGCTCTCGTCGAATATCGGCGAAGTGCTGACAATGTTCTTCGGCGTCTTGCTTGCGGAGCGCATCGGTCTGTATGCCGACGGCGGCGGGCTGGTCCTACCGCTCCTCGCGACGCAAATCCTGTGGATCAACTTGGTCACCGATGGGCTGCCCGCGCTCGCGCTCGGCGTCGACCCCGCGGACGACGGGCTGATGCATCAGCCTCCGCGCCCCGCCGCTGAAGGCGTGGTCACGCCACGGATGTGGCGCGGCATCGTCTTCGTTGGCGTGATTATGGCGGTTGGCACGTTATTCGTGCTCGACGCGTCGCTGCCGGGCGGCTTCGTCGAGGGTTCGGGTGACCTGCGCCATGCGTAGACGATGGCCTTCACGACATTGATGCTCCTGCAAATGTTCAACGTGCTCAACGCACGGTCAGACGAGCGCAGCGCGTTCGCGCACTTGTTCACGAATCAGTGGCTCTGGGCGGCACTCGGCGTGTCAGTCGTGCTCCAGGTCGTTGTCCTCTACGCGTCATTTCTCCAGCGTGCATTCGGCACCGTCAGCTTGAGCGGCGAGGACTGGCTGTTCTGTACGGCGGTTGCGAGTTCGGTGCTGTGGTTCCGGGAGATCAGCAAGCTGCTCGCGCGAGCCCTTCGGAAAGCCTGAAGATCATGAGGTTCGCAGGAGAGGAGTGCCACGTCACCGATGTCCGAAAGGATCCCACTGACCTTCCGCGACATCGGCGTGCCGTTTACTCTGATTTCCCTCGATGATGCTTAGACGTGTAGAAGCGTTCTTCTTCGTCGGCGAGCGGCTGTCGCACTGTATCCTCCGCGGACATGAGCGCGCTGGCTTCCGCGATTCGCAACCTACACGCACGAGACCAATGACACGCTCCCCGCTGTCGTCTGTCGAATGCAGCCCTGCGTAGCGCTATCCAAGCAGCGCTCTACCGCAACTCGCAAGTTGGGAGCTAGCCGTCGTGCACCAGCGCTTCGACCCAAACCCTCTCAAACCCTACGTCTGTAGAAATATCCGCCTCCTCCGAGCAGCAGCACCACGAGGACGATGACGAGCAAAGTGGTCGTGTCCATTTTCTCTCCTATGTGGTCTGGCGATCGCCGTCCCGTGACGAACAGTGGCGATTCGGCTGTTCGCGGTCAGAATCGCGCCAACTCCAACTGTGCAGGCTAACACCGGTGCGGACCGTTGTCTGTGCCTTTTTATACAAGACTTCCTCTGTTCGATTCTCAGATGGGTGTATTCATTTGTAGGGACGACATCGCTCAAAGGTGCAGACCACGGACTTACCATCGGTCGGACTCACACCCTTTCCCCTGCCGAGACCCGTTCGCGTAACCGACCGCGCCGCTGTTCGTTTTCCGCGCGGCCGATGGGCTGTGCCACCTGGGTCCCGTCTTCGCGGGCCATCGGCATTTCAGCAGACCTGCCAGGGCGGGTCGGGATTTCAGGGCCGCGGACCTGACTTGTCGGCAAGTTGTCCTTGCGATACCCTGCGGCTGTTCTCTTCTGCACATGTCCATCGCCCCGCCGCGTGTCATGCTTGGTGCATGCAACCTCGAAAACCGTCCAACGGCGCAGCCAAGATAGTGCCGGCGTTCAACGTGCAGGCGTTTCTCGATTCGACCGGAGTTGCGAAGACGATCACCGAGTACGGGCGAGGAGAGACCATCTTCACGCAGGGTGAGCCCTGCAAGCATGTCATGTACATTCAGACTGGCGGCGTGAAACTGTCGGTGCTCTCGAAGACTGGCAGAGAAGCGGTGGTGGCGATGCTCGGACCAGGCGAGTTCTTCGGCGAGGGGTGTCTTGCCGGCCAGTCGCACCGCATGGGGACTGCGACGGCCCTCACTCCGAGCGTGATCCTGCTCATCGACAAGGGGAAAATGGTTCAGTTGCTGCACAAGCAGCATGGGATGTCCGATCGGTTCATCTCACACATGCTGGCGCGCAATACCCGGATCGAAGAGGACTTGATCGATCAGCTCTTCAACTCGAGCGAGAAGCGGTTGGCCCGCACGTTGTTGCTACTCGCGCGCTACGGAAAGCAGGACAAGCCGGTTCGCCTGGTACCGAAGATTTCACAGGAAACACTTGCGGAGATGATCGGCACGACGCGCTCGCGTGTGAATTTTTTCCTGAACAAATTCAAGAGACTGGGCTTCATCGACTACAACGGAGAGAACCCGCTCAAAGTCAACAGCTCGCTGCTGAGTGTCGTCCTTCACGACTGACGAATCTATGAAGCCCATCTCCGTCGTTGGGCCGTGTTGATCGTGCTCAGCTTGGTGGCGCTCGTCTATCAAGGCATTACCTACACGACTCGCCAAACGGTCATCGACGTCGGTCGCGTGCACGCGACGGCGGATCGACAGAAAACGCTGCCGCTTCCGCCGGTGCTGGGGTGCGGCGTTGGCCGGAGCCGTGGTGCCACTGATCGACGGCGTGCGCAAGCGCGCGTAGCGTCGTCCTCAGGACCCGACCACGCAGGAATCGACCGGGCGGTCACCAAGTGCGACGTCACGACCATCCACTGGCTTTCCACCTGCCTGTTCCTCATGACCGTGATGGTGATGCCGCTCGTCACCTTTGGGGCGAGCACGGCCCGGATATTTTCCGCGGCCGTCGTCGGCGCCGTGCGGAGATCGCCGCGGCGTGGTGTATTCGTGCTCCTCCATGATTAGAGAGCACCCGAGCAACATTCCCGGCTGCTGACGAAGACGGCGGGATCAAACGGCTACACGGCGCTGGACGATCGTGTTCAGTCTGGGTAATGTGCGGCTGCAAGGAGAACGCGATGGCGTACGACGTGCACGTCCTCACCAGCGAAGTTCAACGACTCAATGATCGGGAACGCCGAGTACTCGGACATTTGTTGCAGCAAAAACCAATTGCCCAGGACCTCAACAGAGCGTTCGAAGAACAGTTGACGCTCGGGCAGCGGGCAGCCGATTGGGTGGCCACGGTCGGCGGCAGTTGGCCGTTCCTCTTCGTCGCGGTCGTCGGGATCAGTCTCTGGGTGGTGCTCAACGTCGAGAGCGACAGGCCGTTTGATGCGTATCCATTCATCTTTCTCAACCTCGTGCTCTCGTGCCTGGCGGCCTTGCAGGCCCCCATTATCATCATGAGTCAGAACCGACAGGCGGTGAAGGATCGACTCGATGCCCAGCATGACTACGAGGTGAATTTGAAAGCCGAGATGGAGATCATGGCTCTGCACGTGAAGCTGGACGAACTTCGCGAGCGGCAGTGGGCGGATCTCATGGCTGTTCAGCAACACCTGGTCACGCAGATCGACCGGATCAGAAGGCGAATGAATCAAGCCGACGGGGAAAGGCTCGAGCCGGATTCCGGTCAAGAACACCGGTGAGCACAGTCCCCCGGGTTAAGGCGGGTCCTTGGCAGTCGACTAAAGTTGACTCAAGGTCCTGCGACACAGCAGGTGCACATCATCCGGTCGGACGTGGCCTCGCAGGATCTCGACATCCTTCGCGCGGCAAGTCTCCTGGATCGGCATGCATGAACCGAGTCCCGACGTCGGATAGGCTCGAAGCTTCAACCAAGAAAAAGAGGACACAATGAAACTCAAGACACACACGCGAGTTTTCTCGTTCGCCGTGATTGTAGCCGACGGGTTCTATCGTTTCCGCTCAGGGCGCTCAAAACACACAATCGTCGGCGCAAGGCCACTCAAGAACTATCCGAGGTGTGTGGCGAACGGTGGTCACGCCGCATAACTGTCAGACAGGTGTTACCTTCCCTTCTCTTCGAGGTCTGTTCACGTTCAATGAAGGCGGCACGATGTCGGAATATGGCATTGGTCCTGGTTCGAGCCCGCTCTGCGTAGCCCCGGCCACGGCGTGTGGCAGCGCGAACACGGCTGGCAAGAGTACTCGTTCGCCTTTACGTACTCCCGTTACGACGCAAGCGGCGTTTTTATCGGATCGCAGAAAGTCACGGCGGCCTTGAAACTCGGAGCAAGCGGTGATGAGTTTGCCAAAAGGTCGGTCATCGAAATTCTCGATGCCAACGACAACCTAATCGGCAGCGGCTGCGCTACCGCCACCGGGACGCGGTTTGAATAAGACCTCGGTTCCTGGACGAATCGATTGTGAACTGTTCGAGGTCGACATTGGGGACGTGTTCAGTCAGGCAGAGCAGCTGCGAATGCACGCCGTCGTCACCAACGTCGGCGATGGTGCAAAAGCGGACAGACCCAACGGGGACAATGTATCTAGAATGCTCCGATGCCAAGCTCGAAACAGGCAACTACGCGGACGGACCGGAGGATCATTCGATCAATGAGCGGATCGTCGGCGACGTTGCCATTCATCGGTGACATCGTCGCAAATAGCGGTGACGCTCTGCTGAAAGACAAGGTCAGCAGTCTCAGACAGCAGGGCTATTCGCGAGTGGTGATGGATCTCGGAAAGGTGCCCTACATGGATAGTGCGGGGCTGGGCGAGCTTATTCTTGCGTACGCGACGACGAAGAAGTCGGGCGGCACATTGAAGGTGATGCGCGTGACGAAGCGGTTGCAGGACCTCCTGACCATCACGAAGCTTGTCTCGGTGTTCGATACCTACGACAACGAGACGGCGGCCCTCGCGCGTTTCTCGGCTGCAGCATGAATGCGGCAAGCGTGCGCTCGACGCGACGAGGAAGTCGATCACGCCGCGCTGACGGCCTTGACCGAAAACTTGACTCAAATGCTCAGACTCGAGTGGTCAAGGCCTCTAGTGCCCCGCTCGTCATCCCGGCTCCCGTGAGCCGCGACGCTCGCTGTCGGCTCGGAGGTGGATCGCTCGGACGTCAGCTGGAAGTGCTCGGCTTTCTCGCTGCAGACCCAGCCTCGTTCACCGTCCACGGTCGTCATCGCCGGTCTCGCGGGCAGCGGTTCTCGACCGAACTGCATCGTGCCCGGACATCCCGTACGTGTGCATGGTTTGCGGTCCCCCCGTGCAGCAGACATGTCGTCCTCCTAGTGCGTCCCGAACGCGTTCACCGAGCCTGAGTCACCGATCGTCCTCTTGTGTTAGAAGCTCCACCGTCAGCCGATCGAGGTCCGCGGCTTCCATCCCGAGGTCCGTCCTCTCGTCGGCGACTTGCGCTCCAACGCGTTTGAGCAGGGCCCGCAGACTGCTCAGCTCGTGGGCAAAGGCGTGCGCGGGTGGTGCCCCGCGGCGCTCGACAAGAGATCGCTGCGCGATTTCCAGGTAATTCGCCGTCCGTGCGATCGTCCGCCGGCTGCGTCGGATCCGGCCACCGCTTCGTCGAAGAGATGCGACATCTCCGTGTCGAAAGGAACACGTGGAGGATGAGCAGGAGGTTTCGCGTGCGACATAGTTGGCTTCGCTTGGATGAGGGCGGCCTCGCTAATGCCGGCGACTCAGGAACGATGATATCCGGCATGGCCCGTTGATGCTGTGCAATCTGGAACAGCCATCGTGACCGGTGTCCTGTCGTCGCGCAGCAGGGTCGCCTGATTGGTCGGAGGCCCGCGCAGATTGAAAGTGGTGAGCAGCGTTCCTGGGAACGGTAAGGATGGCAGATCCAACCGCCGCGCAGTCTGTGCACTGCGGCCAGCGGGTCAGACCCGCGCCTCGCTCCACGTGCTTCATCGTTTTGGGGCCCATGTGCGCTCTATTGAACAGACCTGAAGAGCGTACTTCGCTAAGGTTGGTCGGAGGTCACGCGAGTGGGCGCAGCGACTACCGTTCCGAACGAAATGATGCGCGCGCGTGACAAGGCGATTCCAGAAAACATTCTGGAAAAAGCCGAAGCGATTGCGATCGAGAATCGCACTGGGAGATCACATGGCTGAAACACCACATGAAAACTCTACCGAGCCACGACTCGAGGCCGCTCGCGGCCATAGCGGCAGCTTTCTGATTGGTCTGTTCGGTGGCGCAGTGATCGGAACCGCCGCGGGCGTGCTCTTCGCCCCCCAGATCTATGCGTCGCTACGGAACGTTCGGCGCCAGTTGGCGGACACCGCAGCGGACGCCAGCGACGCCGCAGCGGAAAAATATCGACAGGCCACGACGCGAGTCGGCGACGCGGTTGACGATCTTCAGCAGAAGGGCCGGGGAGTCTATGCGAAAGCGCTGAGCGCGGTCGTACGAGGCGCCGAGGATGTCAAGGATCGTGCAATCGAGGCTCAGACCGAGCTGGATCAAAGCGCCGCACTCCAGCAGCGCCGTTCGTCGTGAGGGATGAGAGGGTGGAGTTTCGGTACGGCGTTCCGCAGTTGGGTCGGCGAGCCCCCGCCCGTCACCCCTGAGACCGACGCTGCACAAAGGGACAGGCGCAATCGACGCCAGCTGTCACACTTGGTACTCGAAATGCTAAGAACAAGTTGCAAGAGACGAAGGGATTGAAATGTTTGATGCATCCTTCGACGGCGCGGCATTGCGGTGGTCGTCCGTCGTGCTGGCCCTCTTTGCACTGAGTCCGGCCCCGCTGATCCTCCCATCCGGGGCCGCTCTGACGGTAATTGGGCTGATGGGGGTCTCGTTACTTTATCAGTCACGACGGCCGGAAGCAGCCGCGCTCTCGTGTGGCTGATTCGCCTTCCTGCGCTGAGATCACGATGTGCTCGAGCGGACATGGCCGGTTTCACGCACACAGACCGATGCCTGCGAAGGGGTCCACATATGCTCACGATCCTTGGCGTTCTCATCACCTTGGCTGCGACCGCGATGCTAGTGAAAGCCCGTCAGCCGGGCGCGTTGCAGGCCGGCCACCTCGGTTGGATAAGCGAACAATGGCTCGCGGAGCAGCGTGCCTCGCATCCATCCTAGTCATCCGCTCCATTTCCGGGGGTCTCGACCGGGGAGGAGGTGATAGTCGCTCGCGGTGCCTGTGCAAAGCAGCACAGACGACCGTCGCGACACCTGTCAAGATGATGGAGAAGCCGTTTCCTCCAGCTTTGACCCTCGTCCACAGGCCTGAGCCATGCATAACCACGCGATCACCCAACGTCAGATCCCTGCGATTCTTCCGTCCAAGCGGGAGGTGCTCGTCCGAGCTCCGATGCACCCCGTGGGTGTTTTCGTACGGCGTGTAGCCGATGTCGTCTTGGATGCGCTGATGCTGCTCGCGATTATCCTGTCCATTCCGTTCGTCATCCTGGCCGTCGGAATACCTATCGCGCTCGTCGTGCGACTCCTGCTCTTGATCGGCCGGCACCTGTGACACACCTGTACCTGGCAAAAACTCCATCTTCCCCAGAGTCGGAATACGACGGCGCGTCTTTAAATGAGGTCTTGGTTCGGAGGCGGCGAATCGGACACTGTGCAGGTGTCGCGGACTTCAACGATGGTTCGCGTGCTGATCGCCTCAGGCGGACAATGGCCGGCAGCGGCCGCTAGACAAAGTGAGCGCGTCGAGCTGGCGGGTGTGCCCTCGACGGTCCGTATCGAGGGCGGGAGCGTGGGCTTCCAGATCGGCGATTCTTCGACGGACTTGATCATGTTGGTCATGACCGAACGAGGAGCGGACAAGCTGCTTTCGAGCCAGTTCACGTTAGGCGCGGAAGGCTCCGTGGCGGCGAGTCCTGTCGGACGCACGGCCACGGCTCAAACGGATGCGCAAATGCACGCGGTCATTCTGTCGTGGTCGCGATCGCAAGGGTTGTTTGCCGGGGTCGCCCTCTAGGAAGGGGCCACGTTGCGCCAGGATCTGGATGACAACGCGACACTCTATGGCACGGCAAGAAACTCGAAAATCGCGAGATCGTGACGCAGGGAGTGCGTGCGCCCAAGGCCGCCGTTAGGCTGATCGCTCTGCTGAACCGATACTCGGCGAAATCGGTCAGCGCGTGCGTCGGATGTGCAAAAGGCGCCCATGGATGATCTGGTAGAAGCCGTACGCGACGAAACCTGCTGCTGTCACGCCGAGAAGCCAGCGGCGCCCAGCCCTCCCGGTTGTGCGGCGAGGGTGCGCAGTGACGACGCCGTGGTGCCGACCTCAGACGCATCGCGGAACCAGCCCGCGACGACGATGGCCCATCCCAGAAGCGCAAAGACGATGGCGCGTGCCGCAACGCCGAACCGGCTGAGGCCGACCCACTCACCGGCTTCGCGTCGCATCTCTGCGACATCGAGATCGCGCTCCAGCCGGCAGGTAATCGCCGCATAGACCTGCTGCACGGCGAAGCCGATGAGGCCGAGCCCCGCGAGCACGACGACCCAATCACCGAACGGCCACTCGAACGCTTGGCCTGCCTTGCGTTAATGCGTTCGTCGCGTGGAGCTTCGAGACTACACCATCGCGACGGCGGGAACCGGGAGCCGCGGCAGGTCGACGCTAAAGACGCATCCCACATCAGGGAGGTTGCGCGCATAAATCCGGCCATGGTTCGCTTCAACCCCCCATCGGCTGAAGGCGAGGCCAAGACCCAGGCCGGTTCGATCGGCGCTCCGCTGCTCGAATGGGCGGAACAGCTAGTTGACGTTCCCACCCGGGAGACCGCCACATTCGTCCTGGATCTCGATGAGCACGCGCTCGGCGGTGGCGCCGACCTTGAGTGTGACAGCGCTACGAGGCCGGGTGAACTTGAATGCGTTCTGCAGTAAGTTTCCCATCACCGCCGCGAGGACTTGTCGGTCAGCCGCGATCGCCACTCCATCCTCGACGGGCATGACGGTGAGTTCGATGCCCCGGGCGTGTGCCTCCAATGTTGCAGCCGGCGCGAGTTCGTCGATGAATCCGGACACCAGGAATTGCTCTTGATTCTGAACGTCCTGGGTGAGACGGACCTCGGCGAGCGAACGACCCGTGAGCGCGCGTAATCCCAGGAGGCTGCGATGGAGCACCGTCCCGGTGCTCCCTGCGACTCCAACATTACCCGTCTTGAGAACCTCGAACGCGATGATCGCGGTGTTGATCAAGTTCCGCAATTCATGAGCGAAGAACCCGAGGCGCTCGCTCCCGCGTGCGGTCTCTCCATCGAGGGTGGACTGATTGCGTACGCGGCCGTACTCGGTGACGGCACCTGCGATGGCATCGTCAAGGTATCGGTTCAGCGTGCGAAAGTCATCCGTGTTGATGGGCGCGTTCATTTCCACCGCGAGATCGGTGATCGCCTGACAGACGTCGCCATAATCGTGCACGACCTGTGACACGGTGAACCCCTGAAGCAGCAGGTCATGCCCGTGCCGGACCGCGCTCTGGCAGATCTCGGGGCTTGACATCAGGCCGAGGCGTAGCGCGTCTGCCAGTTGATCCAGGAACACAGGCACGCCGTGATCGATCTCTGCGTGGGTGGGCGGTGGCACCGACCTCGTGGCGACCTTTGCCCTGCACCGCCTGATGATCTCTTCGCGGTTGACGGCAATAAATTCGTGGAGCATGACACTTCACCCAGTGGCGCCTATCGTATGGCAGAGCTGAATGGAGGGCTGTTCAAAACAGCACAGGTCGTGTCGACGTTTACGTTGACAGCTTCGGACCAAGTCTCGAAAGGCGGGATGCAAACCGGCGGCTTCGGTGTTGACTGATCTCTCTCGGTGATGGCTCGTTCATCTCACTCGCGCTACGTGGGCGGACGCAACCACGATCCGACGCACCCGCATGCTGCAATCGCTCACGCGTGTCTTGGCGTTTGAGCACATGTGCACATGGCGGAATCGCTGCCGCGCCGGGGCCCCAACCGCGACGGAATGACAGTGACGTTCAGGCTCAACGCTGACGATGGGAACGATGACTCACCACCGTCGGGATGCCACGAACTGCACACGTCAGTCGTGCACGATGACCGTCAGGAGGGAGTGATTGACCTTGAGGACGCCGTTGTATTCGATGAACCCGAGCTTCTTGAACTTGTTCATGAAGAAGTTCACGCGCGAGCGCGTCGTGCCAACCATTTCCGCGAGCGTCTCCTGCGAGATCCGCGGCAGCACGCGATGTGCCTGGTCTGGCTTGCCGTACCGCGCCAGCAGAAGCAGCGTGCGGGCCAGCCGCTTCTCGCTGGAATTGAACAACTGGTCGACAAGGTCCGCTTCGATGCGAATGTTTCGAGCCAGCATGTACGTGATGAACCGGTCCGAGAGGGCCTGCTGATCGTGGAGCAGGCGAATCATCTGCTCTTTCGGGACGACCAGCACGGTCGTCGGGGTCATGGCGGTTGCGGACTCCAGGCGAACGGGATGATCCGTCAGCGCACGCTCACCGAAGAAGTCACCCGGCCCGAGCATCCCCACGACCGCCTCTTTGCCGCCGCGCGACAGCACCGAGAGCTTGACGGCCCCCTCCTGAATGTATAGCACGCTGTCGGACGCATCGCCTTGGGAGAAAATCACGTCGGTGGGTTGAAAGGTCACGATGGTTTTCCCCGCCCCTGCGGACCGGAGAAACGCATCCGCATCGAACGCAGGCTCCTGGTTGACCTTCATGACCGTTGGATTATCCCCATTATCGCACTAGCCCTGGTTATCGCGCCAGCCTTGGGCGACGCTGCGGAGATTCGAAGCGGTGGTGTCTGGCCGACGATCTATCACACTTTCGTAACGCCCGTCGCTGCTCACGACGGAGCAGTGCCCCATGGCCGTCGTCATCGCCACTGAAAGACGCAGGGTTGGCGGGCCGAGTGTCCTTTTGAACAGCAGCGGGTTCCGTGGGTCAGTAGACTGAGTCGGTGAAGCGCAATACCACCGTCGCTCGCGTGGCTGCGGGGGCCGCCGGACTTGAGCGGATTAGGCACCTCGCGGAGCAATTAGCGCCCGCGCCCGTGAACAGTCGTCAGCACCGTCAGT
>JBKPCD010000019.1:0-43151 GCA_046727175.1 Acidobacteriota bacterium | reverse complement strand
GCGTTGCCGCATCCCGCGGATGTTCCCGAAACGAGACCCCTCACCGGGCGACTGCATGGAACCGACCCCTGCCAGGGTGCTGATTGTCGACGACGACGCGGCGACTCGTGTCGGCCTCGCCGAGTTGTTGACGGCGGCGGGTTACGAGGCTCGCGCCGTTGGCACGTTCGAGGAAGGGCTGAAGGCGCTCAGAATCGATCCTCCGGATCTCCTGATTGCGGACGTGCGGCTCGGCGCGTTCAACGGACTGCAACTGCTGGTCAGCAGCCCGAGGCGGATCCCCGCGATTGTCATCACGGGCTTCGCAGATCCCGTGCTGGAGTCGGACGCGCGGCAGCATGGGGCCGAGTACGTGCTCAAGCCGATCGCGCCAGCTGTCCTCCTCGAGCTCGTTCGACGGAAGCTCGCGCAGGTGCGGCAGTCGAGATTCGACACGCTGCGCCGATGGGAGCGAAAACAGGTCGCCGGCGGACTGCCGGCACGGATTGACGATCAACCGGCGCGGGTGCTCGACATCAGCTACGGTGGCCTGCGATTCGAGATACCGCGAAACCCCGAACAGTCGCTGCCGCCGTCGATCAGCGTCAAACTGCCCGCGTCCGATTTGTCGGTGCGTGCGGATCTCGTCTGGCAGAGCCCTGCCGGCGAACAGGTTTTGATCTGCGGGGCCGCGGTATCGCAGACGAGCCCCGCTGTGGCTCGCGAATGGCGCGGCCTCGTCGACGCGTTACGATAACGTCAGCCACGAACTCACTTCAGAGATCGTTCGGTTATTCTGTGGGGCGGTCCTCAGACCGCGCCGCAGGCGGGGCTTGAAGCCCCGCCCTACTAAACAGGGAAATCCTCGTCCGCCACACGCGTCATGTTTCGAACAATCCGCAAAGTCATTCTCGTGCTCGTTGTGATCCTTCTTCTGGTCGTCGGCGGTGCGTTCGCGGCGATGGAGATTCGGTTGAGGCGCACGTTCGACGCGCCGTATCCATCGATTGCCGCAACAACCGATCCCGCAGTCATCGAGCGCGGCCGATATCTCGTCTACGGGCCGGCAGCGTGCGCATACTGCCACGTGCCGAGGGACCAATGGACGAAGCTGCAGCAGGGCGTCGAGCTGCCGCTCACGGGCAATCATTTTTTTCCGTTGCCGTTCGGGGATATCTATTCGGCGAACATCACGCCCGATCAGGAGACGGGGATCGGCCGCCGTACGGACGGCGATCTCGCGCGCATTCTTCGGTACGGCGTGCGTGCCGATGGCAAAGCTGCGATCCCGCTGATGGAGTTTCAGGGCCTCAGCGACGAGGATCTCACGGCGGTTGTGTCATTCCTGAAGTCTCGACCCGCAGTTCGGCATCCGGTTCCCGATCACCGGCTGAACATGCTTGGAAAGGCGGTGATGGCATTCGCGATCAAGCCCGAAGGTCCATCGGAAGCGCCGCCGCGCAGGAGTCCGGCGGGCGTTTCGATCGAGCGGGGCTCGTATCTGGCGAACAAGGTCTCATCGTGCGCCGGGTGCCACACGGAGCGGAGCACGCGCGACGGTTCGCTCGTCGGGCCGCGGTTCGCGGGCGGCGGCCGGCTCGATGTGGCCGCCGATCCGACGAAGGTTTACGTCACGCCGAACCTGACACCGGATCCGAAAACGGGCGTCATCGGCGCCTGGACCGAGGAAATGTTCATCGTCCGATTTCGTCAAGGTGAGGCGATCCCGGGCGGTCCGATGCCATGGGGCGCCTACGCGCAGATGACCGACGACGATCTGCGCAGCCTGTTCAGCTACCTGCGCAGTCTGCCGCCCGTGGAGCGCGAGACGGGGCCGCGAGTTCAAGCAAAGAATTAGGCTGAGAGCCTAGAGCCTGGAGCCGTTCACGTGCCCGATCAGTATTCCTTGCCGTGGAGGTACTGCTGAAGATCGTGTCGGCCCCGCAGCTTCAGCTTCTCGTAGACGTGATGGAGGTGAATCTTGACCGTGCCGACGCTGATTGAGAGCCGCGCGGCGATTTCCTGGTTGTCGAGGCGAACCGCCACGAGCCTGAGGATCTCGAGCTCTCGCGGCGTCAGGATTCTCTCGAGCTCGGTTTCGACGTTCTGACGCTGTTCGAGACGTCGTGAAAGATCGATGCCGTCGACGCTCAGCTGCCGGCCGCCGGCATACACGGTTCGAATGCAGTCCTCGAGGACTCGCGGCGCCATCGCCTTCAGGACGATGCCTCGAGCACCGAGCCGCGCGGCATCGAGGAGATCGTCTTCTTCCTGGCTGGCCGTCAAGACCACGACCGCCGGCGCCGTGATCGGATCCAGCCGGCGAAGCACCGTCAGCCCGCCTTCGTCGGGCAGCTTGAGGTCGAGGATCAGTACGTCAGGGTGCAGCGACTGAACGGCCTCGAGACCTTCCGCCGCCGTGCCGCACGTCGCCAGCACATCAAAATCCGGCTCCGAGCGAAGGAGCTGCTCGAGCCCCTTGAGCACGAGCGGATGGTCATCCACGAGCACCAGTCGAATCGGCATCGTGTCTAGCTTGCCACAGGAGCGAGCGGAAGCGTGATAAGGAGTTCCGTCCCGGTGTCGGCTGTCTGTAGCGTCAAATCCCCACGAAGCGTGGCGACCCGCTCCTTCAGCGTCCAGGGCCCCTGGTTCATTTCGTTCAACGTCCAGAGATTGTACTTTCCGTGGAACGGGAATCCGCACCCGTCATCGCTGATTTGTACGCGCACGGAATCCGCAGTGGTCGCGAAATCGACCGCGATCACCGACGCGTCAGCGTGTTTCGCGGCGTTCAACACGCCTTCCTGAACGATACGATAGACATCTTCTGCCAGCGCCTCGGGCCACCGATCGGACCCGGCGTCGAGGTGCAGCCTGACATTGACCTCCCATTGCCGATCGACCCGGCGCCGGAGCTCTTCCAGCCGTTCCCTGAGCCCGAGTTTCGGCACCGCAGCCTCCGGCGCCACAGCCGGCCGTAAGCGCCGGATGAACGATCGCATCTCGAGCTCACCGTGCTCCAGTTGATTCTGTACTTCCTCTAGCCGCACGCGAGCCGACGTTGGATCGCGGTCCAGCAGACGCCGCGCAGCGACGAGCTGCAGCGCCGTTCCGGCAATGGTCTGCAGAAGACTGTCGTGGAGATCTCGGGCAACCCGTAGCCGCTCTTCGAAGGCCGCCGCCTGATTGAGGTGCCGCAGAAGATACGTGCTATCGAGACGCGACACCGCAAGCCTGGCGACGACCTCGCCGACGATGAGATCGTCGATTCGCATTCGGGGCTTGTCGAGAACGAACAGGCGTCCGTGGACCAGTTCACCGTCGAGGCTCCACGATTGGACTGCCCGCATCCCGAAGCGGGCCTGCAACGCCGGATTGATCGGCCGGCCGTAACGACGACGAAACGAGCCGTTGACCCAGTGGATCACCCGCCCGTTGTCGTCGGTGACGTCCGCTGCCTGCAGGCTCTTGTGCTCATAACCCGGCACGACGAACGACCCGTACGTCGCCTCGGGCTCCGTGGCCCAGGAGATTTCGCCGCCCGAACCCCAGGCGAGGTTGACGTCGCCTTCGTCGGGCTCCTCCCAAACGAGCAACACTCGTGGCGCTTCGAGGATCTCCGCCGACTGCGTGACGATCTCGCCGGCGAGGTCGTGCGGCTCACGCGGCAGCTTCCGGGGCCACGACACGACGCGATTGATTTCGCGCTGGAACTGGTTCTGATACGCGCTGAGATACGCCAGCAGCGCGCCGACGACCACGAGATACACCGCACGGATGACGAACGTGTGCAGGGCGAAGCTCGGGAGCCGCAGGACTATCACGGCGTACGCGCTCACCGCCGCGTACACCGCGATCGTCACCACGGCACTCCAAATTGCTCCCTGCACCTCCCACCGCAGCGCGCCGACGATGACGAGGAAAATGAAGTAGACGAAGAAAGGGCTCTCCGGGCTTTCTGCAAACAGCATGAAGAGCGAGAAGGCCGCGAGGTCGAACGCGTGCTGCGCCAGATCCCAGCCCCGTGCGAACCTGACGGGTGTCCAGACGAGCCCGACGAGCAGCAGGCTGTAAATCAGATACCAGCCCAGCGTGTACGTGAGCACCCAGTTATCGGCGCGACCTTGTGCAGTCATCGCCACCGCGATCAAGGCGCCCCCCGCGATCAGCACGCGGCTGATGGCAATGAGCCACTCGACCCGGACGCGTGGCGGGTACTCGGGATACACGTTCAGCTTGGAGGCCATCGGAGTCGGACCAGATCTTAACAGCCCGACGCCCGACTCTGAGCGGAATCAGCGCCCGATCGGAGCTGAAGGATGGGAGCGAAAAGGGATGTCAATGGACGTAGGCTTTTACCCCGTCGGAGTGCGCGTCCTCGTCGACCTCCTCATCCCCCCATTCGGAGTCGCCGCTTCCATCGGTGAACAGATCGGCAGTCACGCCTACGTCCGACGTTCGTCGACCGCCGCGCCAGACTGCGCGCCGGTCAGGGCGCTGACGCCGGTCGGGCTGAGGAACGATACGAAACGAGAAAAGGGGCCCGTCAGCCACTGGGTGCTTCCTTGATCCTTGTGTTTTTCTGGTTGACGTCGATCTATCGACGCAGATGTATAACTCGCGAGTTTGCATGTGGCAAGAAGTGAGCCGCTCAGATCGGCTGAAAATCGTCCGGAAATACGGAGTCGGCTGATGCAAACCGCGTCTCGAGGGGAATTTAGTCTGACTATCGCGCGTCTTTTCTGCTTCACCTCTCCCCGGCGAGGCGATGCCGGCGTCATTCGCTAAGATCGCGCCGTGGTTGTTCTTCCGCAGGTGAGGGTTGCACGACTGCGCGCCGCCGCACCCGTACTCCTGGCTCTGCTGACCACCGCCTACGGTGCGCTGCTGCGATTCGACGCGCTGCATGCGCGCTACGGTCCAATCGAACGCCCCTCCTGGGCCGGGTCCCTGCTGAATACGGCGTCAGCAGTTGGCGCGCCCCTCCGCCCGCCCGGATTTGTCTGGTATCACGAGCCCCGACCGTACGTCGGCGGAGATCCCATCAACTACCTGCGCTACGCGCGTGAGATGCAGACCTTCTATCAGGGCCATCTGCGCGAGCCCGTCTTTCTCGCGGTCACGAAGGGTTTTCTGTGGCTGCTCGATGACGCCGACGTCGCCATCAGCTTCGCCTCGGCGTCCGCATCGACGCTGGCGATCCCGGCGACCTACCTGCTCGGAAGGATGTTCTCGCCGTGGATTGGCATCCTGGCCGCGCTCGGCCTGGCGGTGGACTACAACGCCGTGAGTTGGGCGCCGGACGGCTGGCGCGACGACACGTTCATGCTGGCGTTTACCCTTACGGCGTGGTTGTTCGTCCGGTTTCGGAGAGCGCCAACGCACGGAAACGCCGTCGCAGTGGGCCTCGCAGGCGCTGTGTCCTGCCTCACGCGAATCACGTCAGTGTCGTTCGTGCTCCCCGGCCTCGCGCTCGCGATCGTCGACGGACTCCGCGCCGAATGGCACAGACGATGGCAGGGCGCGATCATTGCGGCGCTGACGGCGGGCGTGCTGGTGACACCGTATCTGGTCAACTGTGGCCGAGCCACCGGAGATCCGTTGGTCGCCATCAACGCGCACACCATTTACTATCGTGCCGGCGAAGGACTGCCGTACGACACCCCGGAGAGCGCCCTGACGTACGTGCGCAGCAAGGTGCTGCGACGTCCCGTTCGCGAGCTCGACACCGCGTTCGTCGGCCTGTTCGTGCACCCTATCGAGAACAAGTGGACGGGCTTCGATTTGTGGCGTCACGGAACCGCCTGGTGGCTTCTGCTCTGCGCGGTCGCCGGACTCGTGTCGTTCATCTTCCTGCCCGATGGCCGGCTGCTCCTCACGCTCGTCTTCACGTCACTCGTCCCTTATGCGTTCACCTGGAACGTTGCCGGCGGCGGCGACTGGCGCTTCACCATGCACGTCTACCCGGTGCTCCTCGTTGCGGCCGCATACGCCGTTGTACGAACCCTGACGAACGGTGCTGCCCTGATTCGTACGCGGCAGCTCCCACGGTTCACACGCGCGCGTTTCGCCGGTGCCGTCGGCCTGCTGCTCGTCGGCGTCGGTGCTGCCGTCGCTTACCGGCAGATGCCGTATTTCACACTGCGCGAAGCGATCGGCCTGGGCGAATCGGCGAGCATCGAGACCGGTCCGCGCGATGCCGTGTTCTTCAGGCGAGGCTGGACTGAGCCGCACCAGGACGGACTCGTCACCGTCCGCGTCACACGCGGCGACCGGGGGATCGTCCGCATTCCGTTACCCGAGAGTCGTCAGTATTCGCTCGCACTGCGGCTCGATCCGGTCACGCCGACGATGCCGACGAACGTGACCGTGCTTCTGAACCGGAACATGATCGGCCGCGTGGCGCTGACGTGGAATCCTGAACGCGTGGGAACGTATCGTCTGAGAATCCCGCCGCGCACTTCGCGCGTCGGAGCGAACGAGCTGCTGCTCGTCGCCGACGGGACCGTGCCAGCCAGCGCCGCAGGACCGCGATATCAATGGATCGATCCGCGCGAGCCGACTGCGATCAGGCTGTGGTACGTGAGGGTCGTTCCCGAGTGAGCGCAATTGCAGACTGCAGATTGCGGACTGCAGATTGCCGGATTGCTGATTGGGGAATGGGGATTGCGAATTGTGGGTTCGTCCGGATTCCTCGATGCTGTCGATCCACTCCTCAATTTGGTGCCAAACCGAATCAGTAAGCGAGCGATAGTAACCCGCATTTGGCACCAGGATGAACCGTTTTGGACCGCGGTGCGCATCGTAGACACGCGTGAATGCGAAAGTGAGGTATCACGGTCCGCAGCTCCGTGAATCAGCAGCACTGGGCGAGTGATGCTCGCCGCTGCGCGGACGGGACTGACCGCATTAACCTGAAACCGGCCCTGCGCCTCGGTGCGCTCGAACGCGTGCTGAATGGCACGCTTGGAAAAGAGACCATCAGCAACTCACATGGCCGTTCTGCCGTCTCAGGAACCGGCCCGCGCCCTTCTTCCCGACGAACTGTCCATTGTCGATCACAACGCGACCGCCGGAGATAACAGTGGAGGGCGAGCCTTCGACGATGGTGCCTTCGTACGGGTTGTAGTCCACCCGCATGTGCAGCGTCTTGACGCCGAGCGTCGTCTTCGCCGATGGATCGAAGACGACGAGATCCGCGTCGCTCCCGACGGCGATGGTCCCCTTGCGCGGGAAGAGCCCGAACATCTTCGCAGGCGTCGTCGAACACAACTCGACGAAGCGGTTCAACGTGATGCGCTTCTGTCGGACGCCGCCGTCGTGAACGAGCGTCAGCCGCGTCTCGATCCCGGGCGCGCCGTTCGGGATCTTGCTGAAGTCGTCGCGGCCAAGCTCCTTCTGCTCGCGCATGCAGAACGGACAATGGTCGGTCGAGATGACCTGAAGATCGTTTTTCGCAAGCCCCTTCCACAACACGTCCTGATGCCACTTCTCACGCAGCGGCGGAGACATTACGTACTTCGCACCGTCGAAGCCGGGTTCTTCGTAGTTGTCGTAGGAGAGAAAGAGATACTGCGGACACGTTTCAGCATACGCCGGCAGCCCCATGTCACGCGCCTGCTTGACCTTCTCGAGGGCATCCGCCGATGAGAGGTGAACGATGTAAATCGGAACGCCAGCCATTTCGGCGAGCGCGATCGCGCGGCCGGTAGCTTCCCCTTCCGCACGGCTCGGTCTCGTCAGCGCGTGATACTTCGGCGATTTATGCCCCTTGCGAATCGCTTCCTTCACGAGCTCGTCGATCACGCCGCCATTCTCCGCGTGCATGCACACGAGGCCGCCGTTCTCACCGGTTCGCCGCAGCGCTCGAAAGATCGTCGCGTCGTCGACCATGAACACGCCGGGGTACGCCATGAACAGCTTGAAGCTGCTGACGCCCTCGTCGCGGACCATGCGATCCATCTCGTTCAGGCCGGCATCCTCGAGCTCGGTCACGATCATGTGGAAGGCGTAGTCGATGGCGGCCTTGCCCTCAGCCTTCCTCCGCCACTCGTCGAGCGCATGTCTCATCGTCTGGCCGCGGTACTGAATCGCGAAGTCGATGACGCTCGTCGTACCGCCGAACGCGGCAGCCATCGTGCCGCTCTCGAAGTCGTCGGCGGAGGTCGTGCCGCCGAACGGCATGTCGAGGTGAGTGTGGACGTCGATCCCGCCTGGCAGGACGTACTGATCTTTCGCGTCGATCGTACGATCCGCTTGAAAGCGATGCGACGGCAGATCGCGGCCAATCGCGGTGATCGTTTCGTCCTGACAGAAGATGTCCGCGTGGTAGTCGTCCGAGGCGGTGATAATGCGGCCGTTAGTGATCAGGAGTGACATGGCGTTGGCTTCTGGCTCCGGGCGCTGGGCTTTGGGCTTTCGGTTTTCGGCTCTGACCTCTGACAGTGGTTTCTCTCGCCTCTTGCGCGTTGGACCGTACTCGGATCTCACAAGGGCCGGTGTGGCGGGGGGTCTTCAGACCCCGCCAGCACCCAAAGCTTAAAGCCTTGAACCCGGAGTCGGTTTTCGTCAGTGTCAGTACAGACTTCCCTTTCGCGCAGTCCCCGTGTAGTCCACGTACACGACCTTCAGCTCCGTGTAGAAATCGATCGCGACGCGGCCCATCTCGCGCAAGCCAACGCCGGTTGCCTTCATGCCCCCGAATGGAATGTGCGCTTCGCCGCCGACCGTGGGCGAGTTGACGTGAAGAATCCCCGCGTCGAGGCGATCGACGAACCGGAACATTTGCCCGACGTCGTTCGTGTAAATCGAGGCCGACAGCCCGTAGCGAACGCTGTTGGCAACGTGCAGCGCGCTCTCGACGTCGGAAACGCGGATGACCGACAACACCGGACCGAAGATTTCCTCCTGCGCGATCCGCATACCCGCGCTGGCGTGGTCGAAGATCGTCGGCGCGACGAAAAAGCCCTTCTCGAGTCCGTTGTCGGTGAGGCGACCGCCGCCCCGCACGACGCGCGCGCCTTCGCTCCGGCCAATGCGGATGTACTCGAGGACCGTGTCGAGCTGACCACGGTCGACAGACGGACCCACGTTCGTGTTTGGATCGAGCCCCGGTCCCACGACCAGCTTTGCCGTTCGCGCGTCGAGACGATCGAGGAACGCATCTGCCACCGACTCGACCACCACGGCCCGACTTGTCGCCGTGCAGCGCTGACCCGTCGAACCGAAGGCACCCTGAACAGTGCTCTCGACTGCGAGATCGAGATCCGCATCCCCAAGGATCACGATCGGGTTCTTGCCGCCCATCTCGCACTGGCATTTGATCCCGCGCGCCGCGGCCGCCTGATACAGCGCCGTCCCGACGTCGTTTGATCCCGTGAACGACACGGCACGAATCGAGGGGTGCTTCACGATCGTGTCGCCGACTTCGCGTCCGCCGCCAAACACGACATTGAGGACGCCCGGCGGCAGCCCCGCGTCACGGAAAATGCCGGCGATCAGCGTTGCTGTCAGCGGCGTCAGCGACGCAGGCTTGAAGACGACCGTGTTGCCGCACACGAGCGCCGGCGCGATCTTCCAGATTGGAATTGCGATCGGAAAGTTCCACGGCGTGATCACCGCCACCGGTCCGACCGGCTGCTTGACCGTGTAGCAGAAGTTGTACGGCAGCTCGGATGGAATCGTTTCTCCGGTGATCCGCCGTGCTTCACCTGCGAAGAATTCAACCACGTTGATAGCGCGCTGGATTTCCCCTTTCGATTCGCTGAGCGTCTTCCCTTCCTCGCGCGTCAGCCCCTCGGCAAGCTGCTGGTGCCGTTCTTCCATCAATCGCTGGGCGCGGTAGAGGATCTGTCCGCGGACCGGCGCCGGCGTATTGCGCCACCCCTCGAACGCGCGCTCGGCGGCATCCACGGCTGCGGCGGCTTCTTCTGCCGTCGACGCGGGCGCTTCCGCGATGACGTCGGTGGTATCCGCGGGATTGAGATCGGGAATCCGCCGGCCGCGGGATTCCTGCCATTCGCCGGCGATGAAGTTGTTCAGAACGAGCATTGTGATCGAGAAATAATGGAGACCTACCGCTTACGCCGGGGCCCGGGACTCGGGGCTCGGGGTTCGCTGGTGCGAAGCCACTCGAGGCCTTGCCGGACTTGCGAACCCCGAATCCCGAACCCCGAATCCCGGCACGGGCTCATCCAGCAGTAATCGCCCCATACGTCTCCGGCCTGCGATCGCGATAGAACTGCCACGTGTTCCGGACTTCCTGGATCAACCCGAGGTCGAGGTCCGCGACGACGAGCTCGTCGCGGTCGCGGCTGGCTTCGGCGAGAATCCGGCCGCGCGGATCGCAGAAATAACTCTGACCGTAGAACTCACCGATGTTCCACGGTGCTTCGTGGCCTACCCGGTTGATCGCGCCGACGAAGTACCCGTTCGCAACCGCATGCGCCGGCTGTTCCAGCTTCCAGAGATACTCCGACAGCCCTGCAACCGTCGCTGACGGGTTGAGAACGATCTCCGCGCCGTTCAACCCAAGAATCCGCGCGCCTTCCGGGAAGTGCCGGTCGTAACAGATGTAGACGCCAATACGCCCGGCTGCGGTTTCGAAGACCGGATACCCGAGATTCCCCGGACGAAAATAAAACTTCTCCCAGAAGCCCGGGCCGACGTGCGGGATGTGGTGCTTGCGGTACTTGCCGAGATACTTTCCATCCGCATCGATCACCGCCGCGGCGTTGTAATAGACGCCCGTGATCTCCTGCTCGTAGATCGGAACGACCATGACCATGCCATGACGACGCGCGACATCCTGCATGAGACGAACGGTCGGCCCATCAGGAATTGGCTCCACCATCTCGTACCATCGCGCCTGCTGCTCGGCACAAAAGTACGGACCGAAGAACAGCTCCTGCAGGCAGACGAGCTGCGCGCCCCGCGCGGCGGCCTGTTCGATCAGCGGCATGTGCTTGTCAATCATCCGTCGCTTGATGTCGTCGGCGCTTCCCTCGAGCGACACGTCCGCCCGGACCTGAATCAAGCCGCCGCGGATTACGCGACCCATCCCGATGCTCCTTGCTCGTGAAAGAGGTGAAAACGTGGAACATAGCTGGCGGTGCGCGCACCTGTCAAGTCGATGCAGCGCCGCAGGTTATCGGCTAAGGCCTCGGCTCTGGGCTTACGACTTTAGGCTTTGGGCCAGCCGAGGCGCGAATAAGAGCATGAGGGCGATAGCCGGCGGATGCGAACGAGCACAGCGAGTGAGCCACGCGAGCGGAGCGGGGATCGTGGGGTCCCCGCGAGCGAGCGTGTAGCGGGGGCCCCACGGCGCGGACTGTGCGCGGTGGGGGTGCCTATGGGGGTCCGGAGGACGAAGTCCCCCGGATAAGTAAAGCCCAGCGTATAATCGGCCAAATGCCCCCTACCCTCGCGGTTGACTTCACCGGAATCCGGTTCGAAAACCCCTTTCTGCTATCGTCTGCCCCGCCGACCGAATCGGACAGCAACATCATGCGCGCGTTCGAGGTCGGATGGGCCGGCGTCGTCACGAAGACGATTGGCCTCCATCCGGTCGTCAACGTCGCCGGACCGAAGACGAAGTTCATGCGCGCCAGCCCCGATTCCTATCGACTCTCGATGGAGAAGCGGCCCGGCACGGCGCTGCACTCGTCGTGGAACTGGGAGCTCATTTCCGACAAGACGCTGGACTGGTGGATTCCGCGGATCGCAAAGATCAAGAAGGCGTATCCGAACCACGTGCTCGTGGCGTCGATTATGGCGGGATCGGGGAACGATCGCGAGCTGGCGAACTGGCAGCTGCTCGCGAAGGCGTGTCAGGACGAAGGCGCCGATGCGTTCGAGCTGAACCTCTCGTGCCCGCACATGGATCGGGACGACATGGGCTCGAACATCGGCAAGGATCGCGAGCTGATCTCGGTAGTCACCAAGGTCGTCAAGGAAGTGGCGCGCGTGCCGGTCTGGGCCAAGCTCACGCCGTCGACGACCGATATCGCCGCGGAGGCGCGCGGATCGTTCCTTGCGGGCGCTGACGCCATCTCGTCGTCCAACACCTTCCCGTCGCTGCCGCTCATCGATCCCGCGAAACTGGAATTCGAGGTCCAGGTCGAAGGTCGCGTTTCGTACGGGGGGCTTGGCGGACCGGCAATCCTTCCGCAGTCCCTGGCGAAAATCAGCCAGATGACGCAGGCGTTCCCCGACAAGGCGTTCTCGGGCATCGGCGGCATCGGCGAGTTCTCGCACGCGCTCAATTACTTCCTCCTCGGCTGCGGCACCGTGCAGGTCTGTACCGCGGCGATGCTGGATCACGCGGTTGGACCGAATGTGATCCGACAACTCAAGGCCGGGATGCTCGAGTTCATGGATCGTCACGGGTACGCATCGCTCGAGGACTTCCGCGGGCTGCGCCGGGATCGGATCGTCCCGCACTCGCAAATCAAGCGGCCGGACAGCAAGGGGTACTTCGGCGGTCACGAGACGCCGGAAGGGTATGCCGTTCACCAATCGTGATTTCCATGGGATCTGTGTCCTTGACTGATCCGATCTTTCGTGGACAATGAACTCGGGTCCGCCGCGATTGGATCCGAACACGCCCAACCATCACTCGAGCGATCGTCCGGAATGAAACACGCCCGCGATCTCACTTGCGTCGGCTCGGGTGAGGCGCCGCCCTCACCTCCGCACCTCGCAAGTTGGTACGCACCAGGACTGTCGGACGCGCTGGGCGATCGGTTGCTCATGTTCGACAACACCCACGCGCCGTCGCTGGAGCTGTTGCGTATTCGATCCGAGCTCGCCTCCACGCCGGGATTCGAGCGCGCCTTGCGCGAGCGTGTTCGGTCCCTCGCCGACTTTCTGCACGAGTCCTTCGCGTGCGTTCGCACCGTCGAGCGGCTGGAGCCTGACGGTGAGCTGGCGGTCGTCTCGAATCACACGGCGGGACGGCGGCTTTCGGAAGTCCTGAAGGAGGCGCAAGGTCCCGCGTTCGCAACCGCGCTCATCCGGCAACTCACTCCGGCGCTTGCCGATCTCCAGCAGCACGCCGACGGTATCGCCCACGGGGCGCTGAGCGCCGACCGCATCATCGTCGCACCAACGGGGCGGCTGGTGATCGTCGAGCACGTGCTCGGGTCAGCCCTCGAGATCCTTCGGCTTCCTTCGAGCCGCCTGATCGAACTCGGCATCCCGGTGCCGCCAACAAGGAGCGCGGCACGACTCGACGGACGCACGGATTTCTTCCAACTTGGCGCGATTGCCGTATCGTTGCTGCTCGGGCGCCGGCTGAATCCCGATGAATACTCGCGCGTCGAGCTGCTTCTGGACCAGCTCGCGCAGGCCTCGCACTACGATCCGGCCGCGCATTTCCCGTTCCTGCGTCACTGGATCGAGCGAGCGCTTCAACTCGATGGCGGCGCGTTCGAATCGGCGTCCGACGCGCTCGAAGCGCTCGATGGGCTGGCGCCTGCGCCGAGCTTCGTCGAGGGACATGACGATGCGGCCCATCGACGACTCGTCGAGAGCAACGTCGACGGACGTGTTCCAAGCGCGCTTGGCGGTCTTGCGCCTGCCGCGGCCGAGGGAGGTGTCCCGAGCGAGATCGAAGGGCATGTCCCGAGCAACGTAGAAGCGCCCGTCCCGAACAAAGGCGAGGCGATTGTCCCGAGGCACGTCGCGGAGCCTGTCTCAAGGAACGCAGGGGGACCAGCCCCGGGCGCGACTCCACGCCCTCCCGAGCGGATCATTAAAAAATTTGTCCCGAACAGAATTGAAGGACCTGTCCCGAGCAGGATCGAGACACCCGTCCCGAACAAGGTCGAGGGAGCGCTGCTCCCAGCGCACGCGGCAGACTCGATTGCGAACGAAGAGAACATCGATGCGAGAGGAATTCGCCAGGTCACGCCTTTTCCAGAGAACACGTCCGGCGAGCAGGCTGCGGCGCCACAATCAACTTCTCCGGTTGGACGGACAGCAGCGGCCGTCGCAACGCCCGCGACGACGAATCAGGACGCTGCGACCTCGCATCGAACGAAGTCGGCAGGGCGGCTCATCGCGGCGCTGACGCTCCTGGCGTCCGCCGAGGCCGGCGTAATCGCGGCCCTATTGTATCGGGGATGGGTGGCCCCGGAACAATCGATCGTCGTCGAGGCAAGCGATCCCGGCGCACGTGTCATCGTCGACGGCCGCGCGGCGAGTGGGACGCCGCTGCAACTGCCGATTCCCTTCGGCACGACATCCATTCGAGTAGTAACTGCTCTTCCAGGGCAGGCCACGCGCACGAATGAACTAGCGACCAACGGCGACTCCGCTCCACGACCAACGGATGCTCGCCCTGGTGATCGGCCGGCGGGCGCGTCGTCTCCGCGCATGGCGAGCATCCAACTTTCGTCTCCAATCGCCGTCGAAGTCTTCGCGGGGAATCGGTTGCTGGGATCGGCGCCAGGCAAGCCGCTTTTGCTCGCACCGGGCCGTCACGAGCTCCAGATAGTGAACACGGCACTCGGATATCGGTCTCGGCAGACCGTGGATTTGAAGCCAGGACAGGCCGCGCAGCTCTCGGTATCCCCACCGAAAGGCCGCGTCAGCATCAACGCCGTGCCCTGGGCCGAGGTCTCGATCGACGGTAAAACCGTCGGCGAGACGCCGCTCGGAAATGTGGCCGTCCCGATCGGAGAACACGAATTCACGTTCCGGCACCCGCAATTGGGCGAACGGCGTCAGAAAGCTATCGTCCGGTCGGAGGGTGTCACTCGCGTGACTGCGGATCTGCAGCGCTGACAGTCATCGTCTCCTGGCTCGGCGGAGCGGAGGACCGGCCGCCGGATCGAGACTCAGCGCGTGTAGTCAGCGCCACAAAGTCCTGCTCTGAAATGCGCCTGAACGGTTGCCAGATCGCGCCCGAGGCCCCCCGTGCCGCGCGAAGACGGAGCTGCGTCTCGAAGTCAGGCACGATTGGCTCGCTCAGATGGAGCTCGGTGTGGTCGAGTCGAAGGAGCTGTGCGTACTGGTGGGCGTCGCGCAGGCCGACGCCGTTCTGCTCAATGGACGCCACCTGCGCGCGGCCGACCGCGCCACGCCCCGAGATGTAGAAGCAGATCGAATCACCGGGTCGTGCGCCACCTTCCCCGTCGGGGCTGACACCAAAGATGTGCCGGCGTCCGATGACGACTTCGACGAACTGCTCCGGCGTGACGGCGTGATCGCCGGCCACCGTGGCCAGCCAGAAGCCATGCTCGCTCGATTCCTGACGCAGCGCGACGGGCAGCGGCCGCCCGGGTCGAGCCGGTTCGTTCGGGCTTGGGGTTGGTGACTCGCTCGGCGCGCTCGTGTGCGCGAATCGATCGAGCAGTTCCGCCACGAAATCGAGAGGCGAGCCGCTCTCGATCAGCTTCACGACCTCATCGTGCTTCAGTCGGCCAGCACTCACCATGTCGGCAAGCGACAGCAACGCGCGCAGCGCGACGACACGGATCGGAAACTCGGGGTGCGTCGCGGCAACGGCATCCTCGAGACGGCCGCGGCTCGCGTACAACGCGGTCACTACACAGAGGCCCATCGGCCGAACTTCCGCGTTCGGAGCGGACGTCGCGGAGAGCGCGCGGATCGATCGAACGAGCCCGTCGGGGTCTGCAGCCAGTGTCTGGTTCGTGCGAAGCTCCAGCACGATGTCGAGGTGGGCGCGCGATCGCCAGTGACCGTCGTATTTCAACGCGCCGGATACGGTGGAATACGTTCCGAATCGCGTCTCGAACCCGAGGGATCGTCCGAGCAGCACGACGAGATCCTGGAGCGCCCGATGATGCTGCTCGTCGAGAAGGCGGCACTGCTCGATGAGTGCCCGCGCGATGCGCGCATCGGTGACGTACTCGATCAGAAATCTGCGGAATCGCTCGCGCGGCGTGTCGAAGCCGGCGCTGTCGTCCAATCGCCCCGCGAGCATCAAGAGTTCGTCGAGAGTGACGCTCATGCAGGGATCTCGCGGGCTATTGGGTTCGGGCAAGGACCGTCGCGCCCGTGGGCGAGGTGTGAACGCCGCCAGATTCGAGCGTCACCGTCGCACCAATGACCGGCCTCGGCAGGTTCGCCGGCGCATCGGCCACGAACGTGACCCGTCCGGCGGCATCGGGCGTGAGCACTCCGACGCTCACGGGTGAAGTGTTCGTGAGCAGCCACAACTGGTAGACGCCGCCCACCGTCGCGGGAGCGAGACGCGAGGCGCTGGCGACGAGTCCCCGACTGCGGCTCAACAAAACCTGCGCCGTCGCTCGCGATGAGGCGTCGACGCTCGACAAGTTGAATCGCAGCACGTCGGGCGCAGCGAGCACGCTCGTGACGATTTGTGCCTGCCGCGCCGCCTGCTGCGCCTCAACGACCTGACGGCTCGCTTCGGCGCGTGTCGCCGCAATCCGCTCTTCGGCGGCGTCATTGGCGGCCTTTGTCGCCTGCCGTTCCGCCACGGCGGTGCGGGCGATGGTCTCGTTCATACGAGCCTCGGTCCGCTGCTGCGCGCGCACGAAGAGCCCGCCCATCACGATCAGACCGACGATCAGGGCGCCGGCTGCGACAAACGTCGTTCTTCGCAGCCCCTCCGTTCGTTCTGCGGTGGCCTTCGCCTCATCGACCGCTCTTTCGAGCGATAGCACTCGCTCGTCGAGCGCCGCTGCGGCTGGGGGCAGTTGCCGGACGGTCCTCGAGGGCGCTGCTGGATCGCGTGAGGTAGAGAGCCGAGAGGTCGCGCTGTCGTCCGTCTCAGCCGACCGGCGCAGCCCGTCGTGAATGCGCACTACGCTTTCGAGCGGGAACGGCGATACCCCTTCAGCGAGCGATGAGGGACGCTGCCCTCCGGCGCTGCGCATCTCGGCGATTGCCGCCTGGAGATCGCGTGACAGATCGTTCAGCCGCGCCTGCAGATCCTGTTCGAGCGCGGCCAAGCGCACTTCGGCCCGTTCGAAGCCGCGGAGCGCGAGATTCGCCGCTGCCACGCACGTCTCGCCGAGGGTCGCGGCCTGCTCCCGGAGCTGCTTGACCGGCTCCTCGTGCATCCGGCGAAGGGCCTGCCACTCGTGCTCGATCGTCTGTTCGAGCTGGCGAATCCGCTCGCGCGACTCGTGCTGCAGTCGCCGTTCGATTGCGCCCCAGTCTTCGAGCCGCGCTTCGATCGCCGCGAGCGCGTCCGTGTGCCGCTCGTCGGTGGCCGTCCATCGATTCAGGATTTCGGCGCATTGCACCGTGAGCTGCGCGAGCCGCTGTTCCGTCGGCTGGGCGTGTTCCTCAATCTGCCGCCACTGCTGCAGCGCGAGGTTGAGGCCGTCTATCTGAGTCTGAAGCTCCGAGAGGCGGAGATCGACGTCGGACGTTTGCGGGTGCACTGATTACCTATGGGTGCGAGCATGATAACAAAAAGAGAACTCGCGCGCGCGGCTTGTTCGTGGCGTTTTTCGCGCATTCGTCCTCACCGCCGGGGCGATGCGCCCGTCACGCGTCGAGCGATTGCGAACGCTTCGATCCCACGATCGCGCAGGGAGGTGCGAGCGTTCCGGGCAACCCGCTGAAAACGCCGGGGGATGCCGTGACTTGTGGAGGCGTTCCTCGGCACGGTATTTGTCGTGCACTGGTCGACGTGATCCGGCAGGCCAATGTCTCAAAGGTCGTAACAAGCGGCTCCGAGCAGTTGACGATGCTGAACGGAGTGGACCTCGAGGTCCCACGCGGTCAGCTCGTGGGTCGTCGGCCCGTCCGGACGGCAAGTCCACGCTGCTCTGGCTCGTCGCCGGGCTCGATGCGCGTCGTCGGGGGACATCTTCATCGACGGCCAGAACATCACGCGCATGAAGGAGGACGGCCTCGCAGACCTGCGCGGCGCGAAAGTCGGCTTACTCATTTGCGTTGGTCAAGGACCGCGGGGCTCTCGTCTCCCACAGTTTGCTCAATCGCCTCTACGTTCGAGTCGGAGACGAGATCAAGATTGGACGATCGATTTTCACGATTCGGGTGATTTCATTCGCGCTGTCTCCGTGGAAACACCGCTGAGTTCGATAGGGCCTCAATTCACGCTCCGGGATGCGCGTCGCCGATCTAAATGTAAGATGGCGCTGAGCATGCGGTTGTGGAACCTGCTTCCCATACCCGTTAGCTATCTGGGCGGTTGCTCCGCTCGCGAGACGGAACTGATTAGAATTGCGGGTCAGGTAAACCGTCGAACAGTCATAGCAGGAGATATCCATCATGACTAGAGCGCGTGTCTTTCGTTCCTTGGTGGCCGTCTGGATTGCGACGATTGGCGTCAGCGCGTACGAGCAGGCGCTGCCAATCCCTAAGCGCGCGACGCAGAAACCGGCTCCGCCAAAGCCGTTCGAGCCGACCGTTGGTCAGCCCGGCAAAGACGTCGTCTGGGTGCCCACCCCGCAGCCGGTCGTCGACAAGATGCTCGAACTCGCGAAGCTGACCTCCCAGGACTACCTGATGGATCTCGGGTCTGGTGATGGGCGAACCGTGATTACGGCCGCCAAGCGCGGCGCGCGCGCGACAGGCATCGAGTACAACCCAGACATGGTGGAGCTTTCCAAGAAGAACGCAGAAGCCGCCGGCGTCTCCGCCAAAGTCAACTTCATGAAGGCAGATCTTTTCGAGACGGATCTCTCGCAAGCGACCGTGATCACGATGTTCCTGCTTCCGGAGATCAACATGAAGCTGCGGCCGAAGATCCTCAATCTGAAGCCCGGAACGCGCGTCGTCTCGAACACGTTCACGATGGAGGACTGGGAGGCCGACGAGACCGCCACGATCACCAACGACTGCTCGAGTTGGTGCACGGCTTTGCTCTGGATCGTCCCGGCGAAAGTCGAGGGCGCGTGGACGATGCCACAGGGAACTTTGACCCTCAAGCAGCAGTTCCAGAAGATCAGCGGAAGCCTTGGCTCGTCGCCGATCACCGATAGCAAGCTGCGCGGAAATGAGATTTCGTTCGCTGTCGGGAGCGCGCACTACTCGGGGAAGGTCAACGGCAGTTCGATGCAGGGGTCGGTGACCGGCTCCAACGGCTCGACCTGGAGTGCGATAAAAAAATGAACAACCGGGTTTTCTCACAGGAGGTCAGGAGATCAGGAGGATCGTTTTTAAAGCATTTTGAAGACTTCTGACCTTCTGATCTCGGGTTGATGTCGGCCGGCGTGAATGAGCGCAATCAATGGATCGTGATTGACGATGACCAACGCATCACCGGACGTAATCCCGATGATCGCCTACGAGAACGGTCCGGCGGCGATGGACTGGCTTACCCGGGCGTTCGGGTTCCGCGAAGTCACGCGCATGATTGGCCCGGACGGACGCCTCGCTCACGGTGAGATGGAAGCAGGTCACGGCCTGATCATGCTCGCGACACCGTCGCCCGAGTACGAGGGCCCGAGGAAGCACCGCGAAACCTGCGAGCGCGCCCGCGCGTGGTCGACGGTGCCATGGGTGATCGACGGCGTGCTGGTGCTCGTCGACGATATCGACGATCACTACGCACGCGCGACACGCGAAGGCGCCACGATTCTCTCGACGCCGGAAGACGGTCCGCCCGGACGGCGCTATCGGGCCGAAGACCTCGAAGGTCACCGCTGGATGTTCATGGAGCGCTCGGCGGCACCCTGATCCGAGCGGGCCGACTTGCCGGGTGGCCGCTTCCCGCCTATAGTTGTCGTCGCTTCTATCCGCGTCAGCTCGCCCCGTTAAATCCGTAGGAGGGACGATGAGAACGAGCAAGGCCTTTCAGACGTTGTGCGTTAGCGCGTCGGTCTGCGGGTTCACGATCCTCGCGGCGTCGGGCGCTCTGTCTGCTCAATCCGATCCGTCAGCGGGCACGTGGAAGCTGAATGTAGCGAAGTCGAAGTATTCACCGGGTCCGATGCCGAAAGAGCAGACGGTAACGATCGAAGTCGTGGGCGACGAGAGCAAGGTGACCGTCAAGGGCACTGGGGCTGACGGATCCCCGGTCAACATCAGCTACAGCTATAAGTTGGACGGCAAGGACTACCCGATGACCGGCTCGCAGGATTTCGACAGTGTCGCGCTGAAGCGCAATGGCACGACCGTCGAAGGCGTGAGGAAGAAGGCCGGCAAGCAGGTCCAAACCTACACGCGCGCCGTCTCGAAGGACGGCAAGACGATGACCGTAACGGTCAAGGGAACGAATGCCAAGGGGCAGACGATCCACAACGTGTCTGTTTACGAGAAGCAGTGAGGAGCCGGTAGCTCGGCGGCTCGCTCGGGTGCTGGATTCGGGGTTCGAGTTCGGTGAGTTGCTGGTTCGGTCGCTCGCTGGTGCGGGTTCCTATGCATAACGCCGTCGATTTGTACGACAACGTGTACGGCGACTTCGCGAGCGCGGCGGAAGCTGCGGTTCGTCGAGAGACCTACGGCGAGGACATCGGCCAAAGCAGCTGGATGACCGCGGCAGAATGGCTTCGATTCGCAGACCAGCTCCTGGTGGGTCCGACGAGTCACGTGCTCGAGGTGGGCAGCGGGTCGGGAGGACCCGCTGTGTATCTGGCCGCGCTCCGAGGGTGCACGATCACCGGCGTCGACATCAACGCACACGGCGTCCAGAACGGCCAGCGTCTCGCCGCGGCGCGCGGTGTGAGCGATCGCGTGACGTTTCGTACCGTCGACGCCAACGAGCCGCTGCCGTACCCCGACGCGACGTTCGATGCAATCGTTTCGAACGATGCGATCTGCCATATTGCCGATCGACCGCGAGTGCTCGGCGACTGGCATCGCGTCCTCCGGCCCGGTGGGCGGATGTTGTTCACCGACGCCCTCGTCATCACCGGCGCCGTATCCCACGAAGAACTCGCGATTCGGAGCTCGATCGGCTTCTACGTCTTCGTCCCGCCCGGAGAGAACGAGCGGCTCATCACGCGTGCCGGGTTCGCGCTAATCCTCAGCGAAGATCTCACGCCCGCGGCGGAGGGGATCGCGCAGCGCTGGCACGACGCTCGCGATCAGCATCGCGACGCGCTCATCTCACGCGAGGGTGAAGCGAACTTTTCAGGACTGCAGCGGTTTCTCTCCTGCGTGAACCGCCTCTGTGCGGAGCGCCGGCTCTCCCGGTTTTGCTATGTCGCTGAAAAGCTTCTCTCGTGATGGGGCTCCGACTCAGCATTAGTGTTTGGATCGATCCCGGCCGTCGTTACGTCAACATACATTGAAACTCTCGGAGCCGGGCCCCTGCCGCGACCGGCGATTTGCGAGCGGACCGGCTTCCGAAGTGGTAGCATCACTACTCCGCGCCGAAGGTCTTTGTAAGAGGCCACTAGAAGACCCGATCATGCCCAGACACCGCGCCACGAACCTATTGATCCGCCTCGAACCTCGCGCCCGACGGACCCTGCAGCAGCAGATCTACGACGGCATCCGCAGGGCGATTCTGAACGGCGTCGCAGTCCCCGGCGCGAAGCTGCAATCGTCGCGCGAGCTGGCGGTCGAGCTGGACGTATCACGGACCACCACGCTGCTCGCCTACGAGCAGCTGATCGCCGAAGGATATCTGACCGCAAAGCACGGCTCGGGAACGTTCGTGTCGCACGAGTTGCCCGATGCCATCGCGGCTGCCGCGGTGGTCAGGCGGCCGACAAACGACAAGCATCCGCCGCTCTCGCGCCGCGGGATGGCGCTCGCGGCAGTCCCTGCCCCGGCGCACCGCGTCGGGATTGCACCCAGGCCGTTCCGTCTCGGCACGCCGGCGCTCGATCTGTTTCCCGTACCGCTCTGGACGCAGCTGCTGAATCGCCGAACGAAGTCGGCGACACTGCGTCAGCTCGACTACGGTTCGTACGGCGGGCTCGAGAGCCTGCGCGGAGCAATTGCCGATTACGTCCAGGCAGCTCGCGGGACACACTGCGGCGCCGATCAGGTCATCATCGTCTCCGGTTCGAAACCGGGACTCGATCTGATTTGCAGGCTCCTGCTCGATCCGGGCGATCCCGTCTGGATGGAAGAACCTGGGTTTCCCGGCGCGCGTGGGGCGCTCATCGCAGCCGGCGCCGAGATCTTTCCGGTGCGCGTCGACGGAGAAGGCCTCGACGTGCAGGCCGGCATGCGCCGTGCGCGCTACGCGAGGCTCGCGTACGTCACACCGTCGCACCAGTTCCCGCTCGGCATTCCCATGAGCCTTCCGCGCCGGCTCGAACTGTTGCGATGGGCGAGCGCCGCTCGCGCGTGGATTCTCGAGGACGACTACGATACGGAGTTTCGATACGGGACGCGCGCGGTCCCTTGTCTGCACGGCCTCGACACCGACGGCCGCGTGATCTACGTGGGCAGCTTCAGCAAGACCCTCTTCCCTTCGCTCCGTCTCGGCTTTCTCATCGTCCCCTCAGATCTCCGGGAAAAGCTGGTGGCCGCGCGGCGCGGCATCGACCATCATCCACCGACGCTCGATCAGGCCGTCCTCGCGGACTTCATTATTGGCGGGCACTTCGATCGACATCTTCGGCGCATGCGCGCCGTCTATCGCGAGCGCCTCGAGGCATTGACAGCGGCCGCAGCGCGCTTCTGCGGCGGGGTTGTCGAGCTTCGTGCCGTGCGAACGGGTCTGCACGCGGTCGCCGACCTCGTTGGCGTCGACGCGGTCAGCGTCGCGCGCGAGGCGGCAGCGCGGGAGATCGAGGTGATGCCGCTGTCGGCGTACTTCGCGGGGCGATCGCGGGAAGCGAACGCGCTCGTGCTCGGGTTCGCATCCTCGAGTCCCGATACGCTGACGAGCGGGATGGAACGGCTGGCCGCGGCGATCGACGCCGCCGAGCGCGCGGACGCGTCAGGCGTGCGTGGTCGACTGATCTCCGGACGGTGAGAGGCTTCCTGTCGTCATCGGCCGCTCGCTTCGAGCCGCGAACAACGCGCTCGGCAGTCCGACGCCAAACGCGTGAATCAGGACGTCGTTGATCGATCGCGGGAAGACGAACTGGGGCGTGACCCCGATCGCCGAGAGTGGTATCACGACGCGATACATGAACAGGTACACGAGCACGCCATAGATCGGGCCGCAGATCAACGGACGACGCGTGAGCACCGCGAAGCGGCGGCTCGCAACGTTATAGGTCGTCACGACGCAGAACGCGATCAAGAAGTGAATCAGGAGCCCCAACGCCATCGTCGCCACACCGCCCTGGAACGAGGCGCGCCCCAGCAGTCCGCTCGCAATGCCCTGCAGCATGCGCCCGGGCGTCGAACCCCGGACCAGCGAGACCACAATCGCGTCGGAGATATCCAGCGTACCGACGACAAGCGTGCCGTACGCGATCGCCTGACCGACGCTCAGTGGGATGCGCGGCATTAATCTAGTCGGCACATCGTGATCGCGTGGCGCTCGCGCTGTCGAGCGCCACTTCGGAATGGTTCGATGTAACCACTCGGCTTTTGACGTTCGGCTTTGGCTTTCGACTTAGAGCGTGTAACAAAACCTCCGAAGCTTGATCGTCGTCGGCGAGGTAGCGTGAACAGTTGCATGCGCGCGGTGTACGGCGGTGACCAGACCGGGCCGAATCCCACCGATCGGGCCAAGCGCGGGAGCAAGCGCCATCTGATTTGCGACGCGGGGCGTACCCCTCGCTCTGCGACTGACCGGCGCCAACCGGAACGACTCGCAAGAAGCCCTGGCGTTACTGTGTGCTCGGGGAGCGCGGCTACGACGCGGCCGCCATTCGGCACGGTCTCAGGACTCGTCACATCGTGCCCTTGCTGGCCATGCGTCGCACCGCGCACGGGAGTGGCCTGGGCCGTTGGCGGTGGGTCGTGGAGGGCACATTTGCCTGGCTAAGTCAGTTTCGCCGCCTGCGCGTGAGGTATGACAAGCGGGCCGACATTCACGAGGCGTTCCTTTCGCTCGGGTGCGCGCTGATCTGCTGGCATGCGCTTCGGAAGCGTTGGGCAACCGGCTAAGAACGTCTCGCCTGGTTTCCGAAGCGAGGGGCCGACCCACTACAATGAGTGCCTCTCGCAACACGACGCGGCGCATGGCCCTGTCTGCCGGAACTCGGCTCGGCCCATACGAGATTCTGTCCCCGCTCGGCGCGGGCGGCATGGGCGAAGTCTATCGCTCGCGTGATTCCAAACTGAATCGCCCGATCGCGATCAAGATTCTGCCAGAGATCGCCGCCACGGACGCCGACCGTCGCGCCCGCTTCCAACGTGAAGCGCAGACCATCGCCGCGCTCAATCATCCCAACATCGTGACCATCTACTCGGTGGAAGAAGCCGAGGGTCTGCTCTTCCTCACGATGGAGTTGGTTGACGGCACGTCGCTGGACACTCTCCTCGTCAAGGGCGGCCTGCCCCTGGCGCGCATCTTCGCGCTGGCGATTCCGTTAGCCGATGCAGTCAGCGCTGCGCATCAGCGAGGGATCACGCACCGGGATCTCAAGCCGGCGAACGTGATGGTCACAGCAGAAGGCCGCGTCAAGGTCCTCGATTTCGGTCTCGCGAAGCTGGTGGAGCCCGCGCTGGTCGACCCCGGCCTGAGTGCGCTGGCCACGAGAACGCTGACCGGCGAAGGGGGCATTCTCGGCACCGTCGCCTACATGTCGCCGGAGCAGGCGGAGGGAAAACCCGCCGATCACCGATCGGACATCTTTGCCATCGGTGTCATGCTCTACGAGCTGGCCACGGGTGAGCGCCCGTTCAAAGGGGAGACGAGTGTCTCGTTGCTCTCGTCCATTATCAAAGACACTCCGCACTCCGTCACGGATCTGAAGGCGATCCTCCCGCGCGAGCTGTCGCGCATCATCAAGCACTGCCTGATGAAGGATCCCGAGTATCGCTACCAGAGCGCGAAGGATCTCCGGAACGATCTGCGCCAGCTTCAGCAGGACAGCGAGTCGGGCGAGCTCGACGCGTCGGGCGGCGCTGCTGCGGACGCGAGGATGAGGGTCGGCGTAACAACACGCCGCAAAGCCACGCTCCTCGTCGCGATCAGCACCGTCGTCCTACTCGCGCTCGCGGCTGTCGTCGGACGGTTTTGGCTCACTCGCTCCGCATCCGCAAGCGGCCCGATCGACTCGCTCGCGGTCCTGCCCTTCGTCAACGCCGGAGCCGACCCGAATGCCGAGTACCTCAGCGACGGCATCACGGAGAACCTGATCAACAGCCTCTCGCAATTACCCAAGCTGCGCGTAGTACCGAGGAGCACCGTGTTTAGGTACAAAGGCCGGCAGATTGATCTCCAAACAATCGGCCGTCAGTTGACCGTACGCGCGGTCCTCACGGGCCGAGTCGTCCAGCGCGGCGACACGCTGAACATCCAAACTGATTTGGTCGACGTCACGGCAGACTCCCAGCTCTGGGGCCGCCAGTACACCCGCACGTTCGCTGACCTCATCACTGTCCAGGAAGATCGCCACGGCGGTGTCAGACAAGCTGCGCCTCCGGCCGACCACCGACCAGCAGAAGCGGCTGACGAAGCGCTCCACCGAGAACCCCGAAGCCCACCAGTTGTATCTCAAGGGCCAGTACTACTGGAACCGTCGGACCGGACAGAACCTCCAGCGGGCCACGGAGTACTTCCAGCAAGCGATCGAGAAAGACCGCGACTACGGGTTGGCGTGGGCCGGCTTGGCCGACGCCTACTCGCTCTATGGCTACTTCGGTGTCGGTTCACCACGAGAGGCCGCCCCGAGAGGCAAAGAAGCGGCGTTGAGGGCCTTAGGGATCGACGACACGCTGGCTGAAGCGCACACGGCGCTGGGCACAATCAAGCAGCTCTACGACTGGGATTGGCCAGGTGCACAGCGAGAGTACAAGCTGGCGATCGATCACAACCCACACGATGGAATGCCCCACATGCGGTATGCCTCTTGCCTTGAAGCGATGGGTCGGATGGACGACGCCATCGCAGAGCACAAGCAAGCGCTGGATCTGGAGCCACTCTCCTTCCTCTTCAGCTCGCTGGTGGGACGGGGTTTCTATTACGCGCGTCAATACGACCTGGCCATTCGTGAATTGGGGAAGAGTCTCGAGCTGGATGAGAACTTTGCGCAGACCCACCTGTACCTCGGGTGGGCCTACGAGCAGCTGGGGCGAGATGCGGACGCTATCGCGGAGCTTCGCAAGGGACTCTCGCTGTCTGCAGGCGAATCCGAAATGGCCGGGGCGCTGGGACACGCCTATGCCGTATCAGGGAAGCGAGGCGAGGCGGAGAAGGCCCTTGCGGCGCTGAAGGCGCGATCGACACAGCACTACGTCGCGCCGTTTCACGTCGCGGTCATTTACGTGGGCCTTGGTGCGAAGAGATCCACGTTTGAATGGCTTGATAAAGCCTTTGACGATCATTCGACTCGGCTGACGTGGATCAAAGTGGATCCGCGCTTTGACGGCCTTCGGGACGATCCACGCTACCGCGACCTGTTGCAGCGGATGAGGCTCCTTGAATGAGCCGCGACGTCTGACATGACACTCGAGACGGATGTCGACGATCGTGGGCCGGCCCATGTCGGTCATGCGGGACCGGACTGCGGAGTTGAAGACCTGAGCGTCTCCGCCTGGCACTCGCATCGGTCCCTACGAAATCCAATCCGCTCTCGGCGCCGGCAGCAAGGGCGAATAGCTCACATCGATCGATTCAAGAGAGGTTTTGTTGGAGCCTCTTAGGGCTTTGGGTTTCTTCTAGTGCCACGGTGCGGGCCAAGTCCTCAAGGATTTCATCCTCCTGTAAGCTTGTCCTCCTGACTGGGCGTATTAAAGCCCGATAAGTCGCGCGGAAGATCCGCGAAAATCCGCGTGAATCCGCGTACCCGGAGGAGCTTGATGCGGTCGAAGACATGCGTCATGGCCGCGTGCGGCCTCATGCTGGTTCTGGTCCGACCCGGCACGGCTCAGCGCGGAACAGCCGAGACGCAAGGGCCAGCCGCGCAGGGCACGACCACGCCGGCTGACGATCCGGTGCGAACGCTGGTGGGCCGTCTCGATCTCGAGAAGTACAAAGCCACCATCAAGGGCCTGACCCAATTCGGCGATCGTCGGCAGGGCACGGACCGGAACAAGGCTGCCGTGGATTGGATCGAGGCGCAGCTTCGGAGCTACGGGTGCACGAACACGGAGCGCATCAAGTACGAGTACCAACCGCGACAGACAACGACTGCGAATTTCGACGACGCGGGTAGTGGTGAGCGAGGCGGTCGCGCTGGACGGGGTACAGGAACCGACGCCCCGCAGACGACAGGACAGCGCGGACGAGGCGGAAGCCAGATCGCAGTTGGCGGCAAACGGCCCGGCCAGGGTGGAAGCATGATTTTCGGAAATACCGGACCGAGAGGCGTGAACAACGATCCGTTGAAGCAGCCCGACGAGAGGCTTCGCGAGTTGAACTCACAGCCGACCACACCGGGTCCGCGTGAAGAAGTCTACTGCACGAAAGTCGGCTCGACGCACCCGGAGGAAATGTACATCCTCGGCGGTCATATGGACGGTCACGGCTGGGGCGAAGCCGCAAACGACGATGGATCCGGAACCGCGCTCGTGATGGAGCTCGCCCGGATCTTCAGCAGTCCGGATGTCGAAACGGAACGCTCGATCCGGTTCGCCCTCTGGAACAACGAGGAGACCGGCACGAACGGCGCGCGCGCGTACATCGCCCAGCGTCAAGCCCTTCAAGGAAAGGAAGATCCTGCGGGATCGGGCAAGTACGCCGAGCCGAAATGGCTCGGGATGATCCAGCACGACATGATGTTGTTCGACCACGGCATGCCCGACGAGAACGGAAAAGTCAGCACTGAACAGCGACGCGAGGCTGACGTGAACATCGAGTTCACATCGGCGTCCACGCTGGCGGAAGACGCCCAGAAGCTCGCCTGGCTCTTCAAGTCTGCCAACGAGAAATATGCCACCGATTATCCCGCGGCGGTCGGCTCCCATATGACCAACACCGATTCGGGTCCGTTCATGAACATCGTTCCCTCGATCAGCCTGCGAGAAAACGAGCGAGGCGCGCAGATTGGCGGCGGATGGGACCCGCACTGGCACCAGCCGACGGACGTCTACGCGACGTTTTCGGACAAGGACTTCAGGCTGGGTCTGAACGCGGCACAGACGACGCTGGCAGCCGTCGCGCGGCTCACGAATGCGAAGCTCAAGAAATGTGATCGGCGACTATTGTGCGTCGGGAAGGAGTCTCCCCGGGATACTGCAAGGGTGAAAGCTTTCCAACTCGTTCACGTCCTTTGAGTTCGCCGGTCGGAATCGAATCGAGCTCGGGCGCGGAGATTGCTGCGGCCAGATCTTTTCGTGAGCCTCTCTACCCTGGGGGATTCGATCTAACCGTAGTTCCTGACAAGGGAGGAGTTCATGTTGAGGCGATCGTTGCTGGCCGCGACGCTGGCGGTTTGCTTCGGGAGTGCCGTGCACGCGGCTCCCATCCTTTACGTCGGCGTGTTGACTGGCGCTAAGGAAGACCCAGCCGTTAATACGCCCGGTACCGGGACCGCGTCGGTCGTGTACGATCCTGCGCTGAACACACTGGACGTCGACGCTACGTTTCAGAATCTGACCTCAAACACCACGGCCGCGCACATCCACTGCTGCACGCCCGCACCCTTCATGGGCACCGCAGGGGTCTGGACGCCAGTTCCGGCCTTTCCGGGTTTCCCGCTGGGCGTCACATCTGGCACGTACAACGGCGCGCCACTCAATCTGACGCTTGCGTCGAGCTGGAATCCGGCGTTCCTCAACTCGCCGGCGATTGGGGGAAACACCGCGCTCGCCGAAGCGATGCTAGCCGCCGGGCTCGCCGCGGGGACCGCGTACATCAACATCCATACGACCATTAATCCAGGCGGCGAGATCCGCGACTTTCTCGTTCCGGCGCAGGCCATTCCAGAGCCGGCAACGATGGCGCTGCTCGGCCTGGGCATCGGGATCGCCGCGGCACGTCGGAATCGGCAGAATCGGCCCAGAGACTGACCCAAGCTGCGGGCTGAAATCGAATCGCTGGCGAGCTAGCATGTCGACATGCCGACTCGTCAGCGAGGTTACATGGCTCTCCGGCTGCGCGCCCACATCGACGCTCATTACGTGTAGCCGCTGACGGTCGACCGCCTCGCGAAGATCGCGGGGCTCTCACGCTTCCACTTCATTCGAGCGTTCCGCGCAGCCACCGGTCGAACGCCGCACCAATACCTTCGTGAGCGACGTCTCGAGCGTGCCCGCGAGCTGCTGGTCACGACGCCGATGCCGGTGACCGAGATCTGCGACGCGGTGGGAAAAACTTCTACGTCAACACGCTCGGGTTCGAAGTGCGCACCGACCACACGATGGACAACGGATTCCGTTGGCTGACCGTGGGGCCGAAGACGCAGCCGGATCTCGAGATCGTCCTGATCGAGCCAAAGCCCGGGCCGATGCTCGACGAAGAGTCGGCGCAGGCGGTCCTGCCGCTGCTGCGCAAGGGGGTGCTCGGTGCGGGCGCGTTCGAAGTCGACGATTGCCGCAAGACCTACGAAGAGTTGAAGAGCCGCGGCGTGCAGTTCGCAGCCGCGCCGCCGGAACGGTTCTACGGAACCGAGGCGATCATGCGCGACGGACTGGGCAACTGGTTCAGCATGGCGCAGACAAAACCGCACTGAGATCGTACGCCTTCGTTCGCTTTCGTCCTGCGTGGCGATATAACTCCGTGGTAGTATGGCGGACCCCATTCACATCACGAGACAGTCAGCAACGCTGTCACGCATCGGAGGAGCATCACAGCGGATTCGGGACTTGCGTCTATTCGAGAGCGCATCCGGCGGCTCGATTCTCATGACGCTGAAAGTCAGGTGAGGCGGACCGACCCATGTGAATGACGGTTCGAGAGGAGACATCAAAGCGATGAAGAGATTCGTACTTGCCGCAGTACTGGCCGTCGCCGTGCTGCCGCTTTCGGCACAGGGCCCGAGGTTCGACGCCTTTTACACGTTCGGCGACAGTCTCGCCGACAGCGGCAACGTTCTTCGGGCCACGCAGCAGCTGGGCTTCAATCCGGCGATTCCGCCGGCGCAGACGTACTTCCACGGGAGGTTCTCGAACGGACCGAACGTGTTCGACTATTTGTGGAGCGCACTGACGGCCGGGACCGGCGTCCTGCAACCGATTGTCGCTGCGCCGCAACTCGACGGGACCGATGCCGTCAGTTTTGCGTTTGGTGGGTCCGGGACCGGCTTCGTCAACAACTCACCAGGCGGTTTCCCGGTGATTGGGTTGAAAGGTCAGGTGGCACTCTTTGCGGGGGCGCTTGCGGGCCATCGTCCATCCTCGCACGCCTTGTACGGCATCATCAGCGGCGCGAACGACTACATTCAGCAAGACCCCCTATCGCCGGAGGAGGTTGTCGCCAACATCGGTCAATCGATTCAGTTGTTGTACTTCCTGCGCGCGCGTAACATCATCGTGGTCAACTTGCCGGACCTCGGGACGACCCCGATTGCATTCTCGGGGTTGCCGGTTGTACCGCCCAGCGACGTTTTGACCGAGCTCTCAGCTGACCACAACAAACTTCTGTCGAAGACGCTGAAGCAACTCGGGAAGACGTTCCCGGGTCTCAATTTGATCGAGATTGACGTGAACGCCATCCTCGGGAGCGTGCCCACTGGCGTTGACCCCATCACGCCTGCCCTTGCCGCGTACTTTCAGCCAGGAGCATCGCTCTGCCTCTTCGTGAATCCTGGTGGTTGCCCAGACGCGAGCGGCCTCTTCAATCACACTCTGCCGTTCGTCTTCTGGGACGCCGAGCATCCCACGACCGCCGTACACGGCGCACTGGCGGCGTACATGCTAACCAAGGTCCCACACTGAGCACGTTTTCCCAGCCGCCACAGCTGGTCGAACCCGCCGCGCGGTGACGACCTCCACCCACGTGGGTTGTCACCGCCCGCCGGCCCTCGCACGCCGCACCAGCACCCGGCACCCTTAGCACCTTCAGCACCTTCAGCACCTTACATCTTTAGCATCCTATTCGTGCCTCAACGCGATCATTGGATCGACGGCGGCGGCACGCCGCGCCGGGACGTAGCACGCGGCGAGGCCGACAATTGACAGCAGCACCGTAACGCCGACGTACGCGATCGGATCCGTCGGCTGGACGCCGAACAATTGGCTGCGAAGCAACCGCATTGACGCGAAGCTGGCGACACCGCCGAGCGCGATGCCGAGCGCAACGAGACGGCCGCCCATCGCAAGCATCAGACTCGACACGTCAGCGCGACGCGCGCCGAGCGCCATCCGTACGCCAATCTCGTGTGTGCGCCTCGTGACGTGGAACGAGAGTACGCTGTAGATGCCGGCTGCGGCCAACGCGAGGCCGAGCGTTGCGAAGAGGGTGAACAGCGCCATCGTGAAGCGCGGCTGCACCGTTTGAGAACCAAGGACCTCGTCGATGGTGATTGGACGGCTGAGCGGCTGATCCTTGTCGAGGGCGCGCACCTGTTCGCGAATCGGGTTGAGCAGCAGCATCGGATTCCCCGACGCGTGCACGGCGAGCATCCTCTGAACCGGCGCAGCGAGCGTGTACGGGATCATGACCACGGGCGACGGCTCGTTTCGCGGACCGTAGTTTCGCGTGTTCGCCGCGATCCCGATGACCGTCACGTCGGCTGCGCCGCTCGCGACGACCAGATTCGGATCGGGTGATTTCTCCAGCAACGCCAGGTGCACGCGACTGCCGATGGGGTTCTCACCGTCGGGCCACAATCGCGCAGCCGCCTCGTTGACGATAGCCACGCGATCGCCTCGCAGGATTTCGTGCTCGTCGAACGCGCGCCCCGCACGCAGTGAAATGCCGAGCGTCGCGAGGTACCCGGCGCTCGTGAGATTGATCGTGACGCGCTCCCCTTCGCGTGCCGGCTGTCCCTGAATGGCATACGGCGACTGCGGACCACCGAACGGCAGGCCGCCATTGCCGAGTGCAGCCGCTTCGACGCCCGGAAGATGGGTCACACGATCGAGCAGTTGCTGCGCGAAGAGGTTCCGCTGCTCGAGCGTTTTGTACTTGGCGGTCGGGAGCGGCACGCCGACCAGCAGGACGCGATCGGCCCGAATGCCGAGATCCACGCGTTCAAGCATGAGAAACGTCCGCACGGTAAGCGCCGCGCTCACGAGCAACACGACGGACAACGCCACTTCGACGACGACGAGCACGCTTCGGGTGCGTCCGCTGCGCACGGCTCCCCCGGCGCCGCGGCTGCCTTCCTTGAGCGCATCGGTGAGATCCGGCTTCGATGCCTGCAGTGCAGGCGCGACGCCGAAGATGATTCCGGTCAGCACCGACACGGCAAGCGAAAAGATCAAAACCGGCATGTTGATCGCGACGCGGGACTCGTTCGGCACGTAGAACTCGGGCATGAGCGAAACGATGGCGTTCGTCGCCAGGAACGCGAACAGCACGCCGAGCGCCCCGCCGATCACGGCGAGCAGAACGTTTTCGGTCAGCAGCTGTCGCAGCAGCCGTCGACGCCCAGCGCCGATCGACATCCGAACGGCCATCTCGCGACTGCGCGCCGTTCCACGGGCGAGCTGCAGGTTGGCGACGTTCGCGCACGCAATCAGCAGGAGGAACACGACGGCTCCGAAGAGCAGCCGGAGGCTCGTCTGCATCTCTCCGCTCGCGACGGTCACATCGAGATAGTTGACCAGCCGCGTCGTGAACCCGTCCTTTGGAAAGGCCGACGGATTCGCGTGCGCCATCTGCTGGAAGAGCGCGTGGAGTTGCGCCTCCGCGGCCGCGGGCGTCACCCGTGGCGCCAGACGCATGATCGGATTGACCATCCCTGCTTCGCGCCGACTCGTCCCGAGCGGCAACCAGAATCCCCCGTTGCCATACCATCCGAATCTGGGAGGCATCACGCCGATAATCGAATGTGGGCGATCGTTCAGACGAAGCGTCTTTCCGATGGCAGCCGGGTCGCCGTTGAACAATCGCAGCCAGAGACGATGACTCAACACGACGACCGCTGCCGGCTCGCCGGCCGCGCCGATATCGCCGGGCTGGATGGTCCTGCCCAGGAGTGGTGAAACGCCAAGGAAGTGGAATGCGTTTCCTGTGAGGAGCACGCCGCGGAAACTCTCGGGCGCGAAATCGCCGGTGAGGAGAACGGTGGTCGAACCTGTTGCCATGGCGTCCGAGAAGGCCGGGAGCTTCCCGAGCTGCAGGAACTCGTCGACTGATTGCGAGCCGCGGCCGCTGCGACCGTCCAGCGCGCGAATCTGCGGCGCCCAGATCTCGTGCGCGCGCGCGTAGGGATACGGATCGATGAGCACGCCGTACACGACGCTGAAGATCGCCGTCGTCGCACCGATGCCGAGCATCAGCGACAGCAGCGCGACGGACACGAAACCGGCACTCCGCCGAAACGAGCGAAGGGCGTACGCAAGATCGTGGACCAGACCTTCCAGCCACCGCGGCATAATGTGGTCCTCCGTGGGGGACAGTTCGTTTAGGGCCGCTTGGGACATCCAAAGGTGGCTGCCCCGAGTGGCTGGCACCGGTGGCTGTCCCCGTTTTGACGGTACGCAATGGGGACAGTCGAATGTGACTAGCCTCGAAGTCTTGGACGGCGCAGAAGCTCCCAGTGTTGGCAGAGGAGAAATGACCCCGCGACTCACGCCCCTGACGGTCATCTGCAACGTGGTTGTAGTGGCAGTCTTTGGCCTCGCTGCCGGGGTTGCCGTCGCCTCGTCCGACTTCCGCGTGTTTCACTCCTGGCTGTTCGCGCTTGGCGCGGTGGCGTTCGCGTCGAACCTTGCCCAGCCCATCCACCCGACGGCCTGGCTCATAGCGGCGCTCGTGCAAGTGCTCTGCCTTCTCGAGCTGCTTGGCTTCACAGCTGGAATGACGTCGATGGCGCGATCGGGGAACCTGACCCTGCCGAACGAATGGTGGATCTCCCTTGCGCTTTGGAGCGTGCTCGCTGCCGGCGTCAACGCGTTCGTCGGGACGCTCGCCATCGCGCGCGAGCAGATCGACTTACTCACACCGGAGGGCTTCCATAGCGTTGATCCGCATCGCGCGCCGCACGGGCACGTAACACGCGAGCAATCCGATCGCAGCGAACAACAACGCCGCGCCGCCGAACGTGACCGGATCGATCGGCGGTACGCCGAACAGCAAACGAACCAGGACGCGTCCGGCGACTGCCGCGAGCGTCAACCCGATCGCCGCGCCGATGCCGACCAGTGAGAGGCCCTCTCTCAGGACCAGACCGATCACGTCCGCTCGTTGCGCGCCCATCGCGATACGGATACCAATCTCGCGCGTCCGGCGCGTGACCGCGTACGCTGTCACGCCATAGATCCCCATCGTCGCGAGCAGCAGACTGACAATGCCCATGGTGCCGGAGATTGATGCCGCAACTCGCAGTTGGGTCTCAACGGGACCGGCCATCTGCTCGTCGAGCGTTCCCGAACTGAGGATCGGGAGGTTCGGATCCATCGATCCGACCAGTCGACGGATTTCTCCTGCGACTCGTTGCCCGGGAGTCGTGCGCGCGATGATCGTGATGTGCGATGTGTATCGCTGCTGCAGCGGGGCGTACATGTCGAGAGGAGCGAAATCGCCGCGCGGACGATTGGACTTGATGTCCTTCGCGACGCCAATCACGAGCAGCCGGCGGCCGGGACCTGACAGCCGTGACGGATCGTCGATCCGTCCCATCTGCCAGTCGAGATATTTGCCAACGGCGTTCTGCCCCGGCCAGAGCCGATGCGCCACCGACTGGGTCGCGATCACCACCAGCTGCGTGTTGTCGCGATCGACGGCACTGAAATCACGCCCCGCAAGAAGAGGCATCCTCAGCGTCGAAAAGAACCCGGGCTCGACGATGTTCCAGCTCACCCTGAAGAAGGGCTCACCGGCTGGCGGCTGCACTCCGGGCACAGTGACACCTTCGTTGAACATCGTGATCGCGCCACCCGGTGTCGGTGCTTTGTCGGCGACCGTCGCCGTCTGCACGCCGGGCAGGTCGCGGATGCGGTCGAGGAGCTCACGCGCGAAGACAGGACCGGTGGCATTCGTGTAGCCCGCCAGCGACAAATCGAGCGAAGCCAGTTCGACTTCACGCCCCTCGAACCCGCGATCGATGGAGCTCGTCCTCGCGAGCGCGCGCACGAGCAGGCCGCCGGCGACGACGAGCGTGACGCTGAATGCCACCTGCACGATCACGAACGCATGCCGAAGTCGCCTTCGGTCGGAGGGCCCCTGTTCGTTGTTCTTCAGGGCCGACACCACATCCGACTTCGATGCATGCAGCGCCGGAGCAAGGCCCGACAGCACGGCGGCAACCAGCGACAATCCCACCGTGAAAAGGATGATGCGGCCGTCGAGTGGAAACGAGAGGTTCACCGGCAGCGGAAACTTCGGAAGGACCTTGACGACGACCGATGTCAGCACGCGCGCGAGTGCCAACCCAGCCGCGCCGCCGAGTACGAACAACATCAGCGTCTCCGTGAGGAGCTGCCGGATCAACTGCGATCGACCTGCACCAATCGCGATCCGTACACCAATCTCCCGTTGTCTCGCCGTTGCCCGGGCGAGCAGGACCCCTGCGAGGTTCGCGCAGGCGATCACGAGCACGAGCGACACGAGCACCATGAGCAATGTGAAGAAGCCCGCGGCAATACCGCGAATCGGATCGGGAATCGGTGACGCGGCCGTCACGCGCAATCCCGCAGTGCCTCTCTCCTCTGGCCGTGGCGCCCCGAGACGCCAGCGTTGCGGCATCGTGTCTTCGAGCGCTCGGCCGAGCACGTCGATCTCCGCTGCCGCCTGTGTCAAGGACACGCCCGGCTTCAGCCGTCCGCCGACCATCAACCGCAACATTTCCTGTCTGAGCCCGGGCTGAATCAGCTGCGCGGCGGAAGTCGCGGTCCACACATCGGGGGCGACCACGCTCGTACCGCGAAACTCCTCGGCGGCAACGCCCACCACCGTGAAGAGTTGACCGTTGAAGCGCAATGTCTGGCCGAGGATGCCGGGGTCTCCGCTGAAGCGCGACATCCAGAAGCGATGGCTCAAAACGACTTCCGCTTGCACGGCTTCAACGGGAGCTGAATCGTTATGACTGAAGAATCGTCCGGCAGCAGGACGGACGCCGAGCACGTTGAAGTAATTTTCGGTAACCAGATTCGCAAAGACTCGCTCGGCGCCGTCGGGTCCTCGCAAACCGACCGGTGACAGATCGAGCTGGTACGCGAACACGTCCTGGAGTGTTGTCGCTCGGCGACGAATCTCGGAATACGCGCGGTACGCGATGTTGGGGTCCGCAAGCGCACCGCCGCTCCGGCTCTCGATATGGACGATGTCGACGAGGCGATCGGGGTCGGCAACGCCAGCTGCCGGGCGAAAGAGAAGCGTGTTCGCGACGGTGAAGATCGTCGTATCGGCGCCGATACCGATAGCGAGCGAGAGCGCCGCCGTCAGCGCAAAGAGGGGATTTCTCCGCAGCAGCCTGGCCGCGTAGAGCACATCCCGCTTGCCGTCCTCGAGCCATCGAACCGCGCGCGCGTCCGCCATTATGATGTCTCCTTGCACTCGCGCCTTTCCGAACAATCCGACAGCACCTCGAGCAGGCAGCCAACCAGGTTCTCGAACGCAACTGGCGACCACGCCTCCAGGTCCGGTTCCGCGGCCCCCGGTCCGAGGCCGGCCACCGGTCCCCGACCCCCGGCATCGGCTCCGCAGCCCGATCTCACTGTCGCCGAGCTCGCAGCGGCCGGCATGCTCACGTCGGTCGTTTCGGCCATCGTCGTCTCGTACGTGCTCTCCAGATCCGTTGAGACGATCCCCGCGCGACCAATACTGGTCGTGTCGATCGTGCTCGGCGCGTCAACGACATTCGTGCTGCGACGCTCGACGCCAGAGCGCGGCAGCCTCGGCGCGGTCCTCGGCGTCGTCGTCACCATCCTCGCGTGGCTGTCGTGGCGCGCGTGGCCCGATCTCCTGCCGCTCGGCGGCGAAAGCGACTTGACGCATCACCTGCAACTCGTCGGCTATATCGAACAGCACTGGCGTCTGCCGTCCGATCCGGGCGCGTTCACGCAGATCGGGAACATGGTCAACTACACACCTGGCGTTCATCTGCTTGCCGCGATGGCTGGCGCCTGGACCGGGACCGACGGGCTGCACACCATTCAGTCCGTCCTTGCAGCATTGGTTGCATTGAAGGCGGCCGTATTGTTCCTGATCGTTCGTCGAATCCTGCCCAGGGACGGACCGCGAGCGCTGCCGAGTATCTGCAGCGTACTCCTGCTGTTCCTCCCTTACGACTTTTTCATCGGATCGTTCACGCATTTTTCGTTTCTGGCCCAGGTCGCGTCGGAAGCGTTTGCCGTCGCGATGTGGTGGGCGCTGGTGCTCTGGGATGAACATCCGGCGGGCCGGGCGGCCGTCCTGTTTGCAATAACGGGAACGGGCGCATTCCTGACCTGGCCGATCTGGACCGGCCCGCCCGTGCTCGTGCTAATGATTGTCATACTCGCCCGCAAAGAGCTTCCGCGAGCCACACGAATCCGACACGCGGCGCTGGCGCTTGGGCCAATCGCGGCGGTTGCCGTCTTGCACACGATCGGACGGGTCCAGGCAACGGAAATCGTCACGACGGGCGGCGCCGTGTTTCGTCCGTCCGTCGCGCGAATCGGATGGGTATTCCTCGTGCTCTCTGTCGCAGGACTGTGGCTTGCGATCCGTGACCGAGCGTACCGAATTACCGTGCTCGTTCTCGGCGCCATCGCGGTTCAGACGGTCGGCCTGTTCGTAGCGGCAAGGGCGGGAGGCGCCGACACGCCGTACCTCGCGATCAAGATGGCCCATCTCGCACTTTATCCGCTCGCCGCATGCGGCGCGCTCGCGCTGGCAGCGATGAGCCGCTGGGTACCGTTGTGGCCGGCACAGGGCTCAGGACCTGTAGTGTCCGCCTTCAGGCGGAGTTTGCGCCGGCTGAAGCCGGCGCCTACAAAGGACGTTCTCTTGGCGCAGTCGGTCGCCTTGGTCCTGATGCTCGCGCTGGCGGCAGATGTTACGCGCGAGCTCTCTTCGATCCGGCCCAGGCCTCCGGCAATCACCGAGGATCTCTTTCGTGCGGGCGCGTGGGCGCGGACGCACGTCCAACCGGCGTGCGTCGAATATCTCGTCCCGCAGGATGCGACATCCTACTGGCTGCACCTTGCAGTTCTCGGTAATCCGTCGGTTCGACCCCCGGGAACCTCGCCGCCGGGGCTGGTCTTTCGCGATGCGGTCGCCCGCTGGATCACCGGGACCTCACTTCCCTTCGCGATTGCCGACCTTGGCGCCGTCCCGAGAGACGTTCGTGAAGAGCTCGACGTGCTGGCCCGATTCGGCAACGCTGTCGTGGCGCGTCGGCGCGGCGCTTCGAGCTGTCCGCCACGCTGATGCGAGCACCCGAGCTCCTGTCGATCATCGTCCCCGTCTACAACGAAGCGGACACGATTGGCCGGGTCATCCGTCGGCTTCTCACGATTGATCTTCCGATTCCGCGCGAGATCATTGCGATCAACGACGGCTCTCGCGACAGGACGCGGGAAGCGCTCGAGGGGCTTCGCGGCATCAGCCCGCTGCTGACCATCGTGCACGCCGATCACAACCGCGGGAAAGGCCACGCCGTTCGCACGGGAATCGCGCGCGCGCAGGGCAGCATCATCGCCATTCAGGACGCCGACCTCGAGCTCGATCCCGCCGACCTCGCCGACCTCGTCGAGCCGATTCTGAAGGGGGAAGTGCAGGTCGTGTACGGCTCGCGATTCCTCGGTCGATCGACGCACGTGCCGACGATGACCCGTACCGCGAATCGCGTTCTCACGATCGTGACGAACGTCCTGTTCGGATCGTCGCTCACCGACATGGAGACCTGTTACAAGGTGATGCGCATCGACGTCGCGCGCCAGCTCCCCCTGACGGCAAATCGCTTCGACATCGAGCCGGACATCACCGCGACGCTGCTCCTGTCGGGCCACCGGATCGTCGAGAGGCCGGTGACGTTCTCGCCGCGATCACGCACAGCGGGCAAGAAGGTCGGATGGCGAGATGGCCTGGCGGCGATTGGCGTGCTGGTGCGACATCGATTGCGCAGGCATCCGCCTCGAAACGCGATGCGGGGCCAGTGAGCGGCTGCAGCTGCTACTCCAACGGCCCCTTCGAACTCGCTGTATGCGCGAAGGCGACGCCCGCGGCGCCCTGAAAGTCCGTCGGCGCGGGCTGGCCACGTTTGAGTGCTTTGTCGCGCGCCAGCTTGTGGTTCATATCGGCCGGGTAGAACCGGACGTCTTTCCCCAATCGCTTGGCAGCAATCAGCTCATCTCGCGTCACTTCACCGCCGCCGATGCCAACCATGACGTCGCTGTTCTCCACCATCGCCGTGGATGTCGGCGAGAGCTGCTGTGTGCCTTCCATGAATCCACCCCACGTCGCGTCCTTTACGTAGAACGCGTAGTCGACGCAGGGCGAGAGTTTCACATTGGCGTCCTTCGCCTGGCTCGACACGACACCCGTCGTGACGAATCCCTTCTGCTTCGCGACCTCGTACACGGCACCCATGCCTTCCGGCGTGGCACCGATGTTCACGATCGTCTTCTTCGGATCGAACTGCGCGAGAATCTCCGTCGCGCGCTTCAGCATCGCGGCTTTGTCCTCGTACTCTGCGCCGGAGTACCCGGCGAACGTCAGAACCGTCATCTTCTTCGAGGCGAAGAAGGCGTGCACCTCGGCCGGCGTTGCCTCTTTCACGACCTTGGGATCCCCGCACGTTCCGGCGACGTTCGAAGCGCCCCTTCCCTCGTCGCCGTCGAGTGGCGAGACGGCAGTCGACGCTACGACGAAGATTGTGAACGTCATCCACCAAGGAACCTCCACAAGTCACCTCCAGAGTGTCAGGGTGGTGCGATCGCGAGGCTCTTCCGTCGCGCGGCGTAGCGTGACTCTAGCAGAAGATCCAAGCGATGCCGATCAGCCGGTCGGATCCGCGTGTCGGTGTCTTCACGATGCGCGCCGAATGTAGACCGGATGGCTAGCTTTCGTTGAGGAGGAGCTTGTCGACGAGGCCGGCGAGGCGCCGCCAGCGCTCGGCCTGCTCGCCGAGCGCGCGGGTCCCCGATTTCGTGATCGCGTAATACTTCGCCTCGCGATTGTTCTCCGTCGTCTGCCAGCTGCCCTTGATCCAGCCTTTCTGCTCGAGCCTGACGAGTGCCGGATACAACGTGCCCTGGTTCAGCATCAGCGGATGCTCGGCGACCTGCTCCAGGCGCGCGGCCAGGCCGTAGGCGTGCTGCGGTCCCATGGTGTGGAGCGCGCGCAGCACGATGAGATCGAGGGTACCCTGTAACAGCTCAACACGTTCTTTCCGTGCACTGGACATTCAAGTGAAGCCTCTGAGCAGAACAGTGGCACAGGCTTTACTGGACTGTCAAGTGAACTTCGACCAGTACGCCAGCCGGCTGCAGGCCTCCTTGTCTGTTACGCCGCGTGCTCGCCTCGCGTTATGCAGGTCGGCCTAAACTAATTGCCGACACCGAAATTCGTATTCTGACAGTATCCAGTACTCAATCGCTCTTGGCGGATTCCCGGGGTGCGGGCGGTTTGGCGTTATGCTGCGAACATCGTAGGACCGGCCGCGATACGCTCATTGTGATCCTTAACCTCATGGAGCGAACGTGGAAGCGACTCTCGAATGGGGTCTTGCGGGCAAATCGGTGATCGTGACCGGAGCAAGCTCCGGCATTGGAGCTGCGACCGCGCGTGCCCTGGGATCGGCGGGCGCTGCCGTGCTGCTCGTCGGCCGAGATGAAGGTCGCCTGAACGACCAGGTAGCGAAGGTGTCAACGGTGGGGGGCCGCGCCGTTGCAGCGATCGTCGACCTCGAGGATTGCGAAGCAGCCGCGGGCCTCGTCGACCGGGCGGTGGAAGAGTTCGGCTCGCTACACGGAATTGTGCATACTGCGAGCCTGTTCGATCCGCAGCCGCTGGAGGAGACGTCAATCGAGTGCTTCGATCTCCACTGGAAGACGAACGTACTTGCGCCGATCATGATGACCAAGCGCGCCGTTCCGTACCTGGCCGAGGGCTCTTCGATCGTGTTCATTGGATCGACAACAGCGACTGTCGGATTCCCGGGCTGCTCAGCCTATAGCGCGACGAAGGGCGCCGTGACATCTGTAACACGCGCTCTCGCGGTCGAACTCGCCCCCAAGGGGATCCGGGTGAACATCGTCGTGCCCGGTTATGTTCGAACCCCGATGCTCCAACCCCATCTCGACGCGAACGAGGGGTACGAGCGCTGGATCCTCGAGAACACTCCTCTGGGCAGGATCGACGGTCCTGACGAACTGGCACCCACCATCGTGTTCCTGCTCTCGCCCCTGTCGACGTACGTCGACGGGCAGATGTTCATCGTCGATGGCGGCTGGACTGCCCGGTAAGCTCAGGAGGCCCAGTGGCGAAGTACAAGGACGAAGTTCGACAGACTCTCGGACTTGGACTGCCCGCACGCCGTGCGACGCGTGGAGATCCCATCATCGCTGTGCGGACCGAATGAGCGAGGCGACCAGAGACGAACCGAGATCTGCGGGGACAAGGTCGGAGGCCCCGCCGCGCGTGAATCCTGCGCTCACGAGCGCAGCGAGGACGTCAGCGTGGACTCGAGCGGTCAGGGATTCATGACGAGTGATTAGCGATCAGGGATCAGGGTCTTCCCTGTGAGCTCCGTGCGCGTCTTCAATGCCGTCAGGCCCCAGAACGTGAAGTACATGTCAACCTGCTGGCCCATCGCGGCCGCGCCGGTCGCGATGACGAATGCGGCGAGAATCCGATCGAGGTCGCCGGAAAACACAACGAGAGAGATGCGATCGTCGGGCCTGGATGCCTCCAGCTCGGCAATCCGCTGCTCGAGCGCGGTGATGCGATCCAGCAGCGACTCGATGCCGGCGGTGGCGGTCGGAGAACTTGGTGTGAGCAACGGACATGAGGGCCTCCAGATCGCCCTGTCAACCTGTCCTGCGAATGTAGTGGACGTACGTGTTCGTTCCGCCTTCTGTCATGGTTCACTCCCTCTTCTCCCTTTCTCCTGTTATCCGCGGCTCATCGACGTTAGAATCGGCCCCGACCACCTTCCACGTTCCATGCATCGGGTCCCCATCTGCTTCCTTGCGTTCCTCGGCGCTGCCGCCCCGGCGCTCGCGCAATACCACTTCGATTCCTGGACCACCGACAACGGTCTGCCGCACAACTCGATCAACTCAATGCTCCAGTCGCACGACGGGTATCTGTGGCTCGCGACGCCTGATGGTCTCGTGCGATTCGACGGCGTGCGATTCACGAGCTTCACGAAGTCCAACACGCCGGGCATCAAGAGCAACCGGTTTACGGCGATCTACGAAGATCGCGACGGCACGTTGTGGATCGGAACCGAGAGCGCCGGCGTGACTCGCTATCGCGACGGCTCCTTCACGACCTTTTCGACCGATGAGTGGTCGGGCCACGAACTGGTGCGGGGCATCGCCGGCGACGAGGCGGGTCATCTCTGGGTCCTCCTGGAGAACCAAGTCATTCAGTGGACCGGTGACCGCTTCACGAACGTGCGCGCGCAAGGATTCCCGAACAACATGGAGCTGAGCCTCGAATTCGTCCACCAGGGTGTCGGGGGCGGTTTCTGGAGCTTCGACAACGACACGCTCGCGCTGTTCTTGCGCGGATCCGTCCTGACACAGCCAGTTCGGGATGACGTGGACCTGCCGATCACGCGGGTCGCCGAAGATCGGCGCGGCGCCATGTGGATCATCGGAAAGACGACCGCCGCCCGAGGACAGAACGGCAAGCTCGCGACGCAGCGGCTTCCGAGCGAGTGTCTCGCGGACTCCGGCACGGCGCTTGGATTGATCCCGGAGGCTACGCTCGTCTGCCGCGACGAACACAACAACCTTCTTCTCGTCACGGCGATGGTACGCTCTGGTTCCCAACGCAGGACGGCGTGGTCAAGATCGATCCGACGTCGCTTCCGACAAACCTCGAGCCTCCGCCGGTGCGGATTGAAGCGTGCCGAGTGGATCTCACCCCGGTGCGCATCGACTCGGGCGTGACCCTCGAGCCCCGCCAGAACAGCTTCGAGATCGAGTACACGGCGCTCAGCTTCATCAAGTCCGGCCGGATCCGCTTCAAGTAC
>JBKPCD010000018.1:0-13198 GCA_046727175.1 Acidobacteriota bacterium | reverse complement strand
CGTGCCCAAGGGACTCATCTGCACTGCGCTCAGCCACGACATCATCGCCCACGAAACGACACACGCATTGCTCGACGGCCTGCGCTCGTCGTTCATGAACCCGACGAACGTCGACGTGCCGGCGTTCCACGAAGCCCTCGCCGATCTGGTCGCATTGTTCCTCCACTTCAGCTATCCCGACGTCGTGGAACAGGCGATCCGCGACTGGCGCAGCACGACGCCGCACGGCTCGCTGCTGACCGACATCGCTCGCGAGTTCGGGCATGCCCGATCCAGGTCCACGCTCTCCGCACTCCGCTCGGGTGTCGACGTCGAGGGAATCCTGGCGTTCGATTCCGACGTCCCGACGTCGAAAGAGAACCAGCCGCTCCGCTACGGCGAGACCGACGAGCCGCACGCGCTCGGATCGGTGCTCGTTTCTGCCGTGTTCGAGGCCTTCACGACGATCGTCAAGCGCAAGGCGGGCCGATATTTCCGGATCGCGGGCCTGACGCTACAAGATCTCGGCGCGCCCACCGCCAGCGATGCGCTCATCAAAGCCCTCGCGCAGGAAGCCAGCGATGTCGCAGGGCAATTCCTCAACATCTGCATTCGAGCAGTGGACTACTGTCCCCCGGCGGACATCGAACTCGGCGAGTACCTGCGCGCGCTGATCACCGCCGACAGCGACCTCGAGCGGACCGACAAGTGGGGCTTCCGCGAGGCACTCATGCGATCGTTCCGTCGGCGCCAGATTTTTCCCGAGCACGTGAAGTTCATGACGGAGGATGCGGTCCGCTGGCAGTCGACCGACGAGCCGTTGCGCATCCCGGGCCTCGCGTTCCGCGAGCTGGAGTTCAACGGCGATCCGGGTCAGCCCGCGAGCGCGAAGGAGCTGAATCGGCAGGCGCACGCCCTCGGACGATTCGTCACGAACCCGAAGTACGTGCGGGCGTTTCAGCTCGTGTCCCCAGCCGCTACGCTTCCGAAGAACGTCGTCCAGGCATCGCCCGCCCAGGTCGAGTCGGTGCGCGTGTCACGCCGGGCAGCGCCCGACGGCCGGATTGTGTTCGATCTCGTCGGTGAGGTCACGCAAGCCTGCACGGTGAAGCTCGCCGGCGATTTGTTCGAGATGAATGGCGGCTGTACGGTCGTGATCGATCCGTACGGAACCGTCCGCTACGCGATCTACAAGCGCCTCACCAGCGACGCGCGTCAGCACCGGCAGCACGCCGCCATGCGCGGGCCGTTGAAAAGCCTCTGGAAGAAGGCGGGCAGACGCTTCACGCTGGAGCGCAATCTGCTGCGCGTGGTTCATGCGCTCGCACCAGATCGCGCGTAGAGCGCGCGTCGGGAACCGGCGATTGCCGACCGTCTAGATGCCAGCCTGGCAAAGGCCGAACAATCGATTCCACCGCAACACTGTTTGATTTCGGCGCCACCAGCGTTTCCCTAAATGATCCCCACGACTCGGAGGCTGGCTGAGAGGAGGTGCCGATGAGTTGCTGAGACGATGCCATGCGTGTTGCCGAAGCGCTTGGGGCGACAGCGGAAGCCCTGTCAGGAGGCGACAAGCGAGCGAAGGCGTTATCATGGAGGCGCATTCCACGCCCCAAAATGACTGCCTCGCCGCCGGGAGGCGCGCCAAAACGCCAGGAAGGACCTCTCGATCCCGAGACCACGATCGAGTTGCTGAATCGGGTCAAGGCGGGCGATCTCGCCGCTCGCGAGCGGCTGGTCGGGCGGTGTCTGCCGCCGCTGCGCCGCTGGGCGTGCGGCCGGCTGCCTGTCTACGCGCGCGACATGCTCGACACCGACGACCTGGTGCAGGAAACGGTCCTTGCTGCATTGCACCGCCTGAAGGACTTCGAAGCGCGCGGTGAAGGGGCGCTGCAGGCCTATCTTCGGCAGGCGCTCGCCAATCGCATCAAGGATGTGATCCGGGCGAGGACCCGTCGGCCCGCGCAGACGACGCTGGCCGACAACGCGGCCGATCGAGGCGTGTCGCCGCTCGACGAGGCGATCGGACGAGAGAACACCGAACGATACGAAGCGGCAATGCTGCGCCTCCGCGACACCGATCGCGAAGCGATCGTCGCGCGCATCGAGCTGCGATACAGCTACGAGGAAGTGGCGGTCGCGCTCGGCAAGCCCTCTGCCGATGCGGCGCGCATGGCCGTGGCGCGCGCGGTCTACCGCCTGGCGCACGAGATCAACGATGTCCGGTGACGCTGAGCTCCTCGACGTGGCCGCGCGCGTCGCCGACGGCGCGGCGATCGACTGGGACGCGCTCGAACGTCATGCCGCAACCGATCACGAACGGCGGATTATCGGGAGCTTGCGCCTGCTCGCGCAGGTTGGGACGGTGCACGACTCGGCCGAGGCGCTGGAACGTGACGAACGGCGCGTCGACGAAACGCTCGATGGCGCGCGTTCGACGACGGCCGCAGCGGCGCGGTGGGGTCGCTACGAGCTGCGCGAACGAATCGGAGAAGGGGCGCAGGGCAACGTGTATCGCGCGTGGGACCCGCAGCTCGAGTGCGAGGTTGCGCTGAAGGTCCTGCAGCCGCAGCATGCCGCGGCCGATCGCGTCGGCGAGCGGATGTTGCGCGAGGGCCGCGCGCTCGCGCGCGTGCGGCATCCTCACGTCGTGAACGTCTACGCAGCCGAGGTGCACGAAGGGCAGATCGGCCTCTGCATGGAGTTCATCAGAGGCACGACGCTCGAAGATCTGCTGAACGCGCAGGGGCCGTTCGGTGCGCAGGAAGCGGTCACGATCGGGGTGGCAGTCGGACGAGCGCTCGCCGCCGTACACGCCGCCGGTTTGATTCACCGGGACGTGAAAACGCGCAACGTGATGCGCGAGGAGAAGGGGCGGTTCGTCCTCATGGACTTCGGGACCGGACGGGACTCCGCGCAACTCGCGCGTGGCGCTGGTGAGCTCGCCGGCACGCCGCTCTACATGGCCCCCGAGCTGCTCTCGGGGGCCACCGCATCGCAGCAGAGCGACATCTACAGCCTTGGCGTGCTCCTCTACCACCTGGTCACGGGGGAATATCCGGTCGAAGGACAGACGTTCGAAGGAATCATCCAGGCGCACAAGCAGGAGCGCCGCACGCCGCTGGCCGAGCGCCGTCCGGATCTGCCGAGCGATTTCATTCGCGTCATCGATCGCGCGACGGCTGCCGATCCGGCCGCCCGCTACCAGTCGGTCGCGACGCTGGTCCACGATCTCGTCGCGCTCGAAGCAACAGACGCGGAGCGGATCGCCTCCCCACGAACCGTTGCGCAACGCCTGCTGGTTGCGGGCGCGTGGCTGACGACCATCGTGATTGCCCTGATGCTGCTCGGCTTCATCAACTCGATCGAGTTCAACGTGATGCTGGAGCGCGCCGATTTCGTATCCGAGTCACCAGTGGAGTGGATTGAGTGGGGTCTGCGTTCGCTCGTCGGACCGGTCATCGAGCTCGCGCAGGTCGTCATCCTCGTTCTCGCCGGCGCGTTCCTGTGGCGACTGGTCCGGCGGATCTCGCCGGGTGCCGACCGCTGGTCCGCTCGCACGGCGAATACGATCCGATCGCTCCGAATGCGAGTCGGCGCGGATGATCCCCAGAGCTTTGCCCAGATTGTCTTCGTCCTCGGCGTCGGATACCTCGCCATCGTGATCGCCATCTTCTATTCGCTCATCGTCGCAACCACCAACCCGATCTCCGAACTCACAGCAGAACAAGTGGCGATCCTGTCCCCGGCCAACGAGAACAACCATCAATGGTACCGCGAGATGCTCGACGTGCTGGTCTTCGGGGCGGGGCTCGCGCTGTATCGGCTGGTTCGGATCCAGCGCAGCTCCCCATCGCGCAACGGCCTCGCGCTGATTGCGCCAGTCGCCGCGATCCTCGTGCTCGCCGTGATCCTGTGGGATGGACCGTACAAGGTGTTGTTTCAGAGTCGCTTCAGCCGCGTGGAGTTCGCGTCGATGCGGTGCTACGACCTCGCTGCTAGTGCCACCGAAACGCTCCTCTATTGTCCCGACAGCCCGCAACCGAAGGTCCGGCGCGTGGCGAAGGGCGACCAGCGGGTGAAGGACACCGGCGTTACGGAAAGCATTTTTCAGTCTCCGGTGATCGTCTCACGGTGACTCCGCTGAAACGCGGCGCTCGAGATCGCCGGAAGCGGCAATGGTGTGGGCCGCGCCACTGCCGCATTCAACACGAACGGGCCCACTCTTCGAGGCTCTCATGCGTCACGTGCGGTGGTTGTCACTCGTCGTGCTTGTCTCTCTGGTGTGCGCAGCTCCGGCACGCGCGCAGGAGTGGGGACGGGGGTGGCTGGAGCGCCTCAGCGGACCAGGGCCGTTTGGAGGCATTGAATTCAGGATGCCCGCAGGCTGTTTGTGGGAAGACGGAGGGGCGATCAAGTTCGTCCCGGTGTGGAAGGCTCCTCTCACACCACACGAGGACGAAAAGTCACGTCGACTGGCATGCTTCGACGGCCAGTTCTCGTTTCTGAGCAACAAGGATAAGGACGACGTCGGGTTGATCGAAGTGCGCCATGTGGAAGGCAACCTGTCGCTGCCCCTGGAATTCCCAGGCAACTGGTACTGGCTCGGCGCAATCGAGCCAACGATTGGCGCCGGAGCAATCCGCTTCCAGGGAACGGGATTTCAGGAATGGCGACTCAGCTTGTCGACGAGGGTGGTGCTGAAGCCTCTCAAGTTGATACCCGTCCACACGGCCAAGATCGAGAGAGCGCACAGATATCGCGACTGGCGCGGCGTTCTTCAGTTCTCGTACGGGGCGGTGTACATCGCGCCGCACATCACGAACGAGGATCTTCTCGTGAGGACGAGCGAAACCTTCAGCCACGGATGGCTGGGGCGGGCGACTCACATCGCGATCGACGTCTCAGAACTTCTCGGGTTCCGATGAGGCGATGAAAAAGGGAAAAGGCAAAGGGCCCTTTTCCCTTTTACTCGCGCAACGCGCGGAGGGGATCGATGCGGGTCGCGCGCCACGCGGGCAGTGCGCAGGCGGCGCCACCGACGATCACGAACAGCGCACCCACCGCGACGTAGGTGGCGGGATCGGTCGACGTTACGCCGAAGATCACGCCTCGCAGCAGACGGCTCGCGACGAGCGCGATTGGCAGACCTGCGACGACGCCGAACAGAATCAGTCGTCCACCGTCCTCAATGAACAGCCGAAGCACGTCGGTGGACCGTGCGCCAAGCGCCATGCGGACGCCAATCTCGGGCACGCGCTCGCGCACGGTCTGCGCGAGCAGCGCGTACAACCCGATCGCCGCGAGCAGCATCGCCGCGACGGCAAAGGCCCCCAGCGCCGCGCTGCCGGCGCGCTTGTCGCGGGTATCCAGCGAGACGAGGCGATCCATTGACGTAAACCCGTACGGGGGCAGATTCGCGTCCACCGCGCGGACGGCCGAACGTACCAACGCGTGCGATCCGAGCGCTTCCTGCGTGGATCGCACAACCAGGAAGAGGCCGCCGGTCGGTCGCTGCGCGTACGGCACGTAGATCTGCGGACCCGGCATCCGCTCGAGATGTCGATCGTGAACGTCGCTGACGATGCCGACAATCTCGCGCCAGGCGTGTTTCCTCGAGCTTCCCTCGAAATCGATTCGTTTGCCGATCGGATCCTCCCTAGGGAAGTAGGTGCGGGTGAGCGATTCGCTCACGACTGTCACCGGCGCCGACTCGCTCGTGTCCCGATCGTCGAACAGGCGCCCGCGCTGCAGCCCGATGCCGAGCGTTACGAAATAACCGGATGTCGCTGACCACGTCTCGGCATGAGGCTGCTTGTCTTCCTGAGGGATGATTCGCCCCTCGATGTAAAAGCTGCTGCTGTTGCTGTATCCGCTGAGCGGAAGCTCCGATACGACTCCGGCCGAGAGGACGTTCGGCTTGCCGGCCACCTGCGCGAGAACGTCCGTGACGAAACCGACTCTGGCGTGGTCTTCGTGGTAACGCGAAACCGGATTGAGCTGCGCGATCAGCACGTTCTCGGCCCGAAATCCGGTCGACACTCTCTGCAGCTCGCCGACACTGCGGACGAGCAGCCCAGCCTGGACGAGCAGCGCGAGCGCGAGCGCTGTTTGCGCGACGATCAGCACACGGCGCATCCGTCCGGCGTCACGTCCGCCTGCGATGGAAGCTCGAGGCTGCAACCAACTGGTGAGATTCGATCGCGAGACGTGAAGAGCCGGAAGGAGACCGCTCACGAGGGCGACCGCCAGCGCAGCGATGAACGCGAACCCCGCCACCGTCGCGTCGATTTGAATCGGCTGCGATCTCGGAAGCGTGATGCGATCGATGCGATCGAACGCGCGTGCGGCGACGAACGCCGCCAGCAGCCCGACGCTCCCGGCCGCGGCAACGAGAACCGCCGCTTCGATCATGATCTGATGAGCGAGACGGCCGCGACTCGCGCCGAGCGCGACGCGCACGGACGTCTCGCGTCGGCGTCCTGTCGCCCGCGCGAGCAGAAGACCGGCGACGTTCAGCGCGGCAATCAATACCAGCGAAGCAACTGCAGCAAAGATGAGCAGGAGCCCTCCTCGCAGCGACCCGATGATCTCCTCCTGGAGGGAGACAGCCGTCACACGGAACCCGCTCGCGACGGTGTACCGGTTTCGAAAGCGTGCCCGCAGGCCCTGAACGATTCCATCGAGCTCGGCTTGAGCGTCTCGAAGCTGAACGTCCGGCCGAAGTCTGCCGTAGACGTCGAGAAACTCGTTCCCGCGCGCCGACTCCGACGTGCGCGCGGCGGTCAGCGCAAAGGGCGCCCAGAGCTCACCCAGTGCCTCCTTGCCGTAAGTCCGCCCCCACGCAAAGCCGCGCGGCATGATGCCGATGACCTCGTACGGATCGCCGTTCAGTTGCAGCCTCGATCCAATCAGACGCGGGTCGCTGCCAAACCGTCGCTCCCACAGGCCGTAGCTGACGACAATTACGCCCGCTCGTCCCGGTTGCTCCTCTTCCGGCAGGAACGTGCGGCCACGCCAGGCCGGAACGCCGAGCGTCTCGAAGAAGTCGGCCGACACGACCAACCCGCGCAGGCGTTCCGGTTCTCCGGAGCCGGTGAGATTGAAGCTCCATGGCGCCGTCACCGAAATGCTCTCGAACGAACGGGCCTGCCGTCTGAAGTCGAGGAAGAGCGGCATCGATCCCGCACCGCCCGAGTCGCCGTAGGAATGCTTGAGATAGACGACGCGCTCCGGCTGACGGTACGGCAACTGCTGGAGCAGCGTCGCGTTCAGCACCGCAAACGCCGCGATAATCGTCGCCAGCGTGAGACCGAGTGTGGCGACGATGACGATGGAGAGGCCCGGGGCAGTCCGCAGCAGCCGGACTGCATGCCGGAGGTCCTGCAGAAGAACGTCGATTCGCATCCCGATCCTCCAGACCGCTTTGACGGCGCGGCCAAGAGGATGGATGACAAAGAATTGCGGATCGACGATTGCGGATTGCAGATTGACGGATTGTAGATTGTAGATTCTAGATTGACGGGCCAGTCGTCTGTCAGCAGCGATCAAGCCGAATCAACAAGTTGCAGTCCGGCAATCCGCAATCTGCAGTCGGGCAAATCCGCAATCCACAGTCCGGCTCTCTGCAATCTGCAATCTGCAATCGTCAATTGGTTTTCCGACCCTCGGGCTGCAGCTTCACCACGAGTGGTGTCTGCCTGTTGGCGACGACGCGCACCGCCCACGACCAGCGTTCGTAGCCCGGGAGCTCGAGGCGCACCACACGACTGCCAGCCGCAAGGCCCGGGATGCGCAGGGGAGTCCGTCCGTGCGACACACCATTGATCAAGACTTCCGCGCCAGCCGGCTCGGAGGTCACGACCAGCGTCCCAACGACAAACGGCGCGGAACGCGAGGCGACGACAGGGCTCGTTGCAATCGCCGGCTGAACGGTGGCGGAGACGGAATCACGTCGAGCCGCTGAGGATGAGACTGCAGATGCGGGCACCTGACGCCGACCTGGAGGCGGAACGGCACGAGCTGCCGGCTTTGCTCGAACGTTCGCTGCCGTCTGGCGCCGAGCGGTTCGCCCCGTCGTCGGAACGCTGTTCCCCGAGGACGGTCGGGAAGGCGCCTTGCGTTCCAGCAGATCTCGATTCGTATCGGGAATGTCTCGGCTCGTGGCCGATGAGAGGAGCTGGTCGCCACCCATTTGTGCGCGGCGGTTCGTTTCCAGCTGCGAAACAGGAGCCGAGGCCGGCGTCCCGGTGGCGATACGATCGGCCTCGCTTCGGGGTCGCAACGTGAGATAAACGATCGTCGCCATCAGCAGGATCGCCGCAGTCGCGCCGAACACGAGGGCGCCACGCATGCGCGGATCCGCCAGGACTCGCAAGCTGCGCCTTCTCGCAGTGCGGTACGCCGCGAGCGTCCTCGCATGGATTCCGCGCCATCCGAGCGCGAGCTCTTCCACGGTCAAAGGCGCGAGCGAACGAACGAGCTGCGCGCGCGTGGTCCGTTGATCGGCCGATACGCGCAGGGGCCCATTCACATCGCGATAGATCGGATCCGCCGCTGGCGGATCCGGGAAGAAGACGAATTGGGAGTTCGCATTGCCGGGAGCAATGGACCCTGCGTCCCCCGGTCCCACGGGACTGGCCGGCGAGGACAGCGAGAACGAAGGCATCGCTCCCGGTTCAGTGATTTGCGCCGACGATCGATCGACACCGCGATTCAGATCCCAGATCACTTCCACGCGCAGCGTCTTCGCGGCATGATCGCCACTGCCAGCGGCCACTTCTTCGAGCGCCACAGTGTCGGGCGCGCCAGCTGCGCGCAGGAACTCGCTCGACGCATCGTCGTTCACCCACTGGAGAAACGCGTTACGGAAGTTGGCGAGCAGCTGTCGATCATTCGCGCGCATTTCGACGCGCACTGCAGCGCGGCATCGCGTGACGATGTCGTCGCTCTGTGGTTGATTCGGGTGAGTCGCCACGGAGAGCCTCCTCGGGGGGAGCCAGGTCCACCCCAGCCGCACGAGACACGCGGCGGAGCCCCGATCTCCACCCCAGCGCACACAAAACCCGCGCCGGGGCGCCTGGTGTCGAAGAGACTATTGTCCGTCTCACCCACCGGCTGCAACCCGAAAGTTATCAAACAAGCAATTGCAAATATGTAAATGCCGACTACTTCGCGACCCCCGAGGCGGACGGCGGGAACGTGCGGGTGACTGGCTGTCCTTCGGGTCCCATGGGCCCATCGTTGCCGCCTACGGTGACCCGCACGGCTCCGCCGTCGCCGGCACGTATGGAAATCACATGATCGCCCTCGAGTGGAATCCGCTGGCCGGCTTCCACGACGCGCTCCATCGTTTTGCGGTCGTCGATCAGGATACGCAGCCACACGGGGCGTAATGTTGTGAGCTCGATCCGGACGGCATGTGTCGGTGGTGGGGCCGCCGCTGTGGTCGTCGGAGCCGGAGAGGCTGCGCTTGGCGCCGGCATCGGAGGAGCCGTCAGGGGAGCGGACTGCGCTGGCGGAGGAGCGCTCGGCTCCGGGGAACGCGTGCGGTCAGATCTTACAAACAACAGGCCTGCGACCACGACCGCGCCGATAACCGCCGCTGCTGCGACGTATTTCAACCCAGAGGGTTGCTGTACCTCCTCGCTCCTCGGTGACCCGAAGTCGGCCGCGGCTGAGTCGCTCGTAACCGGGGCGGGAGGAGCCGCACCGACCGTTGTCACGGGCGGCTGAACGTTCGTCGCAGGCAGTGCTCGGGGCGGGGGCGCTGGTGCCATAGCTGGCGCGGCACTGGCCTCCGGGTCTCGAAACGCCCGAACGAATGCGTCGAACTCGGCAGTGGTCTGCTCGCGCTGCTCGCGGATGTCTAGGATGGCTTTGTGGAGCCGCTCGAGCTCCGCGAGGACCGCGCGTTCGTCGAATGGACGCCGTGGATTGGACTCTGCCACGTTGATACACCTTGCCGAGAGTCGATGGCGTCGTCAAGCACAGAATGCGGCCGGCAGCTCAGGGCTCCAGGCTGCCCCTAAGACACCCGGACGCCGGCACGAGACAAACGGCAGCCGCCATCGACAACCGCAGAGCGGATCGATAGCATGCACCGCATGCGAAAGTCGGCCTCGCTCGCATGGGTTGCGGTCGCTGCTGTTGCGTATGAAAGCTGCGACGATATTACTCAGCCCGCAGTGACTCCATCGGATCGATCCGCGCTGCCCGCCGCGCGGGAATGTAGCTCGCGACCAGCGCGACGAGCAGCAGCAGCGTTGCGATCGCGATGAACGTCAGGGGATCCGATGGGCGAACCTCGAACAGAAGCGCTCGCATCATCGGGGTCAAGGCGAACGCGGCAATCAGGCCGATCGTCATGCCGATAATTGCGACCATCAGGCCCTGACGGACGATCCGCGTCAGAATGCCGCGAGGGGTCGCGCCCAGGGCCATGCGAATGCCGACTTCGCGGGTTCCCTGACTCACGAGGTACGCGATGACGCCGTAGATCCCGATCGTCGCGAGGCCCAGCGCCAGCACCGCAAACGCCGTCAGCATCGTCATCGAGAACCGCTGACGCGCCAGCGACTCCTCGACGCGCGTCGTCATGCTCCGCACGTTGTAGACGGGAAGATCAGGATCGAGCTCGCGGATCTCCTTGCGGACGACCGCACTCAACCCGGCAGGATCCGTGCGGGTTCGAACGACGACGTTCATCGCGCGGGTTGGCGATTGCAGATGCCAGAGATACATCGCACTGCGAGAGTCCGAGTCGAGCGTGTATTGCTTCACACCACCGACGACGCCGATGACGGTCATCCAGGGGGCGTTCGGATTCGCGTCCATGCCTCCGGTTCTGATACGCTTGCCAATCGGATTATCCTGGGGCCAAATTTCGGCTGCCATGCGATCGTCGATCACGATCACGCGCGGCGTCGTGCGCGTGTCCTGATCGGTGAAGAGGCGTCCTCGCAGGAGCGGGATCTCCATCGTCCGGAAGTAATCGCCGCCAACGATTCGCTGGTCGACGTTGATGAAGTTCTCACCCGGCACCGGGGTCCGCCCCTCCACGATGATCGGACCCCACGCGAACATCTGACTGAGGGGAAGTGCGGACACACCTCCGGCGGCGATCATGCTCGGCAGCCGCCCGAGGCGCGGCCAGAGCTGACGATACGTTTCCAGCACTGCACTGGCCTCGTTGTATCTCCGTCCGCTCATCGTCAGCTCGAGCGTCAAGACGTTCGACGCCGTGAACCCCGGCGAGACGTTCTGCAAGCGCGCAAAGCTGCGGATAAGCAGACCGGCGCCGATCAGCAGCACGACCGAAAGCGCCAGCTCCACAACCACGAGGAGGCGACGCAGGTTGCGCCCGCGGCCCCACATTGCCCCGGCATCAGTCGCCCCACGGCTCACGTCCTTGAGGTTCCCGTGCAGGTCCAGCCGACCGAGGCGCATGGCAGGCGCCAGGCCAAAGAGGATCCCTGATGCGATCGAAACAAGAGCCGTGAATAGAAGCACCCGGCCGTTCATGGCGATCTCGTGCAGACGCGGGACGCTCCGCGACCCGAGAAGACGGATCCAAGCCAACGTCCATCCGGACAGCAGAAGGCCGAGCGCCCCTCCGATGACGGCGAGCAGGACGCTCTCGGTCAGGAGCTGCCGCACGATCCTCCCCCGGTTCGCCCCTAGCGCTGCACGCACGGCAACTTCCTTCTGCCGCGCGAGAGCACGCGACAACAGCAGGTTTGCGACGTTCGCGCACGCAATGAGCAGGACGAAGCCGACCGCTCCGGTCAGGATGACAAGAGGCCGTCGAACGTCTCCTACGACCTGCTCGTGAAGCGGAACGATACCGAACGTGAGACCCCCGTTGGGCGGGTAGACATCGGGATGTTCACGGCGCAGTCGGGCGGTAATGGCATCCATCTGGGCCTGTGCACTCGCGACCGAGACCCCAGGCTTCAGCTTCGCGACGATGTTGTAGTCCTCCCGGTTGCGGATTTGCGACGCGTTCGCCGGCAGCGGCAGCGGCAGCAGAATCTCGGCATCTTCCGCGCCGCCGAGGGTCGGCATGACTTCGCGGGGAAGCGAAAACGACGCCGGCAGGACCCCGATGACCTGATACGGCTGGCCATTGAGCGTCAGCACACGGCCGATGACCGACGGATCACCGCCGTAGCGCCGCATCCACGTCCCGTGATGCAACACGGCCGTCCCGCTCCGCCCGGGCATGTCGTCGTCGGCCGAGAACAGGTGTCCGAGGGCCGGGGTGATACCCAGCACGGACAGCAGATTCGACGAGACCCGGACCGTCCCGATTCGCTCCGGCTCGCCGTCGCCCGTCAGGTTATAGTTCGCGCCAATCGCAAGCGCCACCTGCTCGAACCCCGGATGTCCTGTCTTGATATCGAAGTATTGGGCGGTCGAAAACCAGTCTTCGGCGACGCCGAGCCCAGGGGACCGGTTCCAGAGAATCACCAGCCGGCCGGCGTCCTTGTACGGAAGCGGCCGCAGCAGCAGCGCGCTGGCCACGCTGAAGATGGCGCTGTTGGCGCCGACGCCAATCGCGATCGATAGCACGGCTGTGAGCGTGAACCCCGGAGTTCTCGCGAAGCTGCGGATTCCGTATTTGAGATCCTGGGCGAATGTGGTCATCGATACCTATTCTTGCGCTTGGTAAATCAGCGCCGATCGGGTGTCAAGCGATTTGACGTGAATCGTATTCGTGCTCAGTGAGGTTTTTTTCAGTCGCACCCATCACGAGTTGTAATACGCGCGCGTGTCTGGCGTTAGAATGGCGCTCGCGAACGATCACGACCGCCGCGTGTCGCCGGTCGTCATCGCCATTCACGAAGGAGCGTTTTAGATGGCCAGAAAGCGGACGACCGCGAAGAAGGCGAGGAAGACCGCCAGGCGCAAGGGAGCAGCGAAGAAGGCTGCCCCGAGGAAGCGGGCCGCGGCGGGACGGAAGACGGCGGGCAAGAAGAAGAAGACGGCTCGCAAGACCGCAAGGAAGACTGCCCGGAAGGCCCCGAGCGCGGCGCCGCCGGCAGCCCCCGAACCGAGCCTGATGGAGCCGGAAATGGGCCCGGTGAGCGAACCGGGCGGCGGCGAAGAGATTTAGACGAAGCGCGTCGATCCGCCATTTTCAGCTGTCGAATGAGGGAGCCGGGGTCCCGTGACCTTGGCTCCCTCTCGCGCCAGGACTCTGCCACTACCCCAGGAG